>JBNAVN010000020.1:0-39713 GCA_049700315.1 bacterium
TGCGTTTTACTCTACCGTCACACTCTTGGCAAGGTTTCGCGGTTTATCCACATCTGAAGTCGCTACTCCAGTAAACTAATGCAAACCTAAAGGTTTGCCCTACATTGGTGGATGGTCCAAGTCAGAAGGATAATTGGTTAAATGCTGACCCTTGACTTTATTTGAATTTTATGTTATATTAATAGTTATGATATTATCAAGGGCATTGATTGAAACCTTAAGGGAAGACCCGAAAGATGCTGAACTGAAAAGCCACAAACTTCTTCTACGTGCAGGCTTTTTAAAACAGCATGGTGCCGGGATTCATACTTATTTGCCCCTGGCATGGCGGGTATTGCTGAAGATTGCGAATATCATTCGTGAAGAAATGGACCGGATAGGGTCACAGGAACTCTTGATGCCTGCCTTATCACCAAAGGAAATCTGGGAAGAATCTGGAAGATGGAAGGATTTTGGGGATGATATGTTTAGATTGAAAGACCGAAAAAATAGAGATTATTGCCTCTGCCCTACCCACGAAGAGGTAATTACTGAAATTGCCCGTAACTATATCCGTTCTTATCGTGACCTGCCCCAGATATGGTACCAGATTCAAACAAAATTTAGGGATGAGCCAAGACCAAGGGGCGGGGTTATTCGTTCAAGACAATTTATAATGAAGGATTCATACAGTCTGGATATTGATGAAGATGGGCTGGACAGAAGTTTCAATCTTCACAAAGAGGCATATTCAAGGATATTTACAAGATGTGGATTGAAATTTGTGATTGTTGATGCATCTGGTGGATTGATGGGCACTGGTGAATCAAAAGAATTTATGGCAATTGTGGAAGGTGGTGAAGATAGTATCGTAATGTGTGCAAAGTGTGGATATCGCTCAAATCTTGCAATTGCAGAAGGTTCTGGTGAATATGTATCATTTTCCGAAGGCAATTTGGAAAAAGTAGCAACACCAAACAAGAGAACGGTTGAAGAAGTAAGTCAGTTTCTAAGTGTTAAACCGTCCAATTTGATAAAAAATATGTTTATGAGTGCGCCCGGCAAAGAACCCATTTTGATTCTGATCAGAGGAGACTATGAAATCAATGAAGACCGCCTGAGAAGAATCATAGGAAACGACTATCAGCCAGCAACTTCTGAAGAAATCCAGAAGTACTTTGGTGCAGAGCCGGGTTTTATTGGGCCGGTTGGAATATCAAATATCACAACCATCGCAGATGACCTGTTGAAAGATACAAAGGGAATGGTCACAGGTGCCAACGAAAATGATTATCACATCAAGGGCGTAGATATCAACCGGGATATAAATGTAAAAAGTTATTATAATATCAGGCAGATAAAAAATGGCGACCGTTGTATAAAATGTGGCGGAGAACTAAAAATAAACAGCGCCCTTGAGTTAGGACATATATTCAAACTCGGTACAAAGTATTCAGCAAGTATGGGCGCATATTTTCTTGATCCTCAAGGAAAACAAAAACCAATTGTAATGGGAAGTTATGGAATAGGATTGGAAAGGATAATGGCATGTGCAGTGGAGCAAAGAGGAGATGAAAAAGGAAATGTCTGGCCTATTTCCATAGCACCTTTTGATATTCACATAATTATGCTGAATCCGCAGGACCACGAAATCCAGAAGATCAGTACTGAGGTATCCAGAATTTTGAGTGAGGCACAATTTTCAATTATTATGGATGAACGGGATGTTTCCGCAGGCATAAAATTTAATGATGCGGATTTGATAGGAATTCCAATACGCCTTACAATTGGGACGAAGGGCATAAAGAATGACCAATTTGATATTTATGTCAGAGAAACCGGTGAAAAAATAGAATGTAGCAAACAATCAATTAGAGACAATTGTGTTAAATTAAAAGAAAAACTGATGGCGAGGTTAAATGTATAAAATTGAATTACCAAAAATTGAGTCACTGATCAGAAGTATTATTGAACCGATGGATTTCAGATTATACGATATTCAATTCAATGAAGTTTCAAGAACCTTGAGAATTTTCATTGACCGTGATCAGGGCGGTGTTACAATAAAGGATTGCGAAAGGGTCAGTAATGTTGTTTCTGAAGAATTAGATAAATCTGACCTGATTGATTTTCAATATACTCTTGAAGTATCGTCACCGGGTGTGGAAAGATATCTTACAAGACCCGAGCATTTTCAGTGGGCAAGGGGCAAATTGGCAGAAATCAATCTCAAACACAACAAGATAAAAGGCTACATAAGAGAAGCAAGTGCCCATTCAGTCACGATTGCCCAGCAGTCTGGAGAGACCGTTATAAAGTTGCAGGATATTGTTAAAGCAAAAATTGTTGAGGAGATTGACTATGGCAAATGAAGATAATCAAATCATAGAAAACATAAAAACAATTGCCCGTATTCGCGGGGTAAAATTCGATTATGTAATTGACTCACTCGCCGAGGCAATAAAAAGTGGTGTGAAAAGAAAATATGGCAAAGGTGTTGAATCTGAAGTTACCGTGAATAAATCCACTGGTGAAATAAAGATATTTATTGTGAAAAAGGTTGTAGACAAAGTGAATGACCCGGAAAAAGAGATTCTATTGCAAGATGCACAGCAAACAAAAGAGTGCAACATCGGTGATGATTTTAGAATACCAATTCCACTTGAAGAAATGGGCAGAACTGCAATTGAATCAGTCAAACAAGCATTGACTCAACGAATAAGTGAGGCAGAACGAAACCGAATAATGGGCGAATACGAAAAGAAAATTGGTGAGATTGTTAAAGGAATTGTGAAGGTAGTTGGTAGAAACGAAGTGCTTGTTGATTTAGGACCAATTGAGGCAAGTATTCCGAGTTATGGAATGATGAGAACCGAACACTATAGACTTGATTCGCCAATCCGTGCGGTGGTCTTCAAAGTAGAGCGTGCACAATGGGGTCCAAAAATTCTTCTGTCAAGAACCGATCCAAAATTTCTGGAAAGGCTATTGTTCTACGAAATTCCGGAGATAAAAGATGGTATCATACAGATTATTAAAATCGTGCGTGAACCCGGAGTCAGGGCAAAAGTTGCCGTGCAAACTATTGACCCAAAGATTGACCCAATAGGTGCCTGCGTCGGATACCGAGGGAGTAGAATCCAATCAATCGTAAAAGAGCTGTCAGGAGAGAAAATTGATGTCATTCAATGGAGCAAAGATATTAATCTTCAGGTATCACGCAGTCTCTCACCAGCAAAAGTCAAAGAAATAAAATCTCTCAGTGAAGGAAGCATTCTGGCAATTGTCCCTGATGAAGATTATTCAAAAGCAATAGGCAAGAATGGCGTGAATGTAGACCTTGCCTCAAAATTGACAGGCGTCCATATTGAAATCAAAAAGATTTCTGAATATGAAAAGGAATTGGAGGAAAAGAAATTGGAGGAAACAAGGATTGAAGATGTTGCGGAACTCAGCAAGACCTTGAAAAAAATATTAATAGAAAAAGGTTATACAAATGTCTTGAGTGTGCTGAAAGCAACGCCCGAAGAACTGAAGGCTTTGCTTGCAATGGATGATGACGGCGTTAATAAATTACTGGAAAAATTAAGACCCAGGAAAGAAGAGAAGGAGACAGAAAATGCCCCAGAAAGTCCATGACCTGGCAAAAAGTCTGGGCCTTTCAAGTGACGCCCTGATAAAGATGCTTGAGCAAGTTGGAATAAAGGCTAAGGGGCATATGTCTATGTTGACCGATGAAGAAATAAAAAAAATTAAAGCAAAAATTGCTGAAGAAAAGAGGCGGGTAAAAAAGGAATTTTCAAGATTTAAAAGTGCCTCCCATCCAAAAGAAAAAGCAAAAAAAATTAATGAAGAAGAAGTACGGCAAACAGTCAAAGCCACTCTTGCAAAAATTGAAAAGGGTGAAGCTAAAAAGCACTACAAAAAAGAAGAAGAAGTGAGAGCCCCTGAGGCTGTAACTGAAAAAGTCGCAGAGGTTGTTGAATTTATGACCGTGGCCGAATTTGCGCAAACACTTGATTTGCCTCCGAGTGAGGTCATAAAGAAATGTCTTAGCCTTGGGGTTATGGCAAGTTTGAATCAGAGGCTTGACCTTGATACAATCGCAGTTCTGTGCGATGAATTCAAATGCAAAATGAAGGTATTAACTGTTGAAGAACAGATTGACCAAAAAGAAGAGAAAAGAGGTGAAGTAATCAGAAGACCACCAGTGGTTACGGTTATGGGTCATGTGGATCACGGCAAAACAACACTCCTGGATGCGATAACGAAATTGCGCATTGCGGAAACTGAATTTGGCAAGATAACTCAAAGAATGGCGGCGTATCAAATTTCCTACAATGAAAAATTGATAACCTTTCTGGATACACCCGGTCACAAAGATTTCACTACGATGCGGGCAAGGGGTGCTCAGGTAACCGATATTGTAGTACTTGTCGTTGCAGCGGATGAAGGAGTAATGCCTCAAACAATTGAGGCAATTGACCATGCAAGGGCAGCAAATGTTCCAATAATTGTGGCGATTAATAAAATTGATGTACCCCGTGCAAATATAAACCTTGTGAAATCCCAACTTGCCAAAGCTAATGTCATCGTTGAAGAATTTGGTGGGAAATCTATCTGTGTTGAAACATCTGCCTTGAAAAACATTGGGATCAATGACCTGCTTGATGCCATACTGGTAAAGGCAGAAGAACTAAATCTTGTAGCACCAATTAATACCAAAGCAAGAGGTGTAGTTCTGGAGGCAAAATTAGAACATGGTCGGGGTAATGTCTGCACGATCTTGGTTCAGGAAGGAATATTGAAGAAGGGCGAGCCATTTTTGTGCGGCTCACAGGCAGGGAGGGTGCGTGAACTCTTTAATGAAACGATGAAACGTGTGGATGAGGCTGGTCCATCAACACCAGTATTGGTTCTTGGCTTTGACGGACTACCACAAACTGGTGAGATTTTTGTTGTAGTAGATGATGAACGACAGGCAAGAGAACTTGCCTACCAGCGTGAACTTCTCGAAAGAAACCGAAGAATGAAGGCAAAAAAGGCAAAGATCACATTGCTTGACCTCCAGGAAAAAATCAAAACCGGCGAAACAAAGGAATTAAATATAATTCTAAAGGTAGATACAGGCGGTTCACTGGAGGTACTGGATGAAAAACTTCAAGAGTTGAAAATTGAAGATACCCGCATCAATATCATTCATAAGGGTGTCGGTAAAATAAGTGTATCTGATGTTCTCCTTGCTGAGGTAACCGGTGCTATTTGTGTTGGATTTCATATTGGCCCAGATGCTGAGGCATTGGAAACTGCAGAACGTGAGGGTGTTGAAATCCGTACTTACCGACTGATATATGAGGCACTTGATGATCTGCGCTCAGCAATAGTAGGTTTGCTTGAACCGCAGAAGCGTGAAATCCTTATTGGCGAAGGCGAAGTACGCGAGATATTCAATATACCAAAAGTCGGTTTGATTGCTGGTTGCTATGTAAAAGACGGCAAAGTAATGAGAAATGCTGTCGTTTCGATATTAAGAAATGGTAAAGAGATTACTAAAACAAATATTTTGTCTTTGAAAAGATTCAAAGATGATGTCAGAGAAGTAGCAGCAGGTTATGAATGTGGTATTGGGCTTGAGAATATTAGTGATTTACAAAAGGGAGACAGTCTTCAATTCTACAAAATTGAAGAGACGACTGGGAAAGAAACTGAATAGAAAATAGTGTCAAAGCAAACTACAAAGAATAATAGATTTTTTATTGGTGTTTGTGAGATTGATTTGCATATAGAACATTGCCAGTCTCTTAAAGACCGCCGAAGAGTCATATTGAGTTTGAAGGAGAAATTGAAAAACCGTTTGAATATAGCGATTTGTGAATATGGTGATTCATCATTGTGGCAGCGATCACAACTGGCGATAGTAACCTGTAGCAATTCACAGAATATTGTAGAATCAACAATGAGAGCAGCCATAGAGTTCCTCGAAAATTTTCCTTCGGCTATTGTTTTGAACGCTGAAACCAGGACAATCTGAGAATGAGAAACGAGCGGGTTGCTTCACTGATTGCACGAGAAATTTCTCTGATTATAAGTCAGGAAATCAGAGACCCAAGACTTGGAATGGTAACAATCACGAAAGTCGCAATCTCACCAGATTTGAAAGATGCAAAAATTTATTTTACTACTCTTGGTGATGGCACTAATGATCTGAATATTCTTGAAGGTGCAAAAGGTTTTATCAGAACCGCACTTGCCCACCGTATCCGAATAAAATTTATTCCTGATTTGAAATTCATACTTGATGAAAGCCCAAAATATGGAGAAAAAATTGACAAACTCCTTAATGAAATTGAGAAAGGCAATAAAAGCCCGAAATAATATCGTCATCGCAACGCATATTGATCCTGATTGTGATGGTATATGTTCTGCATTAGCAATGGCAAATCTGGTTTACTTCTACAAGAAATCCCGACCAGTTTTATTCTGTTCCTCACCAATTCCAGGGAAATACACATTTTTGTCTAAAAATTACAGATTTACAAAGAACTTGCCTCAATTTGATATGCTCATCGTTGTTGATTCAGCAGACATAGAAAGGGTCTTTCCACCTGACCAATTTAGTGCATCAAGATCTATGGATAAGTTAATCGTTAACATCGATCATCATAAAAGCAATAAACAGTTTGGTGATATTGCAATCATTGACGAAAAGGCATCATCTGCATGTGAGATTATATACAAAATATACAAGACGCTTAACATAAAGATTGATACATTTACAGCCGAGATTTTTTATGCAGGCATCTACAATGAGACTGGTGGCTTTGTCTATCCCAACACAACGGTAAATGCTCTGAAAATTTGTTCAGAATTGATATCAAAGGGGATTGACTCTGCCTCCCTTGTAAAAAAGTTGAATGCCAAGACAATCGCAGGGACAAAACTTTTGAGCAGTGTGCTTAACACAATAAAGATAGAAAACAGTGTTGGAGTAATGGAGTTGACAGACAGAATGCTAAAGAGAACAGGAGCGCAAATGTCTGATTCTGAGAATTTTATTTCATTTTTGCAGGCAATAGAAGGAGTCCGCGTATCTGTTTTCTTTCGCGAAGAAAAAGACAGCATACGGATCAGTCTGCGTAGTGATGGAATAATTGATGTTAATGAATTTGCAAGAAGATTTGGCGGAGGTGGGCATAGACTTGCTGCAGGAATAAGAATAAGGACAAAACTAACGACCGCAAAAACGACAATTTTGACCGCTCTATTCAGAACAATCAAGAATGCGAATATTCCACAATAAAGCAGATCCGTTTCTTCACAATTCAGTTTGTGCCCTTGGTAACTTTGATGGCATTCACAGGGGCCATCGGGAAATCATTGAAAGATTGAAAGATTTCAGAGGTAAAGATAGGAACATCGGGATAATCACCTTTGACCCCTCTCCAGTATCTGTTTTACATACAAATGAAATTTTTTTTCTTACAACTATTGAAGAAAAAGAAAAAATCCTTTGTTCCCTGGATATTGACTTTGTTTTCTATTTCAAATTTGATAGAGAATTTTCAGAAAAAAATCCTGAGGAATTTGTTCAATTGGTATATAAAACTATACAGCCATACGCAATTATCGTTGGTGAAAATTTCCATTTTGGCAAGAATCGCAAAGGAACAGCAAAACTTTTTAAAGAACTTGCGCAGGGCAAATTCTTAGTGGAAATCCTTCCCAGGATAAAAGACCAGGAAGGTGTGATTTCAAGCACAAGAATAAGAGAACTCCTTCTTTTAGGCAACATTCCTGGGGCGAATCGCATATTAGGCAGAAACTATTCATTGACGGGAAAAGTGGAAAAAGGCAAAGGTAAGGGCACTAAACTTGGATTTCCCACAATTAACCTGAATGTTAAAAAAGAAAAACTATTACCGTTGGACGGTGTTTATGAAGTCAGACTTGCAATTGATAACACTTTCCACAAAGGCGCCATGTTTTTAAGTCATAATGAAATTGAGGTCCACATCTTGAATTTTTCTGGCAATCTGTATCAACAGGAAATCACTGTGGAGTTTATCCGTAGAATAAGAGCAATAAAAAGATTTGCAGATGATGAATCGTTAAGAAAGGCAATTGCTGAGGATATAGAAAAAATCCGCGGGTGATAATCGGCTACTTGACAAACTTAAAACTACGGATATAATAAAAAATAGTAAGTGGGAGGAAAAATGAAGAGCGACCATAGATATGTGATATTTAAAGCAATCCTGTTTTTCGCATTTATCCTGTTCTTGAGCGTTGAGCCAAACTGCAAAAATCCAAATGAATATAAGCCTCCTGAAGATTCACTTCTGCCACCACCTGCACCACCCGAATTACTGACACCACCAGACAGTTTTATCCATATGCCATTTGTTGGCGGCAACAGATTATTGATTTCTTGGGAACATATTGAAGGGGCAGAAACATACGAAATAAATATTGTTGGTGAAAGAACAAAAGAATGGACATTACAACTTGATACAAATATACTGACCCAAAACTGGGCGGACACTTCGCTTATTGATAAATACACCTGGAAAGTGAGGGCATATGGGTCCAAATGGGATTATTATACGGATTGGTCTGTACCAAGACATTTTGAGGTAGTAAGAATGCGATTTGCTCCACCTGTATTGATCTATCCACCTTATGACACAGTCCTTTTCTTTGACTCTCTACCTGCCAATATAGACCTTACCTGGTCTGAGGTACCTAAAGCACAATCTTATGATTATCAAGTTTTTCTTGATGAAACACCTATTTACGAGAACACTGTATATACAACACATTCTGTAATTACTATTGACTCAGCGACAGTCTATACCTGGGGGGTTCGTGCTAACAGTCCCCTCTGGGAATTTCCTACAAACTGGGCAGGAGGCAGATTTTCTGTCCAGTTGCGTTAGCAAGAAACATACAGAATAGTAGTGGAGACCTGCTACAAACTACTACCGGCATTACAGGGCAGGAAAAAATCACTGAGAAAGACCAGCAATTTGGTCTTCAACATATCATTTCCTTGTTCAACTAAATCAAGGTAATCATCAATGTGTTCCTCTAAAAGTCAAAATTCTTCTCTTTGAATAACCTTACGCAAACCTCAACAATTTCTGAATCATAGAGAAAACCTTTGTTGGTAATTATTTCGTTCAAAGCTACATCAACACCCCAGGCAGGACGGTATGGTCTGTGGGTCATCATCGCCTCAACCACATCCGCAACCGCAAGGATCCTTGCCTCAAGGAGAATTTTATCTGTTTTTAAACCCGAAGGATAACCAGAACCATCAAGCCTTTCATGGTGCTGCAAAACGATCATTGCAACAGGGCAAGGAAATTCTACGGATTCAAGAATCTCAGCACCAATTCTCGGGTGTTCTTTTACAATATCATATTCTGCCTGGGTGAGCCTCGCGGGTTTGCTCAAAATCTCAGCCGGCACATAAATCTTTCCGATATCGTGTAAAATACCTGAGATATTGAGGCATTTAATCACATCATCACCCAATCCCATCTCTTTTGCAATCGCACAGGAAAGCTGGGCAACCCTTCTTTGATGCCCTGCAGTATACGGATCCCTTTTTTCAACTGCTGAAGCAAGGGCATTAACTACCCCTTCAAGGAATTTCTGATTCTTCTTATAATTCTCCATCAACTCCAATTCAGCATTATGTTTTTCAGTGATATCATGGACAATGCCAACCCCACCAATTATATTATTATCCTCATCATAGATTGGGGTACATTTCATTTCTGCATATATTATTGCTGAACCGGTCGTTGCCTCATAGTATCCAGTATATTCCCCATCCTTTCCTTCAAACACTGACTTTATTGCGGGCAGAACCCTTTTATCTTTTAATTTATTTAAATCAAGACCCAACAACTTCTCACGCGTTGATTTGAGCATTTCTACAAACCGGTCATTAAAATCATTCAGTATTAAATCTTTGTCGTAGTAAAATACTCCAACCGGGATATTTTGAAAAAGGAGTTCGTATTTTGCCGTGCTACTCTTTAACTTCCTTTCTGTTTCTTCCATCTTTGTTACATCCCTTCCAATCCCAAATCTTCCAATGAATTTTGCATTTTCTTTTATTGTATATAACCTTAGATGTAAAAGCGCAATAGAACCATCTTTCTGTATTATCTCAACCACATATTCATCAGACTGGAATTCTCTAATCTTTGCCTTTTCAAAGTGTTCAAGAGCAATTTTCTGGCTTTTAGGTGTAAGAAACTCAGTAAAATGCCTGCCCACAACATCATCAGGTGTATAACCAAACATCTTAACCTGACAATTCACCTGGGTAAAGTATCCATTTTCATCAAGCCAGAATATGAAATCTTCAATATGTTCACAAAGGAGGTCATATCGCCATTTAATTTGCTGGAGTTCTATATATTTTTTCTCAAGTTTATTTACAAGAACCTGATTATATAGAGTCTGGAGTTCTTCAATCCCTTCTTTAACTTCACCCCTGGGCACAATTTTTCTTTCGGAAAAATCAATTATCGCCTGTTTTATTTTTTTTATGAACTCATCAACTTCAATCGGTTTCCTTATATATAGATCAGCACCGAGTTTTTTTGCCAGTTCTTCATCAGTATCAGATGTATAGGTTGCAGTATAGAATATAAATGGAATATTTTTCAGTCTCTCGTTTTCCTTACATCTTGATAAGAGTGTATAACCATCCATTACCGGCATCAAAATATCTGAGATTATCATATCTATTTTTTCATTTTTGAGTATATCAAGGGCAACCTTCCCATTCTCTGCACAGATGACTTCATAGCCATTATCTTTGAGGATTGTTTCTAATAAATATCGTTCTTCTTTCTTATCATCAACAGCAAGAATCTTCATCTTACCTCCAGATTTTTGGGTAATTTTACAGTAAATTTTGTCCCTTTATTCAACTCGCTATCTACAGATATTTCTCCTTTCAATAGGTTTGTGATTCGTTTGCAGATATATAAACCAAGTCCTGTCCCTTCTACATCCGGTCTGTTTTTAAATCTGCTAATGCTGAACGGTTCAAATAAATAATTCATATCTTCCCTGCTCATTCCAATACCTGTATCCTCAACTATTATAACAACATATTCTTCACTGTCAATGGTATCAACATATACCCCACCCTTATCTGTAAATTTGATACCATTGGTTATCAAATTCAAAAGCACCTGTCTTATCCTTTTTTCATCAGATATAATCTTTATTTTATCTTTAGATCTCAACCTAATCTCTATCCCTTTTTTCTCGGCAACTGGTTTGAATGATTCCACAATTTCCATTATCAGATTTTGCAGGTCAAATGCGGATATTGATAATTTTTCGCCTGTAAGTTCAATCTTTCCAATATCAATCAATTCGTTGATTAATGATAACAGATGCCTTGAGCTCTCCTTTACTATCATCAACTGTTTTTTCTGTTCTTCATTGATCTTACCTGAATATTCTTTTAATAAAACATCAGTAAATCCAATAATAGAATTGAGCGGCGCCCTCAACTCATGACTTATTAAAGAGATAAACATATCGCGCCTCCGGCAAATTTCTCTTAATTCATTATTTACCTTATTCAATCGTTCATTCAGCTCTTCTGCCTTCTTTAAAAGTATATCGGTTTTCTTGAGCCTTTCTAATTGAGTTTGTATCAAAAGATATATTAATATACCCGTAGCAACTACATATCCCCAACCTTTATATGTTTGAATCCTGGTGAGTGTTGCTGGGTCGGTCGCAAACCTCTGGACAATGCGGTCTGAAAAGACGATGTATAAACCACCGAAAATTAAATATATAATCACTATACGCAGGGCAATATTCCTTATCATAACCCCATCTCCAGACCTATATATAAGTATAATTACCGTATGAAAATTGTCAAGTTCAAAATGTCGCTGCTTAATAAAATTCTTACGAATTAATTCCACGACTACCTTACCCTTCAAAAAGCCTAATTTTGATTTTTAGTTAACACTCCCGAAAACGGTTGTTGACATCACCTATTATTTTTATATAATTGCATAAAGGAGGAATAATGCTACGGATATTTTTGATATTGTTGTGTTTTAATATTATTTTTTCAGGAGCGCTAAAGGATGACAATTCACCTGGTTTGGATGTTGAAATTTCAAACGACAAGGTAAGATATGTTACGCCTGGTAGTTCAAAATCAGAATTACGACTGCACACGATAAGATATAACAATTCCCGAGCAGAAACATTGTGGGTTGATCGTAATCACCAGTACGCTATTGCCGAGCATGTTTCTCTATCAGGTAATGGTATGTTCATTCAGACAGGATGGTGGTTAAATAACAAGAGAACAAGCCTCTACCGTACACTGGGTAATAATACTCCAATATGGACTTATCCCCTGCCATTAACTGAATGGTATATCCCGGTTGATGTTTCTTTCACAGGCGATGATATTGCTGTTGGTTCTACAAGTGAACCATTCTACAGTTTCTCTGCAAGCAGTGGTTCTCCAAACTGGCGCTATAATCTCCCTGCCGGATATAAGATCGCCACAAGTTCACAGGGTCCGAGTGTAGCAGTAAGTGATGATGGAACAATCTATGGAGTGCTGGGCACCGCAGCAGGAACTGCAAAACTTTTTATCTTCAATCAATCAGGAGATACAATCCGCACAATTCCATTTTCACCAAATAGCGGGGTATACGGACTTGATATGTCCAATGACGGCTCCGTATTCTGTATTTCAACTTACTATGTTACATACATCTACAATCTCAATGGTTCACGACGGGATTCGCTTTATAATTATGGTCAGGCTGTGGCAAAAATTTCTGGAGACGGCAAATATGTAGTAAAAGGACATTTCAATGGGAATGTCTATCTATACAGATGGAACGGCACTAATTATACACTTAAATGGCAACATTACACAGGACACTCGTGGACTACTGCAGTAGCAATCTCTGATGATGGTGCAACAATTATGGCTGGAACTTTCAGAGCCAGCCCTTACGGTGGAAAGGTTGTGATGTACGATTCTTCCTCATCAACACCATTGTGGGAGTATACGCAATATGGCGATTATGTTGAGGAGTGTGCATTAAGCGCCAATGGTCAGCGTGGTGCAGCGGTTTCCTGGGGTCAATATCAGGGCACATTCGGAGATGTACTCACAGTGTTTGAAAGATCATCCTCAACTCCTATATTCCAATTGCTTGACGATATTGATGAGCCAGGCTCATTGACTGCCGTGGATATTTCAAAGGACGGCTCATTTGTCGTTGCGGGCGGAAAGGCAGTTCACGCCAGGGAAATGGGAAATGGTGGTGAAGTCTACGCAATACGAATACTTGAAACAATGGCAAACGATGTTGGTGTAAAAAGTGTTGATTCACCAAGTAATTTCCTGCAGGTTGGACAATCAATCACTCCGCAAGCAACAGTAAAGAACTATGGAACTGCAACTGCAAGTTTCAACACCTTCTGTCTGATCTATGACTCACTTGGCTCAATACTCTATCAGGACACAGTTGCGGTCACAAATCTTGCCAGTGGTGCAGAACAAGTTGTAAGTTTTTCCCCTAACTGGACAGTGCCCGCCTATGGTACTTATAATACAATCGTCTATACATTGCTTACGGGTGATATGTTTACTGCAAATGATACATTGCAAAAAGGTAGTATCTGTTTTCATGACGGTGCTGTATCACGAATTGAGTTTCCTTTTAATGAATTAACCTTGAATTACACAAGACCACCAAGGGTTACGATTTGCAATAATGGCAGTTATTCAGAAAACATCCCTGTAGTGTGTAAAATTTATGATGTGGGGAACAACCTTGTTTATACCGGAACAGGTCAGGCATATCTTACGCCCTTACAATCAAGTACCCTGTGGTTAACACCTTCGTGGATACCCTCAGCAGTTCAAACATATTCTGTTCGCTTTTATACAAATGTTTCTGATGACTACAATCCCTCCAATGACACGATGATGAAAAGTGTCAGCGTGACAACTGAAATATTATACGATGATGGTAATCTTGATATATATGGTTATGTTTCGGGCAATTACTATGATAACAAATTTGCTCAGAAAATGGTCCCCTGTCTGGCACCGCCGTACAAAATCACTCAAGCACGCTTTTATGTGAGCACAAATGCGCCGATAATGATGTCGTTGAACAAGGATTCTGTCGGGCTTCCTGGACTCAGCCCGGGGTACGAAATTGCGCCACCCGAAACCATATTTCCTGCAGGAACTGGTTGGGCTGTAAAAAACTATTCATCACCTTTAATCATTGATAACTCAAATCAATTCTGGCTTATTGTTCACTGGTTACCAAGTTCGCCGGCTTCACCATATATTGGTATGGATAATACCATTCCCAGGGATAGCGTTTCCTTCTGGTACTGGACAGAACCGTCTAATCCAGGATGGCATGCCTGGTATTTCTATGATTTTATGATGCGGGTATACACAGAACAGATGCAAGTCATCTCTGAGAATACTACCGCACCCCTGGAACATTTCATTCTCTATAGACCATTGCCCAATCCCTTTACGAAAACAATTCAGATACGGTTCACTGTCCCTGAAGAAAGAACAACCCAATTGAGTATCTATGATGTTACCGGAAGGTTAGTGAGACAATTGGTCAATGGCAGACTGAAGAAAGGTGAATACTCCATTTTCTGGAATGGAACTGACAACGAGAAAAAATTATTGAGTTCAGGCATATATTTTATAAAGGCAAATTACAAAGATAAAGTCTTTACAGAAAAAATAATATTAATAAGATAAAAAGACTTTAAACATAGAACGAATTTGTCAAGAAAAGCATAATTACAAAGGAGTCAAAATGGACTTTAAGAGATTTTTTTCTTTTGAAAGAACATATAATTTTGTAGCATTGTTTGTTTGCTACCTCATTAGCATTTCTTTGACTGCTGGACAATATCTGAAAGAAAAAGGGATTACTTCTAATTTGTTAACCGAGATCAGATCTTCCCTTTCGCTGGATGCCAGGGACACTGCCCTGGTCAATGCCCTCGCGAATAATGATTTGCACAAGATAACTTTAAATCAGGAATTCATAAAGAAACACAATAATCTCTTTACAAACAGGATTGAAACAAAAGGAATCACTGACCAGAAGAACAGCGGTCGCTGCTGGATATTCGCTGGTCTAAATGTTATGCGACCAGTGGTCATAACCAAATACGGTCTAAAGAATTTCGAATTCTCACAGTCATATATATCTTTCTATGACCTATTAGAAAAAGCAAATTTCCTTCTTGAATTTGTGATACAGACCAGAGACCGTGACCTGATGGATAGGGAACTTGATGAAATTCTTGATAATGGTGTTCAGGATGGCGGATACTGGCAATGGTTTGTTGCCCTCGTTGAAAAATATGGTGTTGTGCCCAAAGAAATATTCCCTGAAACATATCCTACAAGCAATACCTGGCTGATGAATAGATTGATCAATGAACAGGTTCTTGCTGGCGCTGGTATTTTACGCAGAATGGCGCATTCAGGTGCTGATGAAACCGAATTAAGGGTATATAAACTGAAAATTCTGAAAGCAGTATACAAAATTCTGGTAATGAATTTTACGATGCCTCCTGAGGAATTTGTCTGGCGACACGAAGACAAAGATGGCAAGATAGTTGAATCCAAAAAATACACACCCCAGGAATTCTATAAGGAGTTTGTTGCCGTTGACCTCCGAAATTATGTTTCTTTGATCAATTATCCAGGCAGAGATTATGATCAGCTTTACCAATTTGACAACTGCAGAAATATCTTTGATTATCCTGATCCACTCAGTGCAAATGTAAGCATTGATGTTATGAAAGAAGCAGTCAAGAAATCACTCTTGAATAATGAACCGGTCTGGTTTTCCTGTGATATTGGAAAGAGCAATGACCGCGAAAAGGGCATACTGAGTTCAAAGGTTTTCAACTATGATGCCGTGTTCCAGACAGAAATCAAAATGGATAAAGAAGCAAGAATTTTTTATAGATACAGTGCAGGAAACCATGCAATGGTGATACTTGGTGTGGATATCATCAGCAGTAAACCAGTAAAATGGCTCGTTGAGAATAGCCACGGAAGCGATGAAGGTGATCAGGGATTTTATTCAATGTATGATGATTGGTTTGATGACTATGCTTTTGAGGCAATAATTAACATAAAGTATTTACCAGAAGAAGTAAAAAAAATATTTAAACAAAAACCAATTCATTTACCCCTGTGGGACCCTATGGCAAAAATATTGATAGTAAAATAAAATTTCATAATGAACAAACAATACATCCTACCAAGAGGATTTCCCAAAGACATCTGGGCATTGTTTGCAACGAGTTTGGTCAGTGCTATTGGATTTTCTATCACAATGCCCTATATGAGTCTATTCCTGAACAATGTCCTGCATATCTCTATGACCCTTGTCGGGACAATATTGATGGTCGCACAGGTGATCGGAGCGATTGTGGGTCTATATGGTGGCGAGCTCAGCGATAGATTTGGGAGAAAATTCATTATGATTCGTTCTCTTGCCGGGAGATTCTTTTTGTTTATTTTTATTGGCATTATCATCACACGATGGCAGAATTTATGTGCTATATTCCTTTTCCTCATTGCAAATTCAATTTTGTTTTCCTTTTACATTCCCGCATCCCAGGCATATATTGCCGACCTAACAACCGAAAGTGAAAGACTCTCTGCGTATGGCTTACTGCGGATGGGTGGCAATTTAGGTTGGGCACTCGGTCCAGCCATCGGAGGTTTACTTGCAACAATTGACTATGCATATCTTTTTTTTGTCACAGCATTCTGTATGCTTATCGCCACCTTCATTTTAATCAAGTATTGCAATGAATCTCTGTTCAATCAAAAATGTGCAGCACAAAATGGATCCACTAATGTATCCTCCTTGTCAGAACAAAAGAGACAGGGATTCAACATTAACTTCAAGGAGATAATCTCGGTTATTCATGATGAGAGATTTCTTATCTTCACACTGATTTCATTCAGCATATTCATTGTCTGGGGACAACTCGTATCGCCATTGTCAATCTACACGGTTAATCGTGTCGGTATTACAAAGAGCCAACTCGGTGTATTATTTTCAATCAATGGCTTCATGGTTGCGCTTTTTCAGTATTTCATAACTCATCTTGTTCCAGAGAAGAAAGAACTGAAGGCATTGTGGTTCGGTTCCTTAATTTATGCTATCGGGTATTTTTTTGTAGTACTTGCCCGGGGATTTTCCTTTCTAATAATCTCAATGGTCATCATTACAATCGCTGAGATGGTAATAACCCCTTCCAGCCAGAGTTATGCCTCAAAAATTGCGCGTCCGGATAATCGCGGCAGGTATCTTGCATTTTATAATCTTGCCCAGACCTTCGGATGGGCATTTGGTCCGTTACTCGGTGGTGTTCTTCTTGATACATTTGCGGGACGTTCAATAATTATCTGGGGTGTAATAAGCATTATGGCACTATTTTCAGCTGTTGGCTTTGTTATTTTCAATAATAAGAACTCTACCAAGAAATAAAATGTTCAAGCGGATTCAAATTGTTGTCAATGCTACAGCGGGTGCATATCTGGCTGGCAGAAAACTGAAATACATTCAAGAATACATTAGAAAGTCGGGCTGTGAATCAATCATAGCATTGACCAGACACCGTTTTCACGCAAAAGAACTTGCAATTAATGCAGTAAAAGAGAATTTTGATTTGATTATCAGCGTTGGTGGCGATGGTACAATAAATGAAGTCATAAACGGTATGATGGCGTCTAAGAACTCTGTTGATAATCTTCCGGCACTTGGAATTATCTCTGCAGGTACAGGTGCTGACCTGCGCCGAAGTCTGAATATTCCGTCTGAATATGAGCAAGCGATTGAAACAATTTTTAAAGGCAAACTAATGCCCATAGATATTGGATTGGTAAAGTTTAAAAATGGCAATTGCACCTGGCAAAGATATTTTGCCAATGTTTTTGATGTTGGACTTGGTGGCAATGTTGTAAGGATTGCCAATCATATTCCCAAGAGTCTCGGTGGTTTCTTAACATTTCTACTGTCCAGTTTTGCAGGACTTATGACTTGCAAACCCATCCATTTAAAGGTTTATATTGATGATAACCTGAGAGATGAAGGTAATATCACCATAATCGGTGCTACAAACGGAAAGTTTTTTGGTGGTGGAATGAAGATCGCGCCAATGGCCAACATCAACGACGGTTTTTTTGAAATCCTATATGTCAAGGATACAAATATCTTCAAAAGTCTGATTTTGCTCACCTGCTTGACTTTTATGTCAATTTGACTAAAATATTCAAATGGAGCGTGTATGAAAAAATCACATATTATTATTATTGTCGTGCTTGCAGTTGCGGTAATAATTGGTTTGTTAATTGGATTGGGCTCTCGGGGCACCGGGTTAATGCCTGATGCGAATATTGGTGTAATTGAAATTGAAGGTATTATATCATCCTCCAAAAAGACTGTCCGTGATATAAAACATTTCACGGAAGACGGAGGAATCAGTGCAATTCTTGTAAGAGTTGATTCTCCTGGTGGTGGAGTTGCTGCTTCCCAGGAAATCTATGAGGAACTTAAGAAGGCAAGATTCCAGAAGAAAGTCGTGGTATCAATGGGAGCACTTGCAGCGTCTGGTGGTTATTATGTATCTCTGCCTGCAGATTTAATTGTTGCCAACCCCGGCACGATTACTGGTTCTATCGGCGTGATAATGCAGTTTCCCATCTTTGAGGAATTAATGAAGAAAATTGGTATTGATTACCAGATTATAAAATCAAAAGAACATAAAGACATTGGTTCACCATTCCGTAAAATGGACGAGAAAGAGAAAAAACTACTGCAGGATGTAGTAACTGATGTTTATGAACAATTTGTTCAAGCGACCTGTGATGCACGTGGTCTTCCCCGGGACAGTGTCCTGAAATTCGCAGATGGCAGAATTATAACAGGAAATCAGGCAAAAAATTTGGGCCTGGTTGACACCCTGGGAACTTTTGAGGATGCAGTGAAGATACTCGGTGATATGCTCGGCATTGAAAAACCCAATCTCGTTTATCCACCAAAGAAACTCAGCCTTGTTGAAATGTTGACTGAACCTGTAGAAAGAACCTTTATCCCCAAATTGCTTTATCTGTGGCAATAAATATAAAGTCCAAAAAATTTATCTGCGCGGTCTTTTTTGGATTTCTCATATGCTGTCAGAAAAATGACTTTAATCCAAAGCTTGTGGATTATTTGAAGGCTGAACGGGCACTGAGAAAGACCATCACCCAGCATCAAGGTCTAAATGACTCTTTGAATGTGCTGGAAAAAAGACTTGGAATAAACGCAAAAAAAGAACTGAAGAAACTGGAAAATAAACCCGAAGCGTGGGTAAATCTACTAAAAGCCCTTGATAATGAAAAGAAATAAGTTCTGGGGAGTAATTGAAGGATTTTATGGAAGATACTACTCATTCTACGAACGCTGTGATTTGATCAAATTTCTTTCTTCTCTGAAATTTAATACCTATGTGTATGGTCCGAAATCAGACCCGTATCACAGAAAAGAATATTACAAGTCTTATCCCACAAATCAAATGAAAGAATTTGAATCACTCAGTAACATTGCAAAACAATGTCATATTCAATTTAATTATGCACTCTCACCAGGTTCAGACCCGGACATCAAAGCGGTTTTGAGAAAGATTAGGTCAATGATGAGTACTGGTATAGAAGACTACAGTCTATTTTACGACGATATAAAAATAGAATTGGATGAAAGATCAGCAATAATGCAGGCGAAGAGTGCGAATGAAGTCTATGAGATGGTAAAAGAGAAATGCAAGCACACGAACTTCTTCTTCTGCCCCACCCAGTATTGCGGATTTGAAAAAACAGAGTATATTTTGACAATTGCGAGGAAACTGAACACAAATATCAAAATATTCTGGACCGGAAAGAATGTAGTATCGCGTAAAATAACAGAAACAGATGTTGACCGAATCACTGAAATCATTGGCAGAAAACCACTGATATGGGATAACATCTTTGCGAATGACTATATTCCAGGGATTATTCTGAAATTTCCGTATCACAATCGTGAACCAGGAATAATAGATAAAGTGAGTGGAATTTTGCTCAATCCAATGAACCAGTATCTACAATCAAAACCATTGATTCACACGGCAGGGGAATTTTTTAAACAACCGTGCAAATATAAACCCCAAGAGTTCAAATTCCCGCCACTCTCCAAAAAATACAAATTTCTATCAGTTAGGGTAAATGAATTACCAGATACCGGTCTTTAGATATTCATCCATTGACCGTGCAGCAATACGGGCATCGCCCATTGCCAGGATAACAGTCGCTCCTCCCCTTACCACATCACCGCCTGCCCAGCAACGTGTCTTTGAGGTCTTCATCGTTGTCTTATCAACCTCAATATTCCCCCATTTTGCCACTTTTAAATCTGGTGTTGTTTGGGAAATAAGAGGATTCGGGCTTTGACCAATTGCACATATAACAGTGTCAACCTGCGAAACAAAATTAGAACCTTCTATGGGCACAGGTTTTCTTCTACCTGACGCATCAGGTTCACCAAGTTGCATCTTGATACATTCCATTTCTTTTACCCATCCATTTTCATCACCAACATACTTGATAGGCAATGTCAACCAGTCAAATATTACACCTTCTTCTTCAGCGTGATGAATTTCTTCTGCCCTTGCTGGCATCTCCTGTTTGCTGCGACGATATACAATATGCACCTCATCAGCACCAAGTCTTAGTGCAGTCCTTGCGCAGTCCATTGCCACATTTCCGCCGCCAACAACCGCCACCCTTTTGCCACGCACAATCGGTGTATCATATTCAGGAAACAGATATGCCTTCATTAGATTTGAACGGGTTAGATATTCATTTGCTGAATATACACCATTCAGATTCTCACCCGGAATATTCATAAACCACGGCAATCCTGCACCTGTGCCAATATATATTACATCAAATTCCCTTAATAACTGGTCAATCGTTGCGGTCTTGCCAACAATGAAATCCAGAACAAGTTTAACACCACATCTGACAAGATAATCAACTTCTCTATACACAATTGCCTTTGGCAATCTGAATTCAGGAATTCCATATACTAATACCCCACCCGGCTTATGCAGGGCTTCAAAAATTGTAACAGAATGCCCGAGCCTGTTCAAATCACCTGCAACAGTCAAGCCACCCGGTCCTGAACCAATGACTGCTACCTTTTTACCGGTAAGTTTTGGCTGTTCAGGTAATGGCGATTCGCCCTGGGATGCCTCGTAGTCAGCAGCGAACCTTTCCAGCCTGCCTATTGCCACAGGTTCAAATTTCTTCGCCAGGGTGCAGACCTGTTCACACTGAGTCTCCTGCGGACATACCCTTCCGCACACCGCGGGCAAAACATTTTTCTCTTTAAGTCTTTTAATCGCTGACTTGAAATCACCTTCGGCAATAAATTTAATGAAGCCAGGTATATCTATCTCAACAGGACAACCTGTAATACAGGGTGCACGTTTACATTGCAAACAGCGCTTTGCCTCAGCAATTGCCTCTTCCGGACTATAACCATAAGGCACTTCATTGTAATTCTTTATCCGCTCTTTTGGCGGTTGCTCACGCATTGGTGTCTTTTTAGGAATTATTTTATCTGACATAATCCATCCTGCGGATAAAATCCGAAATCCCAAATCCTAAATCCGAAACAATTTTCAAATTCCAAATATCAAAACAATTTAAAACATTGATTGATTGAAATGTTAGAGTTTGTTTCGAATTTAGAAATTCGGATTTAGAATTTCTCTCTCTATCCATATTTCTCACACTCATAGAAACTTAAAGATTTCCTTTCTTCATTTATATAAATATGTCTTCGGGTTAGTAGATTCTGCCAGTCAACTGTGTGACCATCAAACTCCGGTCCATCAACGCAGGCAAATTTTGTCTCGCCATTTATTATTACACGACAGACACCGCACATCCCTGTCGCATCAATCATAATCGGATTTAGACCAACAATGGTCTTTATTCCAAAAGATTTGGTTGTTTGTGATACCAAATAGGTAAGATATGTGCAACCCTGGGCATATACCATATCAATATTCAATTCTGGTAAATACCCATTCAAAAATCTATCAATATGTCCGGCAAACCCCTTTGTTCCGTCCCGTGTGATTTCAAGGAGGTCATCACTGTATTGTCTCAATCTCTCCTGCCAGTAGAGCAAAAAATCGCTCCTTGCTTCAATCACAGTAATGATATGATTATTATTTTCTTTGAACGCTTTCATAATTGGTAAAATCGCACCAATTCCATAACAGCCACCAATAACAAGTATCCTTTTTTCATTAACCATTTCAGTTGGTTTACCTAATGGTCCGGCAAGGTCAGCAATGGTTTCCCCTTTCTTTAATGCACCAAGTTTTCTTGTGGAGGTGCCTACCTCCATGAAAACAACACTGATGCTGTTTTTGTCCCAATCAACGAGGTTCAAAGGAATACGCTCACCATATTCATCAGCCCGGACCACAACAAACTCGCCGGCCTTTGCATTCAAATGAATCACATCTGACTCAAGAATCATATAATGTATATTAGGAACAAGTAATTCTTTTTTTAAAATCTTAACCATAAACCACCAGTAAGATCACCTGATAAATCGGGCAACTACAATTTCTCGTCTGACTGAAACATGCCCTGCTGGAAATCATCTCGTCGGACACTACAAATTGGAACTTGGAATTTATCTTATACATTCTATCCTCACTCGCTGACTTTCAATCAGCCCATTTTCTCTATCATAATACGTAAAAACAGAACCCTGTGGAATCCTTTCTGTGGTTAAGACTTCTATCTCGGTCTGAAACTCCTTTGCCACAATCTTCACCTTATTGCCATTTTCAACCCTTAATTTCCGGGCATCTTCAGGGTTCATCCATAAGCATCGGTCAGAACGAATCCTTCTAAATCCCGTCAATATTTCAGATAATGCTTTGTTACGAAACCTGTATCCATTCTCTCTTACTATAAGATAAAAAGGATAAGCAGAGTCAGATACTACTTCCTTTATCTTTGTTTTTGATTTTGACGAACAAAAGCCATCTCTCTTTGTCATCTCAAAATCTATTCGCTCAGTAATATTCTTTATTATCCAATCATCAGGCCGGGAATTATTGATAGGTTCAATGACTTTCTGTAATCTTTTTTCTTTGCCAGTAATATCAACGAAACTGCCATCAGTCTCAAGAAATGTCGCTGCAGGCAGAAATAAATCAAAATCAAAATTAGGCAGGAAACAATCCTGTACTATTACTTTGCCATATTTTTTTGCTTTCGGGATATTTGCACCGATTAAATAAAGACATTCAATCTTATCATTATCAAAGATATCATTTGCCCTTGGTAGGTTGGCTCTTGTCAAAAAAGTGTAATTCAAACTGCTCACCAGGGGGAAACATTTGAATTCTCCTTTTATGCCATAGTATGGAAGATTGTTCGGATTATACAAAATGCAGATATCTCTGTGTACAAGCAATCTTCTTGCCTCAATGATATGTTGCTTTCTTATGTTAGCAAAATTTTCAGTGTTCTGTGAAAATAACAATAAATCAAGCAATTCCCATTCTTTGCCTGGCTCAATCCGTAACCATAGATCTGCCTGTTCAGCAATTTTTGTTCTGATGGGATCAATAACAATTACTGCCGGATTTTCATTGAAAAATTTCCTGAGTCTGAGAAGAAACACGGAAAAATCATCAATCAAATCCGTGTTCAGCACAATCAGTGCGATTTTCTTATCCCTTTTATCAAGGCAAATTTCATCAAAATTTCTTGCAGTGCTGATTTCTGCACCGAATTCTTCTACACCCATTATCTCCGCAGTTGTATCAAGGGAATTTATGGTCTCAATTGTTAGGTCACAAGAAAATACAATGCCGGTTTTGCCCTGATATTCTTTTAGAAGCTTTGCAGCATAATCAAGCGCTTCATCCCAGCCAACCTCAACAATACGACCGTCCTTTTTTAATAATGGTGAAGTAATTCTCCTGGGATGATTGACAAGTTGTGCAATTCCAAAACGACCCCGTACACATAATGGTTCTTTGTCAGGTTTTGTGCCGATGATACCATTCCCATTTAATTTCACCACAATTGAACATCCAATACTACATAGCATACAGTGGGTCCTAACTTCTTTTACACAATTTCCCAGATACTTACCATATCGCTCACGCATTGCACCAGTCGGGCAGGCATCCACACAGGCACCACAAAACTGACAATAGGCATCAGTATGTGGGGAATTGAATGGTGTGCCAACAAGTGTTTTGGGACCACGATGATGGAAGTCAATTACATATGCCTGTCTCAGTTCAGCGCAAGCACGCACACATCTTCCACAGAGAATGCAAAGATTATAATCCCGTTCAAAGAATGGATCGTAATCTTCCACGGGTATATTTCTATAATGGAAAGGATATGGCACATCTTTTATCCCAAATTCTTCAATTAACTTCTGCAATTCACAATCACCGTTTCTGGAGCAATATTTACAGCCAAAAGTAATTGGCTCTTTTTCTATACACTCCATATAATTCGCACAGTCTTTTGTCTTGTCACAAATCAGACAGGAATATGGATGTTCAGAAAGAATCAACTGAAGTGTGAATTTGCGTAACTCCCTGAGAAGTGGCGTATCGGTCTTTACAATCATTCCTTCCTGGACTGGCAATGTGCAGGCAGTCATTGGTCTTGGATTTCCTTCAACTTCAACAATGCAAAGCCGGCAACCACCATATGCGGAAAGATTCTCCTGATAGCAAAGTGTCGGAATGTAAATACCTTCACGACGGCATACCTCAAGGACCGTGTCACCCCTCTTGGCTGCCAGCTTCTTACCGTTAATGACTAATTCAATCATCTCACATTACCTTCCATGAAAATTTTGATTTCCGATTTAGAATTAACTTTCATAATGCTGGTGTCACCTTCTTCACTGCCCCGAACTTTGGAGGGCAAACACTCAAACAGATTCCACACTTGATAC
This sequence comes from bacterium, assembly GCA_049700315.1. Lineage (GTDB taxonomy): Bacteria > Hydrothermota > Tepidihabitantia > SM23-42 > JAOAFX01 > JAOAFX01. Next base: position 25,119 of record JBNAVN010000020.1, read on the forward strand.
ATTTTGATTGATCAATTCTATGAACTTTCTTAGGTTCTCCTGTAATCGCCCTGGTCGGACAATTCTTGGCGCAGGCAACGCAACCGGTGCACAAGTCAGGTTCAATCACATAGGAGATAAGTGCCTTGCATACCATTGCAGGACACTTCTTATCTTTTATATGAGCAATATATTCATTTTTAAAATATTTTATTGTGGTCAAAACCGGATTCGGTGCAGTCTGCCCAAGACCGCACAAAGACGCAAGTTTTACATTGGTGCCAATAGATTCAAGTAATTCAATATCACCTTCTCTACCTCTACCTTCAACTATACGATTCAGTACCTCCACCATCTGTTTTGTACCCAGCCTGCATGGAACACATTTGCCACAGGATTCCTGCTGTGTAAAATTCAGAAAATACCTTGCTACATCAACCATACAGGTATCTTCGTCCATAACAATCATTCCACCAGAGCCCATCATTGAACCCACAGCACTCAAACTCTCGTAGTCTATGGGTAGACCAAGATGTTCCTTTGGAATACAACCTCCAGAAGGACCACCTGTCTGAACTGCCTTGAACTGCTTGTTGTTAGGAATTCCACCACCAATATCATAGATTATCTCACGAACAGTTATTCCCATTGGCACTTCAACAAGACCAGTATTATTTATCTTTCCAACAAGGGAGAATATCTTTGTTCCTTTACTCTTTTCAGTGCCAATTGAGGAGAACCAGTCAGCACCACGAAGGATAATCACGGGAACATTTGCCCAGGTCTCAACATTGTTGATATTTGTTGGCTTACCCCATAATCCTTTTTCTACCGGGTAAGGAGGCCTTGTCCTTGGTCTACCAACTCTTCCTTCAATTGCTGCCATTAATGCAGTCTCTTCGCCACAGACAAATGCACCAGCACCCTGAACAACATCAATAAAGAAGTTAAAACCAACACCTAATATATCTTCACCAAGAAGTCCATATTCAAGTGCCTGTTTTAAGGCAATATTTACCCTTTTCACTGCAAGGGGATATTCCTTTCTCACATAAATAAAGCCTTTTTGCGCACCAATTGCGTATGCGCCGATAAGCATCCCTTCAATAACTGAATGTGGGTCTGCTTCCAGCACACTCCTATCCATAAATGCACCAGGATCGCCTTCATCACCATTACAGATGATATACTTCGGATGCTCTTCTGCAGAACGACATAATTCCCACTTTACGCCGGTCGGAAATCCTGCACCCCCTCTGCCCCTTAATCCAGATTTCTTAATCTCATTGATAACCTGTTCTGGTTTCATGGTGGTAATTACTTTTTGAAGTGCCTGGTAGCCATCAAATGCAATATATTCTTCAATATTTTCTGGATCAAGCCTTCCGCGATTTCTCAAAACAATGAGCCGCTGGTGTTTGAAAAAACCGATGTCTGACATTTTGGGAACAGGCAGTGCTTCCTTTTCTGGAACATACATCAGTTTCTTTGCAGCCCTACCTTTTATCAGATGTTCTTCAACTAAATATGGCACATCCTGCACAGTCACGCGCTGATAGAATATGGCATCAGGCTGGGCAATGACAATTGGTCCCCTTTCACAAAATCCCTGGCAACCGGTTGCGATAATTCTTACCTCAGTTTGCAGTCCCCTGCGGGCAATTTCCTTTTCCAATGCCTCTTTGACTTCAAAAGAATGATTTGAGACACAACCTGTGCCTGCGCATACGAGCAAATCTAATCTGAAACCTTTAGTCTTTTCTCTCTTCTTCTTTTGCATATTTTGACAAGAGTTTATCAACCTTGTTGACTGTTGTCTGACCATGGTATTCACCATCAATCACCACAATTGGAGCCAGGGCACAGGCACCAAGGCAATTCACGGTCTCAAGGGTAAAGAGATTGTCCTTTGTAGTATCACCAGCATTTATTCCAAGTCTCTCTTCAAACCGATTCAACACTGCTGGTGCACCACGGACATGGCAGGCTGTTCCCATACACACAGTGCATAAGTGTTTACCTCTTGGATTAAGACTGAACGCCGCATAAAAAGTCGCAAGACTGTAAATCTTACTCAACGGCACGTGCAATGCTTCAGAAGTATATTTGAGTGCATCCACAGGCAAATAATTGTATTCGTTCTGAATATTATGCAGGACCTGGATAAGGTCAATTTCTTTTTCTTTGTATTGTTTAATGATCTTATCAATCTTCTGCATAAGATTAAAATTATATTCAAAAAATAAAAAAAATCAAGAGTTCAATTGATAAGACTTGACTTTATGCAGATTAGAAATATAATTCTCCGTGCATTTTTTACTATTTCTACTCTTAAGTCAGAACCCGGTATTGATAGAAAGTTTCACAAACCCTCAGTTTCCACCTCCTGCATGGGATACCCTAAAATCTGGAGCAAATATGACGACCTGGTATCGTTATGTCTATAGCAGTGCATTCCCGGATTCTTATCAGGTCCGACAGAGGGTATATGACGCTTCAGATACTATGAGAACCGGTTGGTCAATCTTGCTGACTTCAACAATAGATTTGACTGCATACCAGGGTCCTGAAAGTCTATTTTTCTGGTATAGATTTTCAAATGCGAGTAACAATATGGGTCAAGATGACACCATTTTTGTTGAAATAACCAACGACCAGAGCAATTGGTTCAACTTGATGAAAATTGGAACTTCATCGTCAACAAATGTCTGGGATACTGCCCCAATAAGCCTGGCAAATTACGATTCCTTTCAAACCTGCAGAATAAGATTCAGATTTGAAGACAGACCCAATGGTTCAATAGGAACAGCCAACTGCAACTTCTGGATGGATTCTATTAAAGTAATTTCTTACTATGTTGACACTATCCCGCCAAATATCGTTCATACTTATCCTGCAAATGGGGACACCAATATTGGCATAGGCACGAACATTCTCGTGTATTTTAGCGAACCTATTGACCCCCTTACAATAGTCCCTTCAGGATTCAGTGTGGCTGGCAATTCTTCTGGCATTCATACAGGTACCATATCCTATGACAGCATAAATTTCATTGTGCAATTCAACCCGGATATCATCTTTGATTTTGGTGAGACCATCAATGTCTGGGTTTATGATACGATAAAAGACAAATGGGGTAATAGATTGGATGGAGATAACAATGGAATACCAGGTGGCGATTATCACTTCAATTTTTTGACTGCCCTGGTCCCGGATACAATTCCGCCTTCACCAGTTAGCAATCTCTCTATTGTAGAGGTCAACACAAATTCCGTAAAATTGCGATGGACCGCACCAGGTGATGATGGAAATTCTGGCCGGGCAAGTTATTATGACATAAGGTATGCTACCTTTCCAATTAATGAGTCTAATTTTGGTTCGGCAAATGGATGCCCGGGAGAGCCACCACCATCCTATGCAGGTCAAATAGATACTTTTCTTGTGTCGGATCTGATCCCCGCAACTCACTATTATTTTGCCCTGAAGACTGCGGACGAAGATTCAAACTGGTCATTGATATCAAATGTTCCTTCATGCACCACCCAAACACCCCTTGAAACCCTGCTTGTGATAAATGAATTCTTACCTGATCCAAAGACATTTGACCATAACAACAATGGAAACTATAATGACCTTGATGAAGAATTCGTTGAAATTTTCAACAAGACGTATTATAGCATAAATCTTTCCGGTTATAAAATAAGGGACTTTGTTGGTGCCCATACCCTGGCTATTCAGAACCTTTCTATTCCAGCTTATGGCTATCTACTCTTTTACGCGAGTGGTGAAGCACTTATCATAAGTGGTGACGGTGATACACTCCAGATTGCCAACTGGTCTGGTTCCTGGGCTGATCTGGATAATGAGGGTGATACAATCTATTGTTATGATAATTTTGGTCGCTTAGTTGATAAGAAAGGTTACCAGGGTGGTTCTGTAATCCCTGACTTTTCTATTGCCAGATTACCCAATGGCAGCAATACCTGGATTAGTAACGCATTCCCAACTCCAGGCAGAAACAACGGAACTGAATATGTCTTGCCTATTGCTTTTGCATTCAAGGATCTGGACTCAAATTATATTCCTGACCTTCTTGATTCAACTGTTACAATTGCCGGTGTAGTAACAGTCCCCAGTGGTTTATTCTCCAGCCGAGAAGCGTATATCCAGGATAATACTGGTGGCGTTTGTTTATATACGAGCAGTTTTCCTATTCCGTTGGTTTATGGAGATAGTATTATTGCTACAGGAAATGTGTCTCAGTACCGTGGCAAAAACGAACTCACAGACTTCACATACCAGAGGCTGAAACAGGGATGCCCTATTCCTGAACCATTTGAAATAAATGGTAGTGTAGCAAACTCTGAAGCATATGAGGGTTCACTGGTTGAGATAAGAGTTTCCTATTTTGATGGATTCTTGCTTGAACCAACATCCTATACTGCCTGGGATTTGGCAAGCATTCCTTTCAAAATCTATATCAATGCGGGCACGAATATCCCTGGACATCTGGCACCGATTGATAAATTTACAATTACCGGAATAAAGAGTCAGTATACAACAAGTTCGGTGCCGGATAATGGCTATGAAATCCTGCCCCGGGACACTTCAGATTTTTCTCATTTGTTTATTATGCCCGGGAAAAAGACGATTTACTTGTGCCAGACACCTGGCAATGATGGTGTCTCATCAAAATATGTTGATAGTCTCGTAATAGTTGAAGGTGCGGTCACCGGACCAAACTATGTTTTCTCTGCAGGCAGTCCAGGTTTCTATGTTCAGGACAACACCGCTGGAATTAATGTGTATAATGCAGATGGTGATTCTCTTTTTACAAGATTCATAGATTCCCTGGGTGCACGATTCAGGGTTCTGGGAAAGATTACTGAATACAACGGACTCACTGAAATTGCTAATGGCTATGCCTGGTTCCTCGGTATGGATTCAGTTCCGACACCAATCTTTCTTGAATCAAATCGTTTTTTAACCGAAGGTATGGAAGGAAGTCTTATCAGATTAGAAGGAATTGTTCAGACAACACCTTATATGACTGGTGCAGGCTACAATTTTGAAATCCTGAATGGCGATTGTGGCGTTGCTGTGCGGTTCACAACCGGAAGTGGAATTAATCCTACCACAATAATCAAAGGTGAGAAGAAAATCTTTACTGGTATTGTAGGACAGTATGACCCAGAATTGCCTTATACTACAGGTTATCAACTTCTTCTCAGATTTCCTGATGATATAAGATCCCCAGATCAGGATTCAGCAAGTGATGAACCTGAGCTTGAAATTGTTGGGAACAAGACATTCCTGCCTTCTATGGGTGAGCAGGCGCATATCAAAATAAATTCACCAAGTAACTATACATTAAGTCTCAAGGTGTATGATATGACCGGCAGAATGGTAAAAGAATTGTACAATGGTGCAGGTGGACCACAGGACATATACTGGGACGGTAAAGATGACAACAAACGCTCACTCAAGATCGGAATATATTTGCTAAACTTGAAGGCAAGATCACCAGAAGGGAATACAAAATTCCAGAGGTTACTTGTGGTTCTCGGCACACGATTTTGAGGAGGATAGTTGGCATTTATTTTGACATTCTTTGTTTTTCAGGCATTTGAACGTTATTCAGTCTCTGCCCATAATCAGTCATTATCTTTTGCCTGTGTTGCTACTGCACAGGGTATTGATGCAACAAGAATAAACCCTGCAGCACTTGTCTTACTAAGGAAAAATAGCATCGGTGTTGGTTATGAATATACCTTTGCACATATTGAAGGATTACAGAATCTTTTCCTGGGATTTGCCCGACCTTTATTCCATGGTGGCTTTGGTATTGGCATCAGTCAATTTGGCTTTGAAGAACAAAAAGAACAAGCCCTTACCACTGCCTATAGTCTTGGCTTAAGCAGAGATTTTTTTATTGGTGCCTCAGCAGACCTTTATTTGATACAAAACAAGAGAATGGGCACGGGCATTTCTTGTGGTTTGAATCTTGGCATGCTCGGTATATTGTCAAAGAGATGGTACTTGGGTGCAAATGGACACAATTTGAATGAACCTGAGTTTAGCAATACATCAGAAGGCAGGCTTCCACCTTCCTTACAGGCAGGAATTGGATATAAACCATTTGATGATATGGTCTCAGAGATTGATATTTCGTTGTCAAATGATGACATAAGAATACACACTGCAGGTGCATTTCAGATTATGGATTTCTTTGACTTACGCACTGGTTTTCAAACCAATCCTATCTCAGTATCATTTGGCTTTGGTATCATACATAAATTCATTAAGATAGATTATGGCTGCGAATACCTGGTTGACTTACCTTTGAATCATATTGTATCAGTCAATTTTGAATTTTGATCAAAATGTTTTTTATTCTTATCCTTTTCTCAAGCCAGATAGACTTGAATCGTGCAGGACTTCAGGAATTCTATTCCCTGCCAGTAGACTCTTCTCTTGCCAAGAGTATCTATGAATATCGTCAGATCTATGGACCCTTCAAATCAGTATTTGAATTACTCAATATTCCTGGATTAACTGGAAAAGACCTTGAAACTTTAAAACCTCTCGTCAAAATCGCATACCCTTTTCCAGCAAGAACCGAATGGGGTTCAATAATCACAGAGCAGAAAAAACTCGCCAGTGAAGAGCCACCATCAAAGGGCGCAATTGATGAGTGGGAAGATCTCTTATTTGCTCCAATCAATGTGAATAAGGCGCGTTTTGATGATCTAATTTTGATTGACCGGATGACACCAACAGATGCCCAGGCGGTCCTGAAGGCAACTTCCCAAAAAGAAATCACATCGTCCCGGGAATTGCGCAGGGTAAATGGATTGAGTTATTATAGTTATATTTCACTGAGACGTTATATTAAGTACACCGATGAAGTTGATAAAAAATTTTATGGTTCAATCAGGATCAAACTGGAAAACAATAATCGGCTTGATATTGGTGAAGATGAAAATGTAGCAACGAAAATCTCTTATCTTGAACAGGCAATCTCAGAGATTGATAATAATGTGATAAAGCTCAAAGATGTTTATGGATGGAACGATTCTGAATGTGAAGAACTCAGGAGACAACTTGATACATCACTCAACATTCTAAAGAATATCCGATCCAGCCCAGCATATTCATTCAGGCTAAAGGGCAATTATGAGAAAAAATTGAGATTGGGAATTCTGAATCACCCTGAAGATGGATTGTTCAAAGGTTATGTTGGGATTGCAAATGTGGGACCACTTTACAGATTATACCTTGGAAATTATCGCGTTATTTGGGGAGAAGGACTAATGATTGATAACACTGATGAGTATCGGGCAAGAATATTCAGCAGGTCAACAGGGGTATTCGGTGATCTCACAGACAACAGAAATTTTGCCTTCACTGGTGCAGCAGGAAGTCTCTATTTTCCATTACCTGCCAATGCCGGCGATATCAAGCCCTCTTTGTTCTATTCTACAGCAATGCGTGATGCGATAGTAAATCCTGATGGCACAATCTGGCGAACCGTAATCAGTCCATATGACTATCCATTCTTTAAAGAGCAACTAAATGAACAGGTGGCTGGTTTGAATTGCCGAATCTCTCTATTTGAAAAATTCAACCCTGGCACCTATCTTGCTATTGAAGGTATGGTTTTAGATTATCCGGAAAAACAAATTAATCCTGACCCAGGGTGGATTGACATTCCCCTTGATAAATATGACCCCTGGTTCTATCCTGAAATCACACGACTTTCCAGGAGTTCCAGAAAATATTATTATGGAAGCGAATTTTTGCTGCCTTATAAAAATGTATTTTTGTCAGGTGAATATATTACACAGAGAGATACGTTGTATAACAAGGCATTTGCCTATATTGTCAAATCAAGAATTCAATATGATTATTTTTATCTGAACATCTTATATCGGTATCTCAGTCCTGATTATGACAATCCATTTAACCGCGGTTTTTCAGAATATCGCAGATTTGAGGATACTCCATTTGAAAGACCATATGCGCTACTGAATCCAGAATTCATTTCCATATATGATGACCCTACGCCAAAACCCGAACAGGGAATATTCCTTGAAACCCGGTACCAGATAACACGGAACATTACACTTACCAGGGCATACCTTGACCTGTTTGAAAATGTGTGCCACAGTCTGAATAATCTCAGGGGATTTTTTGAATTTGAATTCCAGCCAATCTTTCCTGTGCGTATAAGATATTCAGAAAAATATGTCAGGAAATATCTCCCCAGGATAATCCAACCAACCCTTTCACAGACCATTGAATCCTCTTTGCGTGTGCTCTTTTACCTTTCTAATTATGACAACCTTGGCGTGGAGTACAGAAATGGTAATGTATTTATGACTGCGTCCGAAGCAAGTGATGCAGAATTGAATGGTGGTTTTTTGAATCTTTCATTTGAACATAATTTCCACACAGGGTTTTCTGTTGAAGGAGGTATTGGTCTCTGGAAGACCAATGGAATGAGCCAGTGGATATTTGAAGACACCGGCATAGATTTCCTTTCTGATAGAGGATTGAAATTTTATGTTGTGACTTTCCAGAAGGTCGGCAATGTACTGATCAAACTAAAATTTCGCAAAAAACAAACTATGATTGAGCATAATGGATTATATAACAATCCCGATATCTATTATCCTGACCTGCCCGGGGCAAGGGTAGATGATTTTGTAAATTCCGAAAATACAGTCCGGCTCAACCTTCAATTAGACTATCTTTTTTAAACCTTTATTTTGCATTCCAAAATCGAGGATTTGGGAATTCTGGGACAAAGAATGTCACTCAATCAAACTCATTCATAAATTCTCCCCTTGTGCCGAATTTCAGCCAGATAAATGACTTCACAGGAACCACCGCCTGTATCTTTGGTGGTCATTGAAGAATACCACCAGTAGTTATTGCCATCTTTTCTACCGGTGATGTCAACGAGATAGCCAGAAAGTTCAACTGTGTCTCCTTTATTTATCTTATTTAACGCATATTCTATATTTTTTGATGCGGGAATTATGTGATTATTAGAACTGTAAAGTGCAATAAAAATATTGTCCTTAGGAAAATCATTATTGTAACGCCAGCGGTACCAGCTTCAGGTGTATTGAACAAATCAATTGATGTAGCATCATCACCTGAAGGAACTGCATCAGGCGCACAGCCAAGGAAAAAAAGTAGTATCGCCAAAAATCGTGCTTTTCCATTCATTCAGTTGATTATATTCATAATAAGTCCAATTTCAATATGTGCAAAAGACAGTATCAATCCTTCAACAGTAATCAACATGATTTAAATTGCCCTCTTGACAGACTTGAAAATAATCGTGGTGAAAAAGGTATAATGGCCCAAAAGACGTAAGCCTTGTCCTCCCTTTGATTTTGAAGTTAAAAATTAATTGAGCGCCATTATACCTTTTTCTATTTTATAGAAATTTGCTAATGGGTAAGTTTTTCCCAAAAATGTAGAATGCAATATTTCATCCAACTGAAGTTGGATGCTACAAACATTTTTTACTTTCTCTCTTAGGAGATAAAAAATATTGTTTTTGGGAAAAACTAAATAGGTGCGAAATTTGATTACAGGAACAAAAAAATAGATGACGGTGACAGAATAAAGGTTTACTAGGAATTTAGGCGTGAGCCTTTTATCTTTGTCAGGGTTGTGGCGGAAGCATTTACCCCTTGACTTTTTATTACAAATGGTTAAAATATTACATAGGGTTGAGTATGTCTTATCTTATCTTATTCACTCAAAGAAAATAATCATCGGCATTTTATTTATGCCGATTTTAATAAAGATTCTTTTGGTTTTTTCTATGCGGAGTTTGTAAGGTTTGTTTGAATGCTCCGGCCAGGATGTAGGGCAAGGCTTTAGCCTTGCGACCAATCCTGCGGCCTGGATGTAGGGCAAGGCTTTAGCCTTGCGACCAATCCTGCGGCACCGGAGCAGAAAAATATAGTGCCAGAAATGTAATAAAATCTGGAGTGCATTAGCTTGCTAATGCAAATATTTAGGCAAACTTTTAAGTTTGCATTGTAAATTATTGAGTCTTCCCAGCCTTCGGGCTGGATAAGATGGAGGAAAAAATGAAAATAGTAACTTTAATAATTATGACTTTGTTCCTGTGTGTATCAGCCTTTGGTGCGGAATTTTCAATATGCACAGGAAGTGGTAATCAGCGCCATCCGGAGGTCGTTTTTGATGGCAGTTTTTACAGGGCTGTATATGATAGTATGGGTGATATATGGTTTGCAACGATCACCCCGGAAGGTGTCTTAGGATCTAATCTCCGTCTTACCAGTGGTACAGACCAGGATTCCACCCCATCAATAGCGTTTGATGGCACCAATTTCTTTGTTGTCTGGACACGAATCAGCTTCACTTATGGTGCAATTGTCAATCAAAACGGTCAGGTAATTCAAGGACCTTTTTACATTCCGATGAATGGTAAATTCCATCCTGTAATCGCTTTCACAAATAGCCGTTTTTTGATTGCTGCAAGCTACTATATCATTGGCAGTCAAGGGGTGTTAGAAGGAATAATCTATAACAACAATTATAATCCAGTCGGAAATTATTTTCGCATTGCGGAAACACCCACCAATTACAGCGGATTCATTGGACATTCTGCAATTTGCGGTGACGGAACAAAGTTTATGGTTTTGTATCCATATTCTATAGCCACAGAACCTAATTATCAGAACACATTATCCTTCAAATTTGTGACTACGACCGGAAGTGTAGGTTCTGAAGTCGTTGTTCGTAGTATTAGTGGGACACCAACAAGCCATGATACCGTTCTTTTCTATCCGCCTGACATTGCATTCAACAGCACCAAGTATTTCATCGTCTATCACTTTGCGGAAAGCGGTTCTTCTAACGGAGCTTACAATAACCTCTACGGTCGTGTGGTCAATACTGACGGCTCCTGGGGTTCCAATGAGATTTCAATTGCTACACAATCTAACATAAATGAACTTGCCGGAACAGTTGCGGCTGAAGACAAAAATTTCATCGTTGTCTGGCAGGACTTTCGTGCGGGAAACTACAATCTTTACAGAAAATATTATTCGGAAACTGGTGCTGGGATATCTGGCGAAGCAACTGTAACCACTGCTGCTAATCACCAGACATTACCCCAGATTACTTCTGATGGCTTAAACAATCTTGTGGTCTGGCAGGATTATCGGAGTGGTTCAAACTGGGATATTTATGGAAATCTCTTAGCCAATTTTATACTCACTGATGATCCATTAGCACTTGCTTATAATGGCAATCGCCATTTGGTGCGTAAACCCAACACCAATGAATTCCATATGGTCTATACCAGGGGTGGAAAGGTGATGTACCGGTATTCAAGTAATGAAGGTGTTGAATGGCCCAGAGCGTGCACGCTTGGCACTGGTAAACTGCCATCAATTGCATTAAGTCCTGCTGGTTTGGCTCATGTTACCTGGACCGATAATGCTGGTGGTTTGTGGTTTAGACATCAAACTGACACTAAGATTTGGAGTTCCACATACCACTTATTTGCACCGAGTTCAACAGACCCATTAGTGAATTCACCACCATCAATTGGATTGGTTGTGAATCGCGGTGTGGTTTATCCGCATATTCTTGTAACTCGCACCGGTCAGGGTAGCGGCAATGTTCCACATCGGGTAGAAGATTTTACTTTTCCTGTTACTGACCCTAATTCAGGCACATTTGAGCTGATTGAAGCGCGCTCTGGTCCAGCCAATCCACCATTGCGTATCAATCCTTCTATTGTTAAGGATGATGCTGATACACTCCACGCAGTCTGGCAACGCGCAACAACTGATACAATTGCTTATGCGACGAGATATCGTATAGGCTCCTGGCAGGTCTGGGGTGATACATTGGCCCCACAAGGTCGCCAGTCTGCCCATCCGTTCCCAGAGCCTTATGGTAATAGAATTTACATCGTCTGGCAATCTAAATATCCATACGGAACAGAAGAAGTATGGCGTGCATATAGAACGAGTGGCGAGAATCGCTTCCCATATAGATACAACATAAGCAACACCCCTTCAACCAGATCTTTCTATCCCACCAGCGCTTCAGGGTTTTTCACTGTTTTTTCGGATGAACACGATCCACCTTGGGATATTTACGCTACATATTTTGGCAACATCAGCCAGAGTCCCGGAGTCACTTCCCAGTATTCCCACTCCTGTATGAAATATGGTGCTGCTGAAAACTATCTATATACAATCTGGCTTGAAGGCAACAGCGCTCCGTACCAGTTGATGTTCAAGAAGATTACTTATGTTGCACCACCTGCTTTTGCCTATATTACCTCGCCTGCTGGACAAAGTTCTCCGTCTCCTTATCTTGTAAATCGTGATGGCTACATTTCCACAGGACAGGTACCCATAGACTATGGATATTCAAGCGTGCAATACCGTTTTCCACTTCTTCCAGATTTTATCTACAAATTAAAAACCACACTCTATTTTGAAGGATCAGGTATCAGGACTGCACGGATAAAGGCTGAAAGTTTTGAGCAGACCATTCAATACAATGCAAATTCTCCCAGGACTGTTGAGTTTATTATTCCACCACAATTATATCAGGATACTATCCTTCAATTAGCTCTTGAAAAAATCAGTGGTAATTTTATCTCTGTTGGTCCAATTGAAATCTATCGGTATGAGTATGAAGGTAGTGGCGGACCACAGGACGCTATGACTATCCCGATAAACATGGGGAAACTATTCCTAAACATTAATCCAAAACCTGTGCGCAATAAGATCACAATTCAATATACACTGCAGCAAGAAGCAAAGGTCAATCTTTCTATTTACGATGCAACTGGAAGGCTGGCTGATGTGCTGGTGAATGCAGTTCAGGAACCTGGTTCTTATCACAAAACGCTGCACGGTTCCAATCTTGCTCAAGGGATTTATTTCGTCCGATTAAGCACCACCGAGCAATCCGTTGTACAGAAGGTAATTTTCTTAAGATGATTGCTGAAATAAGGAGGTGGTGAAATATCCGCCCCCTTTCTACCCGCGATTAGCTAGTGAATTATTATCAAGAGTAGATATAATTAAACGGAAAATAAAAAATGGAGGTATTATGGTTAATTTACTGTTGCTAACTTTTTTAGTCAGCGGATTTAATTTGAAATGGCTTTTGCCTAAAGGGACAAATGACTTTTTCGGCAGAATGTGTATTGTTGATACGGACAGGGATGGAAATTATGAACTTGTCTTCCGTCCCTGCAACTACGGGAATAACTTTGCATATATATGTGAATTACACCTGCCTGACATTTGGGAAGTAGATTCGTTTTTTCCGGAGGGCGTATGTATCCGGGACATTGGTGATTTTGATTCGGATGGTCTGTATGATTTAGTGGTTCATGGTTGTGCCTCGTGTCCACCTCCTGTAATAACTATTAATATTTTTGAATCCTCTGACTCATTTTCTTATCCAACCCATGAAGTATGGCGCGATACATTGGGGGGACCGGGATGTGGGACAGAAGATGCGATTCAAGCATGTGATCTCGACAGAGATGGTATCCCAGAGTTATTGAGTTGCGATGGTAATGTAACTAATGCTTTGCGGATTTATGAGTGTATTGGCGACAACAAATATGATACAATATTCACCACCCCCGAAGATCCTTTTTCTAACTATGCCTGTGGTGATTTTGATAGTGATAGTAAAATAGAATTTGCTTTTTGTAATTCAGGCTACAATTATATGATTTATGAAAGTCCTGCAAACAATACTTATGAAAAAGTATGGGTGGGGCAACACGTTACATCTAATTTAAAGGATTGCTTTTCAGTTGCTGATGCTGACGGCGACGGCAAAATGGAGTTTGTAGCAAAAGGATTCAATCCACCACCACCACCGACTTATATTGATGCCTTTATAATTGAGGCAACTTCTGATAATACTTATGAAGTCATTAAACATTTTAATTTTTCTAATGGTTATGAACTGTATTACGGTGGTTATTCCGAAGCAGGTGATGTGGATGGTGATAGTGTGCCTGAAATAATACTTGAGGCCAGTTCAGAGATTTATATCATCAAATCTGCCGGCGATGATTCATTCTATGTCTGGCAGACTTTGCCGGGTAATGCTACAGGTTCAAATATCAGGGTCTTTGATTTAGATAGAAACGGTCTCAATGAAATCATCATTTCAGGGAATAATCAAACCCGAATCTATGAAAAAACGCCTTTTGTCACCTGGTTCTGCCCCGAACCCTATGATACATTCTATGCCAATGATACCGTCTATCCCAGATGGAAACTTGATGAGACCATCAGTCTTGATTCCTTAAGGCTTTACTGGTCTCATCCCCAACTCGGTTGTCATTTAATATATCAGGGCTTGCCTACTGATACAATCTGTCAGTGGGCTGTGCCAGATACCCAGAGCAATATGTCTAATAGGTTGTGGCTGGTGGTAAAGGGCTATGGCAGGTATGATTCAACATATTCACCGGTGTTTTATATAAGACGCGGAACTGCTATTAAAGAAATGGATAATCAAGACTTTTCCATAGCAGAACTTCAATTGAGGGGTTATCCAAACCCTGCT
>JBNAVN010000021.1:0-37267 GCA_049700315.1 bacterium
TAAATGCATTTTCTAATATATCCTCGGTTATTTTTATTCCTTCTTTTTTTAATGCTTTCAAAATTTCATCGATTTTTGTTATCTTGCCTCTCTCTGAGTAAGAAACATTTAAGACAATTACTCCGTCATTCCTTTTCTCCTTAAACTCATAAATTATTTCCTTCTTCTCAAATGCCTTTTTATGTTCCAAAGTAGAGACATCAAAGAAGAATTTATAAACACCCCCTTCCCCCTCTACAAGAGGGGAATTTATTTCTACTTCCAGATTTTTAAACAACCTATCAGTTTTGACATAATAAAGTGGGTGTGTCTTCCAGAAAAGTACTACATCTTTATCATCTGTGTATACCTTTTCGTAGACATTTTGATGAATTGGTGTATATCTAAAATAAATAGAACCACTTTCAGAGAAATAGCGACTAAAGAATGTGTAGATTTTATCAAAAAGTTCTTCTCTAAAATCTGGAAATGGCTTTAATGCGGATTCAATGTCCTTTTGAAGTTTTGGGAATACACCCTTTTCATAATACCTTGATTTAATTCTCATCAAATTGATGTATCCAGATTCTCCCTCTACCTTCGCACCTACGAAGATGTCTCTCAATGCATCATAAAATTTCTGTTCTTTAGTCATATATCTCCTTTTGAATTATAAACAAAATTCTATAATAGTCAATGATTTTACGCAATAGGATTTCGTGTGTTATTTACGATAATTCAAAAATTACAGGCAACTGACAGACCGTATTTCTTTTCTTTTATATCAATATTCGGCACAAAATTCAGATTAAATTTTGTTTTAATCCCTTCGTTATACTTTTTAACTGAAGTAGAAACAGTAGCCCAATCATAAATAACCGAAACTATAATTCCAGCAGCTGACCCACAAGTGCCCAAGAAAAACCAAAAACTACTGCCTCCACCATATTCAATTGACCAAGTAAATCCATCTAAACTATATCTTCCCAGACAACCAAGCGCGGTGCGAAGCCCAATAGTCGCAAGTCCTCTGAGTGGTTGCTCTGCGTAAAAATGTCCCATACTTGGACCAATTGCTATCCCTGAAAGGACAATACCGACATTTACCCGCCAGGGCATAAATGAAAAACCAGATATGCCAATCATAACCGGAAACAGTGTCGCACCCATTGACCAGTTTAAGGCAACTGATTTTGATTTTTCCCTGGCTGATTCTGTTATCATCTCTTTTTCAACGTGAGGCATGTTTAATAGGATCAATAAAATTATTGCACTTGTTAGCATTTTTGAGGATGTAATACCCTTTTTAACTTCGTTCATAATTCCCTCATTTCCATAGAGAATCCAATAAATTGGAACTTACCTTAAAGGATTTTTCTCAGCGCCTCTACAAATCTATCTATTTCATCTTTTGTTCTTTTTTCGGTTACTGCAATTAAAAGTTGATTTTTCAAGTTCGTGTCAAATATCGAAAGAGGCACACCGCCAAATATTTTGTGCTCCAACAACCTATCAACAATTTCCTGACTGGGTTTGCTCGTTTCAACGACAAACTCCTTAAAGAATTCTCTATTGTATAACAGTCGCATTCCCCTCAATTCCTTCAATCTATTGTACAGATAATGGCTCTTAGCCAGGCATTGCTCTCCCACTTCAATCATTCCCTGCTTGCCCATTGTGCAAAGATAAATCAGTGAACTCAGGGCACACAATGCTTCATTCGTACAGATATTTGAAGTCGCCTTTTCCCTTCTTATATGCTGTTCACGGGTCTGTAGTGTCAGGACAAAACCACGCTTTCCTTCTATATCTACTGTTTCACCAACAACCCTTCCCGGCATATTTCTTACAAACTCCATTTTGGTTGCAAAGATACCCAAAAGTGGTCCACCAAAACCCTGGGCAATACCCATACCCTGGCCTTCTCCCACACAAATGTCTGCATCATAATCTCCAGGCGGCGCAATTATGCCAAGTGACAAAGGATCAATGACACTGATAAATAAACCGCCCTTCTCATGCACAATTCCGGATATTTCTCCTGCGGACTCAAGATTTCCGAAAAAATTCGGGTGTTGTATCGCAACACAAGCAGTTTCGTCGTCTATTAACTTTGTTAAGATTTCAGTATCAACGACCCCATCTTTTTGCGGGACAATAATGATTTCTACACCACATTCCTTTGTATAGGTCTTCACAACCTTCTGATAAAAAGGATGTATCAGTTCAGAAAGAATAATCTTTCTCCTGTTTTTTATTTCACATGCCATATGACAGGCTTCAGCAAGTGCTGAACCACCATCATACATTGAAGCATTTGCCACTTCCATTCTGGTCAACTCACATATTGCAGTCTGGTATTCAAAGATGCTCTGCAGGGTTCCCTGAGAAACCTCTGCCTGGTATGGAGTATAGGCAGTATAGAACTCACTCCGTGATATTATGCTATCAACAATTGCCGGGATATAATGGTCATAAACACCCGCACCCAGAAATGATAAGAAATCATTTGTATCATAATTCAAACCTGCCAGGGTGTTAAGCATCTTTCTGACTTCAATTTCTGAGCCTGCTGGGGGTAATCCAATCTTTTCCTTGAACTGAACATCAGGTGGAATAACTCTATCAATCAGTTCTGAAAAAGAGCTAACACCCAGACGACTGAGAATATGTTTTTCATCTTCAGGTGTTAAAGGAAGATAATGCATCAGTGCCCTGCAATTAGTTCTCTATACTGCTCCGCTGAAAGAAGACTTTCTAATTCTACGGTTCCACTTATTTTTATCTTATACAACCATCCTTCATTATAAGGATCTTTATTAATAATTGCAGGCTCTTTGACTGCTTTTTCATTGACCTCAATAACTTCCCCGCTTGCCGGCGCAAAAAGGTCACTGACTGCTTTTACTGCCTCAATTGTGCCCACTGCATCGCCTGCCTTAATTTTCGTGCCCACCTTAGGTGGTTCAACCATAACAATGTCTGAGAGTTCTGACTGGGCATAGTCAGTAATGCCTGTTGTCACTACATCGCCTTCAATCTTTGCCCACTCATGGTCTCTCGTGTATTTCAATCCTTCAATAACGTTTGCCATTTAGCCTCCTTATTTATTTATGTGTTCCTTTCTTATAAAATGGTCCTTTTATGATCTCAACATCAATCGGTTCTTTTCCCATTACCTTTAATTTTGTCCCGGGTTCACTATATTGCAATCCTACATAGCCCATTCCAATACCCTTTTTGATTGATGGAGAAAAAGTGCCTGAAGTGACAAAGCCAATCTCCTGTTTGTCAACGAGAATCTTCTGGTGGGATCTGGGAATACCTTTACCCGCGGTTTCAAATCCCACAAGTTTTCTCTTCAAACCCGATTCTTTTATCTTTATTAATGACTCTCTGCCAATGAAATCGCCCTTGTCAAATTTTGTGATCCAGCCCAATCCTGCCTCAAGTGGATTTGTTGTCCTGTCTATGTCATTTCCGTATAAGCAATACCGCATTTCAAATCGGAGGGTATCCCTGGCACCGAGTCCTATCGGTTTGACACCAAATTCTTTACCCGCACTGAAGATAAGGTCCCAGATCTTCAAGGCATCACCGGCAAACATATAAATTTCAAACCCGTCTTCTCCTGTGTAACCTGTCCTGGAAAGCAGGACATTGATGCCTTTTATTTTTGTCTCAACTGCCCAGTAGTATTTCATTTCAGCAAGACTAAAATCAACAATCTTCTGCATCAGCAATTCAGATTTTGGCCCTTGAATAGCCAGTTGACCAATCTCATCACTCCGATTTTTTATCTCAACATTGAATCTTTTGTTCTCAACAATCCAGGCGAAATCCTTGTCCGTATTTGCAGCATTCACGACAAGAAACATTCTATCTTTCAGGTTATAAACCAGAAGATCGTCAACAATACCTGCATCAGGATAAAGCATTGCTGAGTACTGGACCTGATTTAATGCCAGCTTAGATACATCATTGGTGGTAATGTAGTTCACGAACTGTGCACGCTCTTGCCCGGTAATTTCAATCTCACCCATATGTGATACATCAAACACACCAACACCTGAGCGAACGGTCTCATGTTCAGGGATAATACCTTCAAATTGAATCGGCATCAAAAAATTGGCAAACTCAACAATTTTACCGTTATTTTTCAAATGCATCTCATAGAAAGGGGTTTTTTTAGCCATTGGCAATTATATGCAAAAAAATGTAGATGTCAATGGGTGAAAAATCTTTTTGTTGACAACGACAAATTTAACTGTATAATAGATTATGCGGAAACTTCTTAATCTTCGTGCTGAACAGTTGATAAAGGAATTGAAAGAGATAGAAGTTGCACCTGAATCATACCCAATATTCTTAAAAAAGGCAAATTATCACATAATCAAAATCACCCACCTTTCTGCAGCCCAGGCCAATATCCTGAAACAGACCGGTCTTGTCTGCGGGGCTGATGTAGCAATTCCCAAAGATGCCTATTTTGGTTCAAGGAAAAGAAAATTTTCTGTTCTCATATTTGCAAATACAAGGGAAATTGAAAAAATGATTAACCGTTTGAGTGAACAGCCTTGGATGGAGCAAATTTCAAACGCCTTATCTGAAGCCGTCAAATTACCAGCGATTCCGGTTCTAAAAATTGGAAATGAAGAAATACAGTTTCAACGAACTTACATTATGGGCGTAATCAATCTCACCCCTGATTCCTTCTACAGTGGCAGTAGATATACTACAATATCAACAATCAAAAAGGTAATTGAAGAAATGGAGCAGGAAGGTGCCGATTTTGTTGATATTGGTGCTGAGTCAACCAGACCAGGTGCCAAAATACTAAGCGAAAAAGAGGAGATTGAACGATTGAAATCGGTCTTACCAATGGCAATTAGAACAACAAAGATACCAATCTCTGTGGACACATACAAAGCAGAAACTGCAAAATTCGCCCTTGACCTGGGTGTCAGGATAATAAATGATATCTCAGGTCTTGGATTCTATCGTCTCAACAAGAAACTCGCCAAAACCATTGCAAGATATAGAGCCTGCGTTGTCATTATGCATATCAAAGGGACGCCAGAGACCATGCAAATCAATCCTCAATATGAGAATCTGATGGAAGAAATCGGGGATTATTTGAGAGAAAGAATTGACTTTGCTCTGGATACGGGCATTGATTTCAATAAGATTATTATTGATCCGGGATTGGGTTTTGGCAAAAGGCTGGAAGATAATTATGAAATCATTGAAAGGATCGGTGAACTGAAAATCTTTAACAGACCAATAATGGCTGGACATTCTCGCAAATCATTCATTGGTAATCCATTTAACCTACCACCTGAACAAAGGCTTGAGGGAACCCTGGGTGTTGAGGCTTTACTCATAAAAAATGGCGCATCAATAATCCGGGTTCATGATGTGGCTGAGGCAAGAAAGGTTGCCCGGTTAATTGACGAAATTGTCAAATGAAGTTATTTGGGTTTCTAAATCTCAACACTCTGGATGTCATTGACATAGTCATTGTCGCAATTCTCATCTATCAGTTTTTGCGTTTCATAAAAGGCACAAAGGCAACCCCGATTCTTTTTGGCTTGCTTACAATTTTCATTGTCTCATTTGTAGCGCGCTGGTTCAATCTGCGTGCCCTCGCATGGATAATGAACTCTATCCTTGCAGTGTGGGTCGTAGCTTTTGTGATTCTTTTCCAGCCGGAAATAAGAAACGCCCTTGCCTTCATTGGACGGCAACGTCCATTAAAATTTTTCTTCAAGGTTGAACCATTCCCCACCGTCAGTGAAATTATTGATGCAGTAAAGAAGCTTTCTGAACATCGTCATGGTGGGCTCATTGTCATCCAGAAGAACGACAATCTCAGCGATATCATTGAATCAGGTATTCGCATAGATGCACAGGTCAATTCTATTCTAATTCAAAGCCTATTCTTCCCGGACAATCCATTGCATGATGGCGCCTGTATAATCCAGGGAGATAAAATAGTGTCTGCAGCCTGTGTCTTGCCCCTGAGTGAAAATCCTGACTTGGGGGGTAAGTTCGGTCTGAGACATCGCGCAGCACTGGGTATTGCTGAACATACAGATGCATTCTGTATCGTTGTTTCAGAAGAAACCGGTAAAATATCTTTTGCCTACCGAGGCAAACTTGTTACCCGAGTCACTGCTGAAACACTGGCAAAAACCTTACGGAAGATTGTCAAAGAGTAAGTCTTGATAAGACTTGACAATTGAAGATATTTGCATATTATATAATATCTGCTAAGTGAAGGAGGTTTGATGCGATTTGTGGGCTTGCTTTTTGTTGTGATTGTCGTTGGTTTTATGATTGGTTTTGTTGTACTCAATGCCGACAAAAAAGTTGATATAGATATCTTTGGACAAAAATTGTCAGATATCACTCTTTCAATGGTGTGTTTTTATTCCTTTGTTGCAGGTATGGTTTTTGTGCTTGTTTTTGCCCTGGCTGACGAGATTGCCCTGAGAAACACAATGAGCAAATTGAAAAAGGAAAATAATAACATAAAAAAAGAACTGGATGCCCTGCGTAATTTGCCCTTTGAGGAGGAAAAATGACAATTCTATTTATTATCATATTCGCCCTCATCGCATTCATTATCTACTTTTATTTTAAGCCTCGTAGGACCAAGATGGCATCCAATATCCCCTATGTTGAATCTCTGATTGCAGAACTGGAGAATAACGATGAACTCGCCATCAAGAAACTCAAAGAAGCCCTCAATATCGATACAAATTTAATTGATGGGTATATTAGACTCGGCAATCTATACCGAAAAAAGGGGGATATAGAAAGGGCGACAAAAATCCATCAATCACTCACGGTCAGACCAACATTAAAGAAAGAAGAAGAAAAAAAGGTATATTTCAATCTGGTTCAGGACTATCTTCAATCAAATCGTCCTAATAAAGCAATATCATTTCTGAAGGAAATATTAAAAATTGATAGGAACGATAGGACGGCTCGTGATCTCCTATTGAAAGTCTATGAAGACCTTCAAAATTACCAGGATTGCATTTCAGTTATAGAGGATTATGGCAGTGGTTTAATAGATGGGCACCGTTTAGCCTACTATTATTCAGCCCTCGCAAATGCAAAATTAAATGAACCAAATGAAGAAGATACCGAGCGTTCAAAAGAAGCAGCAAATATGTTGAAGAAAGCACTCAAAATCAAACCTGATTCACTGAGCGCACTCTACGCAATAGCGGAATTTTACAGAAACGGTGGTGAACTGAAAAGAGCAAAAGAATATTATCTCAAAATTCTTGAATTCCATCCGGATTATGCATTTCTGATAATGCAGGAATTGGAGAAAACCGCTTATGAAACTGGAACTTTTGAACAGGTAATTCCGCTCTATGAAAAGATATTTAGACAAAATCCGAAAAATTTTGCGGTCGGCTTTGCCCTGGCAACACTATATGAAAAGAAAAATGAAATTGACCAGGCAAGGGAAGTTTACCGCAAAATAGGTGAACTATTCCCTGATGCATTTCTGCCAAGATTACATATATTGAAATTATCTGCAGATACAAAGTCTATAAAAAAAGAAATTGCGGAGATCGAAAAATTGCTGGCTCAGCCTAAATTTGTTTGTTCAAAATGTGGTAATAAAGTCAAAAAGTTCATTTTCTTATGCCCAAATTGCCGTTCAATAGAATCATATTTGCCACAACTATAATCGCTGTAATCGTTTTTGCCCAGAACATTGAGGAGGCGATTAAGTTGTTCAATGCCTTCCAATTTGAGAAGGCACGCACAATCTTTGAGGAACTTGTCAAAGACACAAATAACCCGCGCATCGCCGAGGTCTATTACTATCTCGCAAGACTAACAGTCAATCCCGATTCCTCAATTGGTTTTTATCAGCGTATCATAAATAATTATCCGCAATCAAGGTATGCTGACATTGCATATCTTGAAATAGCAAAGATTGCTATTGCCCGAGAAGATTACAAAGGTGCGCTTGTCACACTGAATGAATTGAATAGGAATTATCCAAATTCTGACTTGAAGGAAGAGATATTGTTTTGGACCGGCATTGCCAATATAGAAACCGGCAATAAAGACAAAGGTTACAAAACTCTTCAGGAACTTATGAATACATTTCCCAAGTCAGTCTGGGCAAGTCGTGCAAAGAATTTGATTCCTTCAAGCCCACCAGCGAAAGAATACTACACAATTCAAGTCGGCTCATTCAAAAACAGAGACAACGCAGAGAAAAAACTTGAGGAACTCAAGGCAAAGGGACATGATGGGAAAATAGTTGAGGCAACAGTTATGGACAAACTCTATTTTCGCGTCTGGGTTGGAGAATTTGAAACTATGGAACAGGCAAAATCTGTAGCTGCAAAACTTGATTCGCTGGGCATAAAAGGAAATGTGGTTAAGGGATACTAATCCTTTAAATTCCAAAGACCGAACACCAAATTTCAAATTCCAAATTCTAACAACCAAAATTTACATCTTTAAGGATTTTGCACTTTCTTGAATCTAAAACATGCATCTCACTCCTCTCTTAGAACAGTATCAACAGATTAAGAGTAAGTACAAAGATACTCTGCTGTTGTTCCGGGTAGGAGATTTCTATGAATTCTATTATGACGATGCAAAAAAAGCCAGTTCATTGCTTGGTATTACGCTTACTTCAAAGACAATAAGCAAAGGAACCCGGGTTCCGCTTGCGGGTATTCCGGTAAAAGCAAGTGAAAACTATATTGCGAAGCTTGTGAAAAATGGTATGAAGATTGCGGTATGTGAACAACTCGAACCTCCCGACAAAACAAAAAAACTTGTAGCACGGGATGTCATTGAGGTAATAACTCCTGGCACAGTATTGAGGACCTCACTTCTTGAAGAAAACAAATCTCTGTTCGTTGCAAGCTGTCTTCCCGATGAGAAGCAAATGGGTATCGCTTTCTGCGATATTACTACAGGTGATTTTTCCTGCGGTGAGATTGGATCGGAAAAACTTCCCGAGATTCTTGCCCGCAAAGAAGTGAAGGAATTAATCCTGCCTCAAGGAATTAGTATAAAAGTTGAAATCCCGTTAACTACTATAGATGGTTATCATTTTATTTACGAAATTGCATATCAGCAATTGAAGGAACACTTTAATGTCATTGCCCTTGATGGTTTTGGCATTGAAGGCAAAAATCTGGCAATTTCTGCGGCTGGTGCACTCCTTTATTATCTGAAAGAAAATCAAAAATCAACACTCACCCACATAAGCAGATTAAGCCATTTTGATATTCAACAATCTGTGTATCTTGATAGTGCTACAAGAAGGAATCTTGAGATCGTGGCTAATCTCCGAGATGCAGAGTTCAACACACTTTACTGGGCAATGGACAACTGTCTTACGCCAACAGGCAAGAGACTGCTCAGGCTTCAATTACTTGAACCGCTTATTGACCGCGAAAAAATAGATGCAAGGCTTGAGGGTGTTGAAGAACTAAAGAACAAAGAATTTTTGAGAAGGGAACTCAGAGAACTCCTGAGGAACATCAGAGATGTTGAACGTATCACCGTACGCCTGATGTGTGCAAGGATCATGCCCAGGGAATTGAACAGTCTAAAGGAATCTCTTAAAATTTATCCCCAAATAAAAGGCATTATACAGCAATGTGAGAGTAAGATTCTTAAACAGGTGTATAACCAGACAGAAAACTTTGATTCGCTTGTTGATAGAATTGAACATGCCATATCAAGTGATCCTCCAGCAACCCTTGATGAAACCGGAGTCATAAATGAAGGCTTTTCTAAAGAACTTGATGAACTCCGCGCGTTAGCCAGAAATGCAAAAGAATGGTTAGTCAAATTCCAAACCCAGGAACGCGAAAAAACAGGTATCAATTCATTGAAGGTTGCCTATAATACAATTTTCGGCTACTATATTGAGGTGAGCAAACCCAACCTTACTCTTGTACCCGAATATTACATTCGCAAACAAACCCTCGTCAATGCGGAGAGATTTTATACACCTGAATTGAAAGAATTTGAAGAGAAAATACTGGGTGCCGAAGAAAAAATCAAAACCCTTGAACACGATCTATATGTTGCTCTTCGCGATGAAATCGCTCGGGAAGGCAACAAAATACTGAACAGCACCAGGGCAGTATCTCTTCTGGATATGCTCCAGGCATTTGCTGAAAATGCGGTACTATTCAATTACACCCGACCCGAGGTGAATGAAGGTGATAAAATCATAATTCTTGAAGGCAGACATCCGGTGATTGAAAGATTAATGGAGAAAGGTTCGTTTATACCCAATGATACAGAACTTGATCGCAGCAGAAACCAAATTCTCTTGATAACAGGGCCCAATATGGCTGGAAAATCCACTTATCTGCGGCAGATAGCCCTCATAGTAATAATGGCGCAAGTTGGTAGTTTCGTGCCCGCGAAAGAAGCACACATTGGTATCGTGGACAAAATTTTTACCAGAATTGGGGCAAGCGATGACATCTCCCGGGGTGTCAGCACATTCCTTGCTGAAATGATGGAAACTGCAAATATTCTCAATAACATTTCAGAAAAGAGTCTCGTAATCCTTGATGAAGTAGGCAGGGGCACATCCACATATGATGGTCTGGCATTGGCCTGGGCAGTAGTAGAAGAGTTACATAATAATAAAAAACCGCGTTCACTTTTTGCTACCCATTTTCATGAACTCACAAAAATAGAAGACTTTCTTGGCGGGGTAAAAAATTATAACTTTCTCGTAAAGGAATGGGGTGATGAAATCATTTTTTTGCGAAAACTGAACCCCGGTCCATCAGATCAGTCTTATGGCATACAGGTTGCCCGGCTTGCAGGATTGCCCAAATCTGTGATTGAACGGGCAAAAGAGGTTTTGACAAAATTTGAAGAAGGTGAGGTATTCAGTATTAGAAAACTCAAAAAAACAAAACTTTCTCAACCTGATTTGTTTGTAGACAGGAAATGAACATCCACCCTTGACATCTTAAATTTTCTAACTATAATCCATAATGAAAATGAATTTCAAAATCAGAAAACCATATGACTACGAACGATTAAAAAAACTCAGTAAAAAACAGCACTTAAAATCATCGCATAAAAGGCAATCTATTATAGAATATTTTTTAACACAGGATAAACATCTGAGCGCCGAAGAATTATATAATAAAATAAAAAATTCATTTTCAGGCATAGGTTATTCAACGGTCTATAGAACGCTCAAACTACTCGTTGAATGCGGGCTTGCCTCAGCCCGTCACTTTGAAGAAGGAATAACTCGATTTGAGCCAATCCACCCGAAGGAACATCATGACCATTTAATCTGTATAAAATGCGGAGCAATAGTTGAATTTGCAAACCAGGAAATTGAGAGGATTCAAAGAAGAATTGCACGGAAATACAAATTCCGAGTTCAGGATCATAAACTTGAAATCTATGGTTTATGTCAAAAATGTGTGAGAAAAGCGAGGAAGAAATGGCAAACCTGAATCTGACAATGATGAAATCAGGTGAAAAAGCAAAGGTCGTAGAAATCATCGGTGGCAAGGGTCTGGTAAGTCGTTTGGAATCGCTCGGAATTTTTCCTGGCGCTGAAGTCACAAAGATAAGCGAGCAGATCATGCACGGACCAGTGGTATTAAGAATTGGCAATGCTCAGATTGCAATAGGCTATGGAATGGCACGCAAGGTAATTGTAAGCGTGGAGCATAAAATAAAAAAGATTTTGCTCGTTGGAAATCCAAATGTGGGAAAGAGTGTAATATTCTCAAGGTTAACCGGCGTTGATGTCATTGCCTCAAATTATCCCGGAACAACGATTGATTATTGTCGTGGTTGTGCAGGATATGGAGATACGAGAATTGAAGTTATAGATGTTCCCGGGACATATAGTCTTGACCCATCAACACCCGCAGAAGAAGTTGCGGTTAAGATGTTAAACAAAGCAATTGAGGAAGGTGAGAGTATTATCGTAAATGTAGTAGATGCAACAAATTTGGAAAGAAATCTAAATCTTACACTCCAATTGTTGAAAAAAAATATTCCAATGATTATCGCTTTGAATTTGTGGGATGAAGCAAAGCATACAGGCATTGAAATCAATATCAAGAAACTTGAAGAAATCCTCGGTGTTACAGCCATCCCCACTGTTGCAATAACTGGCGAAGGAATAAAAGAATTGGTAAACCGTCTTGATGAAGCAAAAAGAGGGCAATATACATACCAGGATGCAGAGCGCTGGCATGAGATTGGAAAAATAATATCTCAGGTGCAAATAATCAAACACCGTCACCATACGCTGCTTGAAAGAATTAGTGATTTGACCATTAATCCATGGTCTGGCATACCAATCGCAATAGTCTTTTTGTATCTGATATTTCAGCTGATAAGATTTATTGGTGAAGGCATAATAGACTACATTGCAGATCCCATATTCTACAGTCTTTACAAACCCATAATGCTTGCCTTTTCTAATATTTTAGGTGGTTCTGGTATAATTCATAATGTCTTGATTGGAGAATTGATAAATGGTGATATTGATTTCAGGTTGTCTTTCGGTATTCTGACCACTGGATTGTATGTGGAACTTGCCCAGGTTTTGCCTTATGTGCTTGCTTTCTATTTTGTTCTGAGCTTTCTTGAAGATTCAGGCTACCTGCCGCGACTTGCTGTGCTCGTAGATAAATTCCTTCATCTCTTTGGCCTACACGGTATGGCAATAATTCCCATGTTATTAGGATTTGGCTGTAATGTACCTGGTGTATTAAGTACCAGGATACTTGAGACAAAAAGAGAAAGATTCATTGCCGCAACTTTGATGGCAATATGTGTTCCCTGTATGGCACTTACTGCGATGATATTCGGACTGGTTGGCAGATTTGGCGCCCGTGGTCTTTTCCCGGTGTTTTTGACGCTATTCACAGTTTTTATCATTGGGGGAATTTTTTTGAGATTCATTTTTAGAGGGGAAAGCCCGGAGATATTCACCGAAATTCCATCCTATCGTCTCCCCTATTTTCCCGCCCTGATGAAAAAACTCTGGATGAGGATAAAATGGTTCATAATTGAAGCAACTCCTTTTGTCCTTCTTGGTGTTTTCATTGCAAACATTCTGTACTCACTCGGCATCTTCAATTTTCTTTCAAAATTTCTTGGACCAATTGTGGTAAATATTCTTTCTTTACCAGCAGAAGCAACAATCGCCCTGCTCATTGGTTTCTTGAGAAAGGACATCGCAGTTGGTATGCTTGTGCCACTTAATCTCACCCTGAAACAATTGATTATTGCGAGCACAGTACTGGCAATGTTTTTTCCCTGTGTTGCAACATTTTCTGTATTCATCAAAGAACTGGGAATCATTGATACCCTGAAGGCAGCAGGGATAATGCTTTTGACCGCATTCTCGGTAGGAGCAATATTAAATCTTATTTTGTAAAACATTTTCTTGACTTTATCCAATCAATGCATATAATTGCCTATGATTGATAAGATAAAAAGAGAAGTCTATTCCTGGACACTGGTCATTATCGTAGTCTTAGTTCTCAGGGCGATATTTGTTGAAGCATATGTTATCCCAACCGGTTCTATGGAAACAACCTTGCTAATCGGTGATGCTCTACTGGTTAATCGCTTTGTGTACGGTGTAAAATTTCCCTATACCCAGTTACAAATAATCCCAGCAAGAATGCCCAGAAGGGGTGATATTATTGTATTTAAGTATCCATTTGAAAATCGTGACTTCGTTAAAAGATGCATTGCAATTCAAGGGGATACAGTCAGAATCGTGAATAAAGTCTTGTATGTAAATGGTGTGCAAGTAGATGAACCCTATAAGATCCACCGGGACTATCGTGTTTTACCCGGCTACGAGAATAGTAACCCGAATTACCAGAAGAATTGGGAAGATGCGAAATTCGCTGATTTGTATGGTATATATGTGCGGGACAATTTTGGACCGGTTGTAGTACCGAAAGATTGTGTTTTTGCAATGGGCGATAATCGGGACAATTCTATGGACTCACGGTTTTGGGGTCCCCTGCACAAAAAATATCTGAAAGGCAAACCTCTTTTTATTTATTTTTCTTTTAATCCAGGCCGTGAGGCATCAAGTATATTAGATATACTACAATTCTGGCACTGGAAAGAAATCAGGCTCAAGAGAATTGGCAGAATAGTCTAAGAATTCATTTCCGAAAAATAAAACCAAACAGAATTGACAAAATCACCGAAATCAGAATGCTTGATATAACAGGAAAATAGAACGAAAAATTTTGTCTTTTGATCACAATATCACCGGGCAGTCTAAAGATTGGAAATTTAGGAAAGAGTAAAAATAGAAAACCAGTAATCACAAAAATTATGCCACACAGGATAAGAAATTTTCCAAGGTTAGTCATTTACAAAACTACTCTTTTTTGTGGGGAATTTTTGGTTTTTCCTCTGGTTTTTTCAATTCTGCCTTTTTTTCTTCTTTGGGCAGACTCGTCTTTTTGTAATCGGTTATATAAAATCCACTCCCTTTGAATATCAGGCCTGCACCGCCCGAAATTAGCCTGCGCACACTGCTCCCGCATTTCGGACAGATTTTAACTTTTTCATCGTTAATACCCTGAAATATTTCAAAACGGAATCTACAGTTAATACATTCGTATTCGTACGTAGGCATAATTTATTACCCCCTTCCTTAATCCCTCCCCCTCTAAGGGGGAGGGTAAAGGAAAGGACAGTTAATTAAAATTAATATTCACCGTATCCACCGCCAGGTGGCATTGGTGGAGTCTTTTCTTCCTCGGGTTTTTCAACAACAACTGCCTCAGTTGTGACAAGTAGTGATGCAATGCTTGCTGCATTCTGCAAGGCACTTCTCACAACCTTGGTTGGATCAATAATTCCTGCCTCAACCATATCTTCAAATTTTTCGCTCAGCAGATTGAATCCTACATTTCCTTTTTCCTTCTTGATCTGTTCAACAACTACAGAACCTTCTTTGCCTGCATTCTCAGCAAGCTGTCTCGCTGGTTCCTCAAGTGCCCGCTTCACAATTTCAACACCAATTTGCTGGTCACCGCTCAGTTTGAGTTTCTCCAGGTCAGGAATTGTACGGATCAAGGCAACACCACCACCAGGTACAATGCCTTCTTCAACTGCTGCCCTTGTTGCATGCAAAGCATCTTCAACCCTTGCTTTCTTCTCTTTCATTTCCACTTCGGTTGCCGCACCAACATTCAATACTGCAACTCCACCTGCAAGTTTTGCCAATCTTTCCTGAAGTTTTTCCTTGTCATAATCAGATTTGGTTTCCTGAATTTCATTTTTTATCTGTGTTATCCTTGCCTGAATATCGGTTTTCTTGCCTGCACCCTCAACGATTGTCGTATTTTCCTTATCAATCACAACGCGCTTTGCCTGTCCTAAATCCGACATCTGAACGTTTTCCAGTTTGATACCAATGTCTTCTGATATCAACTTACCATTGGTCAATACCGCAATATCTTCAAGCATTGCCCTTCTTCTATCTCCATAGCCCGGCGCCTTCACTGCACAGCACTGCAGTGTTCCGCGAATCTTGTTTACAACCAGCGTTGCCAGTGCCTCACCTTCAACTTCCTCTGCAATGATCAAAATTGGTTTTCCTTTTTGTGCCACCTTTTCAAGAATGGGCAAAAGGTCCTTCATTGCACTTATTTTCTTTTCATAAAGCAGTATATATGCATCCTCCAAAACACACTCCATACGGTCCGGATTGGTAATAAAATATGGTGATAAATAACCCCGGTCAAATTGCATACCTTCAACCACATCCACAGTAGTTTCCATACCTTTTGCCTCTTCAACCGTGATGACACCATCCTTGCCAACCTTTTCCATGGCATCTGCAATTTTGTTACCAATAACCTCATCATTGTTTGCGGAAATTGTTGCAACCTGGAATATCTCAGTCTTTCCTTTTATTGGAGTTGACAGTTTCTTCAATGCCTCAACCACCGTATCAACTGCCTTATCAATCCCCTTCTTGATCTCCATCGCATTGGCACCTGCAGTGACAGTTTTAAGACCTTCACGATATATCATTTCAGCAAGAATCGTTGCGGTAGTTGTTCCATCACCTGCAACATCTGAAGTCTTTGAGGCAACTTCCTTGACCATCTGGGCACCAACATTTTCAAACTTGTCCTCAAGGTCTATCTCCTTGGCAACAGTGACACCATCCTTTGTTATCGTTGGTGCGCCAAACTTTTTTTCTAATATAACATTGCGGCCTTTCGGACCCAGTGTTACCTTAACCGCATTTGCCAGCATTTGTACACCTTTCAATATAGACCTTCTTGCTTCTTCATCAAATTTTATGATTTTTCCTGCCATATTTTACTCCTTTTTCTATTTCTGGATGATGCCTAACACATCATCTTCACGGATTATCAAGTATTCTTTATCTTCAATTTTCACCTCAGAGCCCGCATATTTACCAAAAAGAATTATGTCACCTTTTTTCACATCCATAGCAATACGATTCCCTTTTTCATCCCTGCGGCCCTCACCAACTTCAATAACCTTGCCTTGCTGGGGTTTTTCCTTAGCCGTGTCAGGGATAATTATTCCACCCTTTTTGACTTCTTCTTCAATCCTTTCCACAAGGATATGGTCATGGAGTGGTTTAATATTCATAGTCATACCTCCTTATCTTTTTTAGATTGTTAGTTTCATTCAACCAAAGCAAATATAACCCTGCCTTTGCTTTTATCTGGGCGAAACCCGATTTGAACGGGTGACCTTCTGCTTGTAAGGCAGACGCTCTCACCATCTGAGCTATTCGCCCTTTAGACATTGTATTATAACCAAAAGTTTAGTTTTGTCAATGTTTGACTTTTTTTTATTTTTGAATATAATATTATGGCTCTGTTAGACCCGCTGTATCTCTATTAAAATACCCGTACTCCCTCCTACGGGTCAAAAGATACAGCCTGGTAGTCTAATGGAGCCACATTATTTTATAAATTCCAAACCAATCCGCAATGCCGTTATTCCCTTATCTGTTTCTTTTCAATCCGCAATTCGCAATCCGAAATCCGCAATGCCGTTATTCCCTATATTGACAAAACAAGAAACTCATATATAATAAACTCGGTTAAAAAATAATTGAAACAAGGGGCCCGTAGCTCAGGTGGTTAGAGCAGCTGACTCATAATCAGCGGGTCGTGGGTTCAAGTCCTACCGGGCCCATTTTTAATTGATAATGAAATGGAAGATACATCCTGCAAAGGAAAACATAAAAAAGACAATCCTGAGCACGGCATTCATACTTATTTTTGTCATTCTCATTGCTCTTTTTTATAACCTATACTGGGCATTGCTCGGACTCGTTTTTCTCCTTGCTTCTCTACATTCTTATTATTTTCCTACTATCTATGAGGTCACCGAAGATGAAATAACCATAAAGACAATCTTTTCAACCCAGAAAAGAAAATTGAATGAATTCAAAAAGTTCTATATCGGGAAGAATGGTATCCACTTAAGCCCATTTAAACATAAGACATTTCTTAATAATTTCCGCGGGGTTTTTCTCTTACTACCAAAAGAACACACGGAGATTGTAAATTTTATAAAAGACAAATTGCATGAAAACAATGGATGATGTTTTGATTCAAAGATTTGCAGATGAATTTAAAATTTCATACGAACTCGCCTGTATAATCAGCAAGAGATTTCCTGATTTTAATGACGCGAGAATATTTTTGTATCCTGAAATAGAACAATTAAATAATCCCGAAGAATTGCCTGATATAAAAATAGCAACTGAAATATTAATAAATAGTCTCAAAAACAATGAGAATATCCTTATCTATACCCATGATGACCCTGATGGTTATACATCCGCCACAATTCTTCATCAAACACTCCTGGACATAAGACGCAAAGGAAAACCAGAAGTATTTATATATCCAATCAACCGCGAAAAGGATGGATATGTCTTGAATCCTGAAGTCCTTAAAGGCTATATCAACAAAGGCGTAAAGGTTCTTGTCACAGTTGATTTTGGCATAAGCAATCCAAAGAATTTTAAAATCGCTAAGGATTTGGGCTTGAAATTGCTTGTATGCGACCATCATGAAACAGCGTTGAATGAATTTCCTTTCCCTGCTGTTGACCCAAAACGCAGAGATTCAAAATATCAATTCCGTGAACTCGCGGGGGTTGGAGTTACTTTGAAATTATGTCAGTTCATTTATAAAACTGCACTCGGTATCAATACCATGGATTTTTTTAAGTTAAAAAAAGATTTTATTGTTATCACAATGATTGGAACACTTGCCGACCGGGTCATGCCCCTTGATGAAAATCGTGTTCTATCTTATGAAGGAATAAAAGTATTTAAGGAAATAGAAAAACCCTGGGCAAGATATTTTCTTATTGATAACGCAATTAACATTCCACGCATATTCAGTGAGATAGTTCCTTTACTACAATGTGCAGCAATAGAAGATCCATGCCTGGGCATTGATTTTTTCACTGACCAGCAATTCAACAAAGTCGTTGATAGATTGAAATCCATAGAAAATGAAAGAAAAGAAAATATTGAATATCTTTTCCAGGTGGCACTTGATGTTGCCAAGGTCTATCCGAATATCGTGATATCGGTGATTCCTTATGAAGCAATAAAAGAAACGCAAAAGACAAAGATAAATAATCTCGGTGCTGTGGTTTCAAAATTGAGAGACCATTTCCACAAGACTGCCGTAGCAATCATAACAAAAGAAAGGAAATGTTATGCAGAACTACGTTCACACGACATAAATCTCTTTGAATTCCTGCATAAATCAAAAGAACTCTTCATTGATTCTGGCGGGCACAAAAGGGCAGCAGGTTTTTCAATGTCAGAACAAAATCTTGATAGGTTTATTGATTATGCTACAAATATCGTACCAGAACCCGAAGCACAGAATAATAAACAGATTGAACCAGAAGCAATAATTGATAAATCTAAAATAAAACTCCTTGAACCATTATTACCTTTTGGCGAAGGTAATCCTTCGCCACTATTGACTGATGGTGTAGATTTATATACAATAGACAACAGAATGAATATTATTGAAATAGGACTATGGCAAACTTAAATTATAATTTGAAGGAATTGAATCTGAAGATTGTCTACTATGGGACCGGTCTGTGCGGCAAGACAACAAACCTGCGTTCCATATTTGCTGCATTTCCTTCTGAACGAAAAGGGAAAATGATGAGTCTCGCGACTGAACTTGACCAGACACTCTTCTTTGACTTTCTGCCAGTTGATCTGGGTAGTGTAAAGGGATGGAAATTAAGATTTCACCTATTCACAGTTCCTGGACAGGTATATTATAATGTATCAAGAAAACTCGTTTTAAGGGGTGTTGATGGCTTAGTTTTTGTGGTTGATTCCCAGGAAGAACGATTAGAAGAGAATATTGAAAGTTTTAATAATTTAAAAGACAATCTCCAGTCTTATGGATTAAGTTTAAAGGATATACCAATGGTGATCCAATACAACAAGAGGGATCTGCCCAATATTGTACCAATAAGTGACCTGCAGCTTTATCTGAATCGGGATGGTTATACCTATTTTGAGGCGGTAGCATTGAGGGGAATAGGTGTTTTTGACACCCTGAAATCAATCTGCCAATTAACCATTTTAAAACAAATAGACAATATCCCGGAAGTATAGGGAAATCATTAAAATCCGATATTGTCCTTGACTTTTACAGAATTTTCAATAAAATATTTACATGCTTAATACGATTGAAGAAGCGATCAGAGAGATTAAAAGGGGTAAACCTGTAATCGTTGTTGACGATGAAAATAGAGAAAATGAAGGCGATTTCATTGCCGCTGCCGAAAAAATAACCCCTAAATTGGTCAATTTTATGGCACAATATGGTCGGGGACTAATATGCGTTGCCCTTCCTGGTGAGCGCCTTGAGCATCTTGATATTCCCATCATGGTCAATAACAACACTGCGAAATTCAATACCCCATTTGCTGTGAGTGTTGATGCGAAGAAAGGGACTACCACCGGCATATCAGCGTTTGACCGTGCACGGACAATAAGAGCTCTGGTCAACAAGAACACCCAGGCTGAAGACCTAGCCCGACCCGGGCATATTTTTCCACTCAGGGCTGTGGATGGTGGCGTGCTCAGGCGCGCCGGTCATACTGAAGCAAGTGTTGACCTATCCCGGCTTGCTGGACTTTATCCTGGAGGCGTATTGTGCGAAATAATGGATAGCGATGGCAGAATGGCAAAATTATCCAAATTGAAGAAAATTGCAAAAAAATTCCATCTTGCTATCATAACTATCAAAGACTTGATTGAATACCGCCGCCGAAGGGAAAAACTTGTTGAGAGAATTCTGGAAACAGATTTTCCGACCAAGTATGGAAATTTCAGACTTATTCTGTTTGAAGACAAAATAAGCCACGAACACCATATTGCCCTTGTCCACGGTGATGTTGCGGGCAAAAGTAATGTGTTGGTGCGTGTGCATTCACAGTGTTTGACAGGAGATGTTTTTCATTCCCTCAGGTGCGATTGCGGTGAGCAACTTGACCGGGCACTTACCATGATTGCAAAAAATAGAATTGGCGTTTTTCTATATATGCGTCAGGAAGGCAGGGGAATCGGATTGGTTAATAAACTGAAGGCATACCAGTTGCAAGACCACGGGTTTGACACGGTTGAAGCAAACATTAAACTTGGTTTTGCACCTGATTTGAGGGACTATGGAATCGGCGCCCAGATTCTCGTGGATTTGGGGATCTCTACGGTTAGATTATTGACCAACAATCCGAAAAAGATTATCGGCCTTGAAGGTTATGGTCTGAAAGTAGTAGAGCAGATTCCGATTTTTGCACCCAATAAATGTAATATAAAATATCTTAGAACAAAAAAGAGAAAATTGGGTCATCTAATTCCTGAATCTGTAATTAAAGAGGTCTTACCTCTAAAGGAGGCAAAATTATGAAAGAAGTTAAGGGCGCACTCATTGGTAAAGACAAAAAAATTGCAATTGTCGTCTCTCGTTTTAATGAATTCATTTCCCGCAAACTGGTTGATGGTGCAGTTGATTGCCTGTTCAGACACGGTGTGAACGAGAACGATGTGAAGGTCTACTGGGTGCCGGGCTGTTTTGAAATCCCGGGTTTGGCACGGAGATTGAAAATTGCAAAATACGATTGTATAATATGCCTGGGTGCAGTGATCAGGGGTGATACCCCACACTTTGATTACATTGCCAGTGAGGTCACTAAGGGAATTGCCCTTCTGAATCTTGAACCAGGCGCACCTGTGGTATACGGCATAATCACTGCGGACACAACAGAACAGGCGATAGAAAGGGCAGGAACCAAAATGGGTAACAAAGGCTGGGATGCGGCAATGACCGGTCTTGAATTGATCAATCTCTATTCGCAATTGAAATGAAGAAAAAATCTTTAGTGGTTGAATGGCAATCTATTCTCTCAAATAATCGCACAAAAATTGCCCATTTAACCAATCAGCATTTAACCAGATATGAGTCGTAGACTCGCACGGGAGCTTGCTTTGAAAATCCTCTACTGTTACGACAGTGGCAGAAAAGAAATTCCTGTGATTATAGAGGAGAACCTTGATAAAAAAAAATATGATTCTTCAGTGAAAAAATTCACAAAGAAACTTGTCATGTCTACCATCGAAAATTTAGAACGAATTGATGAACAAATAAAGAGTGTGATAAAGAACTGGGAATACAATCGCATATCAACAATTGATAAACTGATTTTGAGAATGGGTGTTTGTGAATTGCTTTTTTTTGAGGATATTCCATATGAAGTAACGATTAATGAGGCAATTGAAATAGCAAAAAAATTTGGTAATGAGGAATCAAACAAGTTTGTAAATGGTATCCTTGATGCCATAGTAAAAAAAATGAGGAAAAATGAAGGCAGCAATAATCAGTGATATTCATTCAAATCTGGAAGCCCTCCAGGCGGTTCTAAAAGATATTAAGAAACGTCGCATCAAGAACATTTTTTGTCTGGGGGATTTGGTTGGATACGGGGCTAATCCTAATGAATGTATTGAATTGTGCATCAAAGAATCAGACGCAATTATTGCGGGTAACCATGATTGGGCTACTATTGACAAAACTGATGTATCAAAGTTCAACACCGTTGCTGCGAATGCTGTAAAATGGACAAAAGGAAGGATAAAACCGGAGAATATCAAGAGACTTCAGGACCTACAACTCACCCAGAAAATCGCCGATTTGCTTCTGGTCCATTCTACTCCTGACCATCCTGAGGAATGGCATTATCTATTTCAATTGGATGAATTTGAAAAAGAATTCAACTACTTTAATGAACAGATTTGCTTTATCGGTCATTCACACATTCCGAGTGCGGTATTTCAAGATGCCAATGGTTATACGGATTTCTTAAGGGAAAATCCATTTCCGATTATCAAAAAGAGAAAATATATCATTAATGTGGGCAGTGTGGGACAACCACGTGACCTTGATCCACGGGCAAGCTATGTTATATATGATGGTAATAAGAACTCAATAGATTTTATTAGAATAGAATATAATATTCCACTGGCAAGTCAAAAGATCATTGATTCGGGCCTTCCAGAAGTCCTGGCAGATAGGTTACTCGTTGGTAAATAGTCTTGTGCTAAACCAACGTCTTTAGTGTTTGTCTAAATCTTTGAATGGGAGAGGTATAATGGCAAGAAGAGGTCCAGTTTCACTGATGAAACAGGAACTTCAAAGCAAGGCAGTAGAGATAAAGGAGATTAAGGACAACTACTTAAGAGCACTTGCTGAATGGGATAATTATCGTAAGAGGATGGAAAATGAATTTACGGAGTTCAAGAAATATGCCAAGGTTGAATTTATTTCAAAACTTCTTCCGGTGCTTGATAATTTTGATCGTGCACTTGCTGGCGCTGAATTGAATCCAGATTTTGAAAGTTTCTACAAGGGGATAGAAATAATTGAAAGGCAATTAAGAGATATTTTGAAATCAATGGGTTTGATTGAATACTCTGGACTGGGTGAACAGTTTGATCCGACTTTGCATGATGCGGTTGGTGTTATTGCCAACAATGCTCATCCAGAGAACACGATAATTGAAGAGATTAGCAAGGGTTATAAAATTGGAGACCGTGTGATCAAGCCAGCAAAAGTCCTGGTCTCCAAACCCGAAGAAAAAGGAGGTCAAGAAAATGTCCAAGATAATCGGGATTGATTTAGGAACAACAAATTCCTGTGTTGCAGTTTTAGAGGGCGGGCAACCAGTGGTCATCCCTAATCCTGAAGGTGGCAGAACAACGCCTTCAGTTGTCGCTTTTACCAAAACTGGAGAGAGGCTCATAGGACCCCTGGCAAAAAGACAGGCAATAACAAATCCGGAAAACACTGTGTATTCAATAAAACGGTTTATGGGCAGAAGATACAGCGAGGTACCACAGGAAATCGCACGAGTTCCCTATAAAGTTGTGGAACACACAAATGGCGATGCGTGGGTTGAGGTGATGGGGTCCAAGTACTCGCCTCCAGAAATTTCTGCAATGATTCTCCAGTATTTGAAACAAGCTGCTGAATCATATCTTGGTGAGAAGGTCACAAAGGCAGTAATCACTGTTCCTGCCTATTTCAATGATTCCCAGCGCCAGGCAACAAAAGATGCAGGCAGGATTGCCGGGCTGGAAGTACTAAGAATAATAAACGAACCTACTGCCTCTTCCTTAGCATACGGTCTGGATAAAAAGAAAAATGAAAAAATAGCAGTGTATGACTTTGGTGGTGGTACCTTTGATATTTCAATCCTGGAGATTGGTGAAGGCGTTTTTGAAGTGCGTTCAACAAATGGTGATACCCATTTGGGCGGGGATGACCTTGATGAACGTATTATGCATTATATTGCTGATGAGTTTATGAAGGAACATAGTATTGATTTAAGAAAAGATATTACTGCTTTGCAGCGTCTGAAAGAAGCTGCAGAAAAGGCAAAGTGCGAACTATCCACAGTAATGGAAACCACCATAAGTCTTCCATTTATTGCCTCTGATAAGGACCGCACACCATTGCATTTAGAAATGAAATTGACGCGTGCAAAATTGGAATCACTTGTTGAAGACCTGATCCAGCGTTCAATTCCACCAATAAAACAAGCACTCCTTGATGCCGGATTATCAACACAGGATATAAATGAAATCGTACTTGTCGGTGGACAAACCAGGATGCCACGCATGCAGCAGATAGTTCGTGAATTTTTTGGAAAAGAACCACACAAGGGTATAAACCCTGATGAAGTTGTTGCAGTTGGCGCAGCAATCCAGGGCGCGGTGCTCAGTGGAGAAAAGAAAGATATCCTGCTCCTGGATGTCACACCATTGACCCTGGGTATTGAAACCCTCGGACAGGTAATGACACCTATTATCCCCCGCAACACCACCATTCCGACAAAAAAATCTCAAATATTTACTACTGCGGAAGACAACCAGACTGCAGTCACAGTCCATGTGCTACAAGGTGAAAGACCTATGGCATACCAGAACCGAACCCTTGGAAAATTTGACCTATACGGGATTCCACCTGCGCCCCGAGGTATCCCTCAGATTGAAGTTGCCTTTGATATAGATGCGGATGGCATTCTCCATGTTTCAGCAAAAGACCTTGGCACAGGCAAAGAACAGAAGATAAGGATTACTGCATCCAGCGGTCTGTCCAAGGAAGAGATTGATAAAATGATGCAGGAAGCAGAAGAGCACGCAGCTGAAGACCGACGCCAGAAAGAACTTATTGAGGTGAGGAATCGGGCAGATAGCGTCATCTATAGTGTAGAGAAAACCCTTAAGGAATACGGAGACAGAATTTCCTTTGAAGAACGAAGTGAAATTGGCAAGAAACTTGAAGTGCTTAAACAGAAAAAAGAAGGCACCGACATCAATGGTATTACCCAGGCAATAGACGACTTGCAACAAGCCGTATACAAACTATCAGAAGCAGTTTACCGAGAGGCAGCAACCAAGTCACAGGGAACAGGTCCATCTGAACCACCTCCCCAGGGACCAAAACCCGAGGAAGGTCAACCAGGTAGCACTGATTATCGTGTAGTTGACGACGAGGGGAATAAGTAAAGGGTATCAGGGTATCAGGATATCAGAATATCAGGTAAGACCTTCATAATATGAAGAAAGATTACTACGAAGTTCTTGGAATTTCCAAAAAGGCTTCTCCTGATGAGATAAAAAAGGCATATCGCGACCTTGCCAAGAAATGGCATCCTGATATGAACCCGAACAATAAGAAAGAGGCTGAAGAAAAATTTAAGGAAATCTCTGAAGCCTATGAAGTCCTTATGGATCCTCAAAAAAGGCAGTTGTATGATAGTTATGGACATGAAGGTGTCTCACAAACATTCCGCGGTGGTGGATTTTCCTGGGATGATTTTACACATTTTGATGACCTCCAGGATATTCTCGGCAATCTTTTTGGCGGCTCAATATTTGAAGATTTCTTTGGCACACCGAAGACGCGCACAACACGCAGGAAGGGTGGTGACATACATGTTGTTCTGAGAGTATCTCTTGAAGAAATCGTCAATTCGGCAAAAAAACAATTCAAGGTGAGCCGTTATGAATATTGCAGTTCCTGTTCTGGAAGAGGAGGACACGATTTTACCACCTGTCCCCAATGTGGAGGTAAGGGACAGGTCAGGACTCAAACCAGGAGTTTTTTTGGAACATTCACCAGTGTTTCAACCTGCCCTAAATGTCAGGGTAGTGGTGAAATGATAAAAACACCTTGTGTAAAATGTGGTGGCACTGGTAAAATAAAAAATTCACGCACCGTAGAAATAAAAATTCCAAGGGGTGTAAGCAACGGTCAGTATATCGTGTTGCAGGGTGAAGGACACTACGGACCAGGTGGCAAAGGAAACATAATTGTTGAATTTGAGGAGAAACCACATGAGTATTTTGAAAGACGTGGTGATGACCTTTATATCAGAATACTAACTCCCTATACAACGCTGATAAACGGCGGGAGTATTGAAATTCCAGGTTTGAATGGTTCCAGAGATACTGTCAAAATTCCGAAAGGATGCAGCGCTCCTGAAATAATCAGAATAAAAGGCAAAGGTATGCCCCGTATAAATGGTGGTAGTGGTGACCTATATGTGGAAATTGATTTAAAACCCCTTACCGGTTCAGACCGAAACCTCAGCAAGATTATTGAAGAACTCAAGAAATATGAGGGTGAGCCCGTTGTGCGAAAACGCACAGGTTGATTGAAAAATAATGGCTGAAGAATTACACAATTTATTTTTCATCAAAGAAGAAAAAATACAGAATTCAAAGATTATTCTTACAGGTCCTGAATTCCACCATATAAGAAATGTTCTGAGAAAAAAATCTGGTGAAACAATATTTTTCACTGATGGAAAAGGACATCAGTATAAAACAGCAATTGAACAAACTCTACACAATGCGCTGATAATGAAGGTGCTGGAGAAAAAAAAGATTATTCAGGAAAGGACAGTGAACCTTGATCTTGGTTTGGTTTCCTTGAAAACCGGCCGAACCGATCTGATCGTTGAGAAAGGGACTGAATTAGGAGTTCGCAAATTCATCTTTTTTATTTCTCAGTATGCAGTCATTAGAAACCTCACTCCGCCAAGGATTGAGCACTTTAAGAAGGTCGCCTTATCTGCCACACTACAATCTCAGCAATATTACCTTCCTGAGATTATTTTAACTGATGATATAACAAATGAATTTGCCAATTATGATCTCGTGCTTGTCGGTGATAAAAATGGTAAAGATAAAATGACCCCGGGAGTTATGAATATTTTACTATTGATCGGTCCTGAAGGTGGTTTTTCACCGCAGGAAATATTAACTTTTCTGAATAAAAAAGCAAAATTAATCTCTTTTGGTAGAAATCGCCTGCGTAGCGAAACCGCTGCCCTGGCTGGAATAGTGAGTATCTTTTCGTATTATAGCCAGTAGCATCATATACTATTCATTCGTAAACAGTCTCATGCGCTTATATCCCATTTCAACTGAATCATTTATGTACCATATCATTGACTTCATTGAGAATTTGAATAAACTTAAGTATGTTTGTTGATTATGGAATATATCTGCTGGTTTCTCTTTTAATCCTATTCATTTTGATCGGCAGAATTGAATGGTTAAACCATATCCATAACATAAACTCTATTCCCTTACGTATTGTTGTCAATGGAACAAGGGGTAAATCAACAGTAACGAGACTGCTGGGTGCCGCATTAAAGGCAGGAGGATATAAGACCCTTGCCAAGACAACAGGAACAAAACCAAAGATTGTGATTGATAATCAGATTGAAAAACCAGTGATAAGACCGGGACGTGCCAATATTCACGAACAACTATCCATAACCAGAAAGGCAATTCAGGAAAAAGCAGATGCTATTGTCTTTGAAAATATGTCATTGAGACCTGATTTACAATGGATTGAAGAAACCACGATAATATCACCTCAGATCGTCGTCATCACAAATGTCCGCGCTGACCATCTTGAAGTAATGGGACCAGCATTAGAAGATATTGCAAAAAATTTTATAAATGCAATCCCACGAAATGCAAAAGTGTTTACTGGCGAAAAGGCATTATATTATTTATTAGTAAAACTTGCCAAAGAACGTGGCTTAGAGATTTATCCGAGTGATGAAAACGAAGTCTCGGCTGAGGATTTGGAACCATTTCCTTATTTTGAACATCGGGAAAATGTAGCACTCGTTTTAAGTGTATGTAAACATCTTGGTATTAAAAGAGAAAAGGCGCTTGCAGAAATGTATAATTATATCCCCGATTCCGGTGTATTAAAAAAATATGATTTGAAAATCAATGGCAAAAATATTTTGCTTTATAATGCCCTTGCAGCAAATGATCCTGATTCTACCTACTTTATTTATGAAAGGATTGATAAACCCGAGAAGAATTTTTATATAATTGTCAATTGCAGGGCTGATCGCATTGACCGCTCGGTCCAATTGGGTACACTGATCAGCACAAAGATTAAGGCAGATTATTATTTTGTGACCGGCGGTGAAACCCGTGTATTATGCCGAACCGCAATAAAGAATGGAATGGATAGAGAAAAATTGATTGATCTTGGCAACAAAGATGTAAGATCTGTGTATAAAAAGATAGCAGAATTCATCAATGATAATGGTGTGATACTTGCAATTGGAAATATCGTTGGTTATGGTGAAAAACTTATCAATTATTTTTGTGAAAGGGGTTTGCATTGATCGTAATTGCTGTGGGTTTGGGTATGATGCTCAATCTACTTCTGACCGAGACGATTGGTCTTGCTGCAGGTGGTATCGTCGTTCCCGGGTATATTGCCCTGAATATCCATCAACCCGATATGGTGATAAGCACAATTATAATTGCATTAATAACATATCTCTTGTTATATCTTTTATCACGATTCATTCTTCTCTATGGCAGAAGATTGTTGATAGTTTCCATTATCATTGGTTATCTTCTGGGTTATTTAACAAGATTATATCCTTCAATCTCTCTTGAAACGCTAAGGCTTGATATAACCA
Organism: bacterium; assembly: GCA_049700315.1. Classification (GTDB taxonomy): domain Bacteria; phylum Hydrothermota; class Tepidihabitantia; order SM23-42; family JAOAFX01; genus JAOAFX01. The sequence goes on from JBNAVN010000021.1 coordinate 28,603, forward strand.
CGATTGGTTTTGTTGTTCCTGGTTTGATCGCATACTGGATGCAGAGGCAGGGTATCATTGAAACAATAAGCACTATGATTATCGCAGCGGTAATCGTGAGATTGATATTGATAATCCTTACCGGAGGTGCAATATTGCCATAAGATTGAGAAGCGGCAGATTACCAAATTACATCCTTGTGTCGGTCATGGTTATTTCATTATTATTCATATTTTTCACACTCCATTATAAGACAAAATTTTATACCCGGTATTATCAAGAAAAATTAGAAAGTACCCGGTTGACAAAGGTTTTCTTTGAAAAGATAAAACAGGAAAGGTTAAAAAGAGGTTTCACCATAGACCTAATAAATGACCCGAATCAAACCGGACTGATTGGATTAGAACATTCACCGATTACAAGCGAGCCCGGTGACCTCAATGCAAAACTTACCACAACAAATCCAAATATCTCCGCAGTAATCATTGAACTCTTCAAAAAATGTCATTTGAATGATGGAGATATAGTGGCGATTTCTTTCAGTGGTTCTTTTCCTGGATTGAATCTCGCAGTCCTTTCGGCAATCCAGACCTTAAATTTAAAACCCATCATCATCACTTCTGTAAGTTCTTCAATGTGGGGGGCAAATATCCCAGAATTCACTTATCTTGATATGGAAAACATTATCTATCAAAATGGCATTTTAAAATTCCGTTCTGTCGCTGGTTCCATAGGTGGTATTGATGATATAGGAAGGGGATTGAGCCCGGAAGGAAGAAAGATGATTGAGAGTGCGATAAAAAGGAATGATATTCAGGAATTAAAATCTAAAGACCTTGAAGAGGCAATAGAAAAAAGACTGAACACTTATTACGAAATAGCAGGTGATGAGAAGATTGCCTGTTTTATCAATATTGGTGGTGGCGCAACAGCACTTGCAGGTTATGAAATGCCCACAGGAATTTTAGACCCATTGAAATATTCATTCCATCAAGGGCTTGCAGGTAGATTTTTAAGGAATGGTGTAAAGGTGATAAATATCAATAACATAAATCATCTGGCACGACGATATGAACTTCCAATCGCACCGATACCAATTCCTGAAATCGGCGAAGGGAAATTATACTATGAAGATCGTTATTCAGTGGTGCTCTCAACAATCTTTCTGGTCATTCTCAGTATCATAATTTTTGTTGTTTTAAGGATTGATCTTGATTATTATATCAGGAGGCATAAAAATGATTAATATTATTTTAATTTTAATCTTCAATCAGGTTGTAAATATTTCACCTGAAAATGAAGTCCGGATAAAAATCCAGACCACAAAAGAAGAATCATATTTTATTCTCACCAAAAAACAACCAGTGGAGATAAAAGTCTCTGGTCCAACCTGGTTACGCGTCTATACAAGGATTCCCTGGACCGCGGAGAAAAAAGGCACAAAATTATATAAAATGATCCTTCAGGAAGATGATACAAGAGAAAGATTTGTTACACTTGAGAGTGAATATTCAAAGGTCTCACGCATTGATAACATAAGATTGAGTAAATGGCGTTCGTTTTATATAAGTGTTCCTAATGGAACACACATCTATCGTTTTATCCACTGGCGTGCACCAGGTGACACAATTTTTTTAAGATTCACAAATGAATCACCGGGCAAATGGCAGGATATCACCCCTCTATCTTACAATACAAAACTTGAACTCATTGAAGATGAGAAGATCATAAATTATTATGAGACAACTGTGGATAAACCAGTAATATTAGAGATAGAGGGACCAAAAAAATTGAAAATAATTTCGCGTCTGAATTTAAAATCAGATGTGCAGGGTGAACAGGTATATTCAATCAATGTCAAAGAAAAAGGAAAGACGATAAAATCAACGACTTACCGTGCTTATCCTTCAGAGACAGTCCATTATAATAATCGCCCAGGCATATTACCATCAAATCCCCATACTATTTTTCTTAATGTTCGCAAAGGTGTTCATCGTTATGAATTCTGTATTGAAAATGGAAACTCCTGTGGATTGAGATTTCTCATTGAGTCAAAATGAGTATAATACTGGTTTTGTTTACTACATTTGATTATTCAATCAATGCCAATCTTCATTTTGTCTATGATGATAATATATTTGAATACTCAAAAAAATATCTTGAAGAATTCATAAACAGAATCAATCCCGAACGATTTCCATTTGAAACCTACGACGATTTGTATACAAATTACAGATTTGTGATGCTGATTCGCAATAAATTCATTGGTCAGCACACCACAACCTTCAATCTGAATTTTACAGGTTATAATTATTTTACAAATCAGCAAAAAGATTATTTTATCATTTCCACAGGGATAAGACAATCCTTGGGAAAACTTTCCACGAAATTTGAATACCTAATAATGCCTGATTATCTGATTCGTTATTACAGAGACCCTTTGGGAACAAAGTATATTGGTTGCGAATTTACCGAACATCTATTCACTCTTAAAACGAATCTGCAATTGAACCAATTAGATTTTGGTGCGGTATTCGGTTTTGAAATTGATGATTACATTGAAAATTTTGATATCTATGATTCAAAGGCAATCAGACTCGGACCATTTTTTGATCTTTCATCAAGGTTAATTGATTTTAGATTCAACTATGAATTCAAATCTTCAGATGCGAAAGGTCCGATACCTGACATCTCTTATGCCCAACACAGATTTGGTTTAAGCCCTACATTGAAAATGGCTTTGCCAAAATTTTCAAAACTCAAATTTGAGTATCAATTAAAATACCGGACATTTACGACCGAGGTCTCCCCTATCCTTGATACACCACACAGTGGAAGGGTTGACATAGCCCATGAATTCAGAGGCGATTATGAATTTCCGGTCTTCACCAATCTATACATTTCTTTTGATTATGCCTATGAATTTCGCAAATCGTATTCTGATGTATATACGGATATTGGTGAATATAAAAATTACAATAAATGGATGGCTGGCTTTGGACTGGAATTTTTGTATTAATATTTGCAAATCTGAAGGTTTGCCCTGCATTTTATTATGCGTAGGGCAAGGCTCCAGCCTTGCAAAGCTGAGTAAAATGAGGTGTCTATGACCAAAAAAGTATTTTTATTTACTCTAATCATCTTATCCTGTCGCAGTCCCCAAATTGAGACCCATAATTTAGTCATCATCAGTGAATGCAGATTGCCAGGATATTCAAGAGAGATTGATATAAAAGGGAATTATGCCTATATAGCCAATGATCAGGGTGGTTTGCAGATTGTTGATATATCAAATCCTGAATCAACATATGTTGTAGGTCATTACTATCACCAGACAAATATTCAGGGTGTGGCAATAAGGGATAGCTTTGCCTATCTTGCCCTCGCTGCTGGGCCACCGAATAACGGTGGAATGCTGATTGTAAATGTTTCTGACCCATCAAACCCTACATTTGTAGGGCAGGATAACTGGTTCTATGGATACAACGTCTTTGCCCCACCCGGTGATTCAAAATATGTTTATATAGCAGCAAGATACTGGTTTATCGTTGAAGATGTTTCCTGGCCCCAGTATCCAAGTTATGCACGAAGATTTGCCACACCAGGCAATGTCCGCAGTCTATTTGTCATTGATTCACTTGCATTCCTTGCCTGTGAACAGATGGGTTTGATAATCTACAATCTAAAAAATCCTGATACCACAGCAAAGATTGGTGAAATGGATACACCTTCTAATGCAAGGGATGTCTTTGTTTTAAACAATATCGCTTATATTGCAGATGGCTATGATGGTCTGGTATTGATTGATGTATCAAATCCATCCAAACCAGAATTCATTACAAATTTTGATACGCCAGGGTATGCCCAGGGTATATTTGTTGAAAACAATTTTGCCTATGTTGCGGATGGCAGTGATGGCTTAAAAGTATTTGATGTTTCAGAACCAGAAAATCTTACCCTTTATGCTGAATTAAAAACACCTTATGCCTATAATGTATTTGTCAAGAATGGATTGGTATACCTTGTTGACAGAGACCTTGGATTGGTTATAATTAAAGAAGAAATCCAATGATTACTATACCTTTATTTTTTATATCAGCACTGAGTGGTTTTGATATTCAAATTCTTAATAGAACAGAAAAATCAATCCAGTTGTCTGTTTCTATTTCTGATTACATAACCGAACCCATTAGCATCGGTTTTATCATATCGCCAGAACCACCAGTTATAGAAAATAATTTTAATTCAACCAATAAACCGGTTGAAATTGGTGAGCCAGCAAAATTAAAAGATTATACTCTTTATCCGGTAATCATTAATCCGTTATTTTTGAGCAGTAAAGACCTTATTCTGAATCTTAAATTTTCTAAGTATCAGGATATCAAACTTCCCCAAAGCCTTGCCCTTGTATTCAAGGACTTGATTTTGAATTATGAGTACAATCCTGAAATAAAACCCCAGGGACTACTCATCATCACACCAAACTCATTTTACAACGCTGTTTTGCCCCTGGCTGACTGGAAAGAAAAAAAGGGATGGAAAGTAACAGTTGCAAGATTATCTGAGACTGGCAATACCGCAACTTCAATAAAAAATTATATCACAAATGCATATTACAACTGGAATCCACCACCCGAATATGTTATCCTCATCGGTGACAAGGATAGTCTTCCTTGTTTTACTGTTTCTTCAAACCCCACAGACCATCCTTATACCACCATAAAAGGGAATGATTTCCTTTCTGATTTATTGATCGGTAGATTATCAGTCGCCAATGTGAATGAATTGAATACCGTGATTGCAAAAATCCTTGGATATGAAAAGAATCCATATACTACAGATACCTTATGGTTCAAAAGAGCACTGATGGTTGCGGGAAATTATCCTGACAATCAAATGACGACACCGATTCCAACCAAACGCTGGGTGCGGGAAAAGTTTTTGAATAATGGATATTATCAGGTTGATACAGTCTTTTATCCACCGGTATCAAATGGTGTTACACTAATCACCAATTCAATGAATCAGGGTGTGACATTTGTCAATTATCGTGGTGGTATCGCTTCCTGGTCAGGATGGGACCGGCCAAGTTTTTATAACACGGATGTGATTGGGCTCTCCAATGGCTGGAGATTGCCAGTCATAACAAGCATTGTTTGTTTAACCGGAAATTTTAATGCCGAACCCTGTTTTGGTGAAACCTGGCTAAGGGCAGGAAATCCTTCAACCCCAAAAGGCGCAGTTGCATTCTTTGGTGCCTCACCACCCACAACCCATTCAAGGTGGAATAACTGCCTTGATTATGGAATCTATCATGGATTGTTACAGGACAGTATGTATTATCTCGGTCCAATGACATATCGTGGAAAAATGGAAGTCTATGTGAACTTTCCCCTTGAAACTTCCCCGGATTCAGGGAGTGAATTCTATTTCAATGCCTATAATCTCCTTGGCGACCCTTCACTTGAGGTCTGGACCGGTGTGCCACGAAACTTTATCGTTAATCACCAATCAACAATCCCGGTCGGGACAAATTCTTTTTCGGTTCAGATTCTTAATTCAACATCCCAACCTGTAAAAGGAGCAATGGTAAGTCTTTATAGGAAAAATGATACAAAAGAAGTTGGTTTTACTGATGCAAACGGTATTGCAAATTTTCAGATTACTACAACGACCCCTGATACACTCTTTGTTACAGTAACCAAGCATAACTTCAAACCCTATTGTGGATATGCATTGGTAAATAACTCATCGGTCTGTATTGGATATTATAGCCATACGATCTCTGACCCTGGTGGTAATAATAATGGTGAGATAAATCCCGGGGAAACCATTAATCTTGGAATAACACTCAAGAATTTTGGTAATCTAACGACCGCAACAAATGTGTCCTGTAAACTTTCTACTTCTGACCCAATGATTACAATCACCGATTCGATAAAGAATTATGGAACCATTTCACCCGGTGCTACAGCAAATGCCACACCATTTGTATTCAATGTATCCCAGAATATAAAAAACAATTATCTGATAAAATTCAGTCTTACAATCAGTTCTTCCCAGGGTAACTGGGATGGAATCTTATGCCTTGTTGCCAAAGCAGGAGAATATGAATATCAGAGATATCAAATACTTGATGGCAATGGCATCCTTGAGCCCGGAGAGACTCCAGATATTACAATTTCAATAAAAAATGCTGGTGGACTTGATGGCACAAATGTGAATGGCATTCTCAGGTCATTGAATCCCGGGGTTGTGATAATTGATTCTGCTGGGTATTTTGGAAATATACCAGTTGGAGATTCTGCTACAAATTCAGGCAATCCCTTCAAAGTCAGTGCCTCATCCCAGCTTGCACCAGGTCATATAATCAAATTTTCAACAATAATTTATGAAGATAGTAATATCAGAGATACAGTTGAATTTTCTATTATGATTGGCATTGTGAATTCAAATTCACCAACTGGTCCTGATGATTATGGTTATTACGCTTATGATAATACTGATACAAACTATCCTGAAGCACCGGCATATAACTGGATTGAAATAGACCCTGATTTAGGAGGTTCAGGAACGATTCTGAATCTATCAAATGACGAAACAAAAACAATTTCACTACCATTTAATTTCAAATATTATGGGAACAATTACAATAAATTGAGTATCTGTTCAAATGGCTACATTGCAATGGATTCAACCTGGATTGCAGATATGTATAACTGGCATATCTTTGGTGCTGGTGGTCCGCCATTGCTCATTGCACCATTCTGGGATGACCTTGACCCTAATGCAACCGATTCCAGTGGCAATGTCTGTTATTATTATGATGGACAAAATCACAGGTTTATTATTGAATGGTCAAGGATCCAGCACCTCCATAATCCAACAAACCCCACTCCAGCAGAATTGCAAACATTTGAAATTATTCTATATGACCCGAGCTATTATCCAACCCAGACCGGCGATGGTGAAATATTATTCCAGTATAAGAAAATAAACAATGACGATTACTGGCATAATTATGCAACTACAGGGATAAGGGATTACTATCATCAAAGGGGTATAGAATATACATACGCAAATATTTATCCTTCTTCAGCAGCGCCACTTCTGGATATACGGGCGATAAAATTCACAACTGATCAACCTGACCCATTTCCCGGGATTAAAGAAGTTAACAAGTCAAAAGTGGGAAATAAGAAGTTAGAGGTTTATCCGAATCCATTCCAGAACCACTTAACAATCAGATGGCAGATAGGAGATAGGAGAAAGCAGATAAAAGATGAACTGCCATCCGCTATCTGCTATCCGCTATCCGTAATGATTTACGATGCAACAGGGCGTTTGGTGAAATCATTTAACCATTTATCCGCCAATCATCCGCCACGCAACTTGGCGGATGGCGGAATTCAACCATTTAACCAAATTAGCTGGTTTGGAGAAGACAATGCAGGTATTAAACTCCCTTCAGGAATCTATTTTATTGAGTTAAAAACTGAATATTATAATGAAATTCAGAAGGTAATTTTACTAAAATGAAATTCCTCTCTGTAGCATCCATTCGCCAATTTGCCTGGCGAATTAACTGGACAGAAAATAAAGGAAAGGAGAGCCTATGAAAATCAAATATCTTGCTTTAGCCATAATGATAAACAGTTTTGCTTTTGCTTATCAAAACTTTCATGGTTGTTGTCTGGCATCTGATAATCAAACCGGCTGGGTCGTTACCCTTGATTCAATAATCGTCCTAAAAACTACTGATGGCGGTGCAAACTGGTTTGAACAAACAAATAATGCTGCTGCCCGAAAATTCTTTGACATCACCTGCAGGGACAATCTAAAAGCCTGGACCTGCGGTATTCTTGGAGAAATCACACATACAAATAATGGTGGACAGACCTGGACACATCAGATCCAGGGACTGGCAAAGTATGCAACAAGGATTGAATTCATAGATGATACATTGGGCTGGGCAATCTGTGGTGATGGCGTTGTAGGTAGAACTACTGATGGCGGTGCATACTGGGAACAGATATTCACACCATATGCCCAGGCAGAATTCTATGGAGTTTCTTTTATTGATGCCTATGAAGGGTGGGTAGTTGCAGGCTGGCCTGATAGTGTAGATATCGCACAGGGAAAAATCATCCATACAACCGATGGTGGATTTAATTGGGATTCATTATATTTCAGTCCTATTTATGAAGATTTCTTTGATATCCATTTCTTCAATAACAATAATGGCATTGTCGTAGGCGGAAGTGAACCAGATTATTCCCCAATAATCTGGAAAACAATAGATGGTGGAAATTCCTGGAACCCTGTTCAGGCACCTTCAAATGCATATTACCTGAGGGCACTTGATTTTGTTGATGATTTGAATGGATGGGCAGTTGGCAGGTTTGGCACAATAATCCACACAACAGATGGTGGCAATTCCTGGATTTTCCAGAATAATCCTGCAACTTCAACCCTTTTTGATGTTGATTTTTCAGATATACAACATGGCATTGCATGTGGATATGGAATCATTCTGTATACAACTAATGGCGGAAACATCTGGAATATTGGTGCTGTTCCTGGAGTAGATGAAAATTTGCAATCTGCAATCCGAAATCCGCAATTAGAGGTTTATCCCAATCCATTCCAGAACCACTTAACAATCAGATGGCAGATAGGAGATAGG
>JBNAVN010000022.1:0-7494 GCA_049700315.1 bacterium
TGAGCTACCGAGGAATCGAAGTATTATATCCAAAGATTACGATAAGTCAATATGGTTTTTAAGACAATTCTTGACTTTCGCCGTGCACTTTGTAAAATATATTGTGCCCAGAATAAAATTGCTTTCTCCAGAAGTGCGTGATAAGATTGCCGCCGGTGAGGTGATAGTCAGGCCGAGTTCAGTCATCAAAGAACTGATTGAGAATTCTATTGATGCTGGTGCAAAAAGAATTGAGATTGAGATTGAAGCAGGTGGTAAGAAGAAATGCCTTGTAAATGATGATGGCATTGGAATGTCCAGAGAAGATGCACTTCTATCAATAGAAAGATATGCCACAAGCAAAATTGAAAAAATTGATGATATAGAAAAAATCAAGACGCTTGGTTTCCGGGGTGAAGCACTGGCAAGCATTGCCCAGGTTTCCCACTTAGAGATTGAAACTTCTGATGGTAATGAGGGAACAAAGATTTTGGTAGGTGGTGGAGGTGAAAAACAGGTTGTGGAGACATATCGTGAAAGAGGCACGCGGATAAAAGTATCAAATCTCTTCTATAATTTGCCCGCACGGTTGAAATTTTTGAAATCTGATGAATATGAAAAGCGTCTAATCGTCGATGTCGTAAAAACTTACGCTCTTATTTCACCTCAAATTCACTTTGTTTTGAATGAATCTAACAGAAATATTCTAAATATACCAGAGGTATCTGATATGAAAATGAGACTGATGCAGATATTTCCTGAATCAATTATCAAGAAATTATTGCCATTTGAATTGAGTGTTGGATCTATATCTTTCAGTGGATTTATCTCACCTCTTGGTTCTGGCGAAAAAATCAATTTGAACTATATCTATATTAATGCGCGACCTGTGAAATATCCCCGGATTGTGCGCATCATCGCTGAAACCTATCAACAACCGAAAGAACCACCTATGTTCCTGCTGAACATCAATGTTCCTGCCCAGATGCTTGATGTCAATATTCATCCGACAAAGAATGAAGTAAAGATAAAAGAAGAGAGATATGTTACAGATTTATTGACCCAGGGTATAAGAAAGAAAATTTTTCCGACAACGATATCAAAAGATTATACACCTGAAAAAGCTGGATTTACTGATTCTAATGCTAATGTCCAGTTTGTGCAGGAGTTTATCATACCTTATGCAGATGATACAACCCAGCCCGGTTCCCATGCTCGTGATACTGCTGAATTCTGGCAATTGCATAATACATATATCTTTGCCCAGACCAGTACTGGTGTGATAATTGTTGACCAGCATGTTGCACATGAGCGGATTATCTACGAATCTATTATCAACAATAGAGTCTCTGCACAACGTCTCTTGTTTCCGATTACCATTGAATTGACACCCGAAGAGTATCGTATATACCAGCAGGCAAAGGGCACCTTAGAATCAATGGGAATTGAGTTTAAAGAATTTTCTGGCAGGACACTTGTAATTGATGCGCTGCCTACAAATTCAAAGATGACAAGGGAAGACCTCCAGGGATTTTTCAGTGAGATTGGTAGTCTTGGAAGGCTGATGAATGAGAAAAAAGAACTGGCAAAGGTGATTGCCTGCCGAATGGCAATAAAAGCGGGTCAGAAACTTTCTTCCGCAGAAATGGAAAGTTTGATTGACCAACTTTTTGCCTGCGAAAATCCATTTATCTGCCCGCATGGCAGGCCGATAGTAATTAAAATTAGTCTTGATGATCTTGGAAAGAGATTTGGTCGTTAGAATGATAATGAGATTGATGCTGGGAAGTTTATTACTATTATCTCAACTTTTGTTTTCCAGTTCCACAACTGCATTCCATCGTGGACTCTGGGTAAGGGCTATGTCAATTGCCTCTCCGGATTCAATCCTAAAAATCATCAGTCTTGCTGAACAGTTAAAAATTACAGACTTATATGTTCAGGTGGTTGTGGGCGGTTATTCATACTACAAAAGTGAGGTCTTGCCCAGGAGTGAAAATCTTGTAAAAAATTCTCCACCAGGGTATGAGCCACTTGATTCTTTGATAAAAGTAGCAAAGGAGAAAAATATTAGAATACATGCCTGGATCAATACCTTATTGATATGGTCAATGGATAGTTTGCCTGACTCTGTCCGACATGTTCACCACAGTCATCCTGATTGGTTCTTGAGGGATGTATTAGGTAGAAGTATGATTGATTATGATCCTGCCACAAGACAGGATTTAGGGGTTGAAGGAACATTTCTGAACCCAGCCGAGAATGGAGTAGTTGAATATTTGAAGAGTATTTGTGTTGAAATTATCAGAAAATATAATGTAGATGGAATACACCTTGATTTTATACGTTTTCCCGGCATCTTCTGGGGAGTAGAAAATTCTTTGACCACCGCACTTATTTCGGGCTTGAATAATCATGACCTGCGCTGGCTCACATTATTGAGATACGCAAGATTGAACTTGTTCAGTCGGTGGATTGTCTATAACACATACCTTGAAAACAGGAATCGCCAGAGAACAATTGGAGAACTTGTAGAGAAGATTAAGGAGGCGATAAAAATTGCCAGCGAAGAATGTGTCCTATCCTGTGCCGTCGTATCAAATCCTTCACGAGCATTACACCAGTATGCGCAAAACTGGTGGCAATGGAAAGGAATAATTGATTATCCGGTCGTGATGTCTTACACCCCCGATGTCAATCTTTTTCAAGATTTTCTGAATTATGCAGTGTATCATTTTCCTAACGCGATAATGGGTATTGGATTCTTATGGAAAGGTATGGAAATGCAGGCAAACACTGAAATTATGCTTGTCCGTAAGGCAAATGCGAATGGTATTTGTTATTTTGATTTTGCATCCCTTGATACAATGGCAGACTTGAACATAATGTTAGATACGACGATGATTTTACCAGAAAGTATTTGGCATACTACACAAACTCTAAAATCAGATGATACCAACAGCGTATTCAGTGACATGCCCTTGGAAAAATGGATTATGAGCGGAGAGAAGTATATCAAATATGGCGAAGAGCTTGATTTTGCGCAGTATCTGTTGTCACTTTCTTTGAACCCTGAGCAACATATAAGAAAGATGGGCGTTGATCAAGAAGGTTTTCTGAGAAAAATAAGGGAGGATGTTGCGGGATTTGAGTATTTAAACCGCGCCTTATCATTAACAGATGGGAAGTTACTTGAACCACCACATAGAGATATTGAGTATGCATTTATTACCTGGAATAACGATACCAATGCTGTCAGAAATGTGGCAAAAAAATTGGTTAAGTTGAATTTGAGGGAAACAATATTTCCTGATGCAATGAATCCTATTGCGAGGGCAGTATTTGAGTCAAAAATAGGTGAGAAGAGAATTATTGAAACACGGTCCGGTATTTATATTTTCAAAGTAAGAAAAATATATGAAACCAAAAGATTTGTGAGAAAGGATAAAATTAGTAAAAATTTGTTGCCAGTGTATACATACTGGACAATTAGAAAGAAATTTGAAGACATTTATTATGGCAGATAGGGTTGTGCATTTCTATTTACTCTATTTTATTATTCTTTCATTAACAGTGCTTTCCAATCACAATTTGATTATACGGGAGATGGAGGTGTGAATCATGAAAGACATCAGTCGTTATATTGACCAGACAATTCTGAAACCTGATGCGACCAGGCAGGAAATATCAAAATTCATAGAAGGGGTAAAGAAGTTTAAATTCTTTTCAGCCTGTGTGAATCCGTGTTGGGTGGAGATGGTCAGAAAGGAATTACCTGAGGAGATAAAGGTTTGCAGTGTTGTTGGATTTCCACTTGGTGCTTCTGCAACTAAGGCGAAAATATATGCAACTGAAGATTTGATAAAAATGGGATGCGATGAGATTGATATGGTGATGAACATTGGAAGACTGAAATCAGCAGATTATAAATATGTGGGCAGGGAAATAAAGGCGGTTGTTGGTGCAGCCCAGGGTAGAATTGTGAAGGTAATTATTGAAACTTGTCTTTTGAGTGAACAAGAAAAAATTTCTTCAACCAATATCATAAAAGAGAGTGGCGCCCATTTTGTTAAGACTTCAACTGGTTTTTCAAAAGAAGGAGCAAGGATTGAGGATGTGATATTACTCAGAAAGATTGTTGGTCCAAATTTTGGAGTTAAAGCATCTGGTGGTATCAGAGATTACACGACCGCCATTGAATTCATAAATGCAGGTGCGAATCGTATAGGCACATCAGCCGGTGAAAAGATAATGCAAACTGCTATGATACAGTATAAAAAATGGGATAATGAGATATGCTAAATGCGACGCATAGATAATGACAAATATCAATACCAAACTTTATGGTTGATGATTGAAATTGAATGATTTTCTACAAACAACAGAATAGTGATTGATTGAATCTTTTCTTTATTCTTTAGCATAATTCTTCAGCATAAGGATAAATTCATTTAACATTAATATATCCATTTAGGTTCAATTGTGCAATTGCACATATTTAAATATGCACAATTATCAATATTAGAATTTTGCAGAACCACACGTAGTAGCGAGTATTGAAATTTTTACTAAATTGTCTATAATTATTCAAATGAGAAAGGAGTACTATGGACAGGAGAATAGGTACAAAACCAATGAAAGAGATTCATTATCGGGAATCAAGGGTTGCCAAGGGTCTTGGTGATCCAGCTAAATATGCAATCATTAAATTACTTTTGAACAATGGTCCGCTGAGTGTCAATGAAATCGCAAGATCTATCCGCCGTTCACAACCAACAGTATCACACCATCTTGCCCAGCTGAAAAATCTGGAAATTGTTCGTTACGAAGTGAAATCAAGCGGCAGTTACTACTGGATAAAATATCCTGCGGAAATTCATAGAATTCTTAAAGCATTGAATGTTTTTGTTAATCGAACTATGCAGGGTGTTGAAAATGAAGAATAAAGATGTGTACAATTGCACCATTGCACATATTTACATATGCACAATTGTCAATATTTGAATATGTGGAAGATGATGCATAGAATGATTGATGGTAGTAAGATGTTTCAGGGGAGTAATGTCAGGGCAAGTAAGGCAAGTGAAGCAAGTAAGGCAGGTAAGGCAATTCAGGCGGGTAAGGCAGGGGAGGGGGATTTTGGGGGTTTGTATTATGCTGGTTGATATTGCCATACCAAATACGAAATTTGATTATCTGACTTATGAAACAGCGCTTGATTTGCATGTTGGTGATTTGGTTCTTGTCCCGTTGCGTAATAAATTTAAGTATGGCATTGTAGTTGCTGTAAATGTTAAACGCGAAGTTCAAAATTTGAAAAATGTTCAGAAATTGGTAGATGAGGAATTCATTCCGCCCAGGCTATTGACGCTGTATAAATGGATTTCATCATACTATCTTTCATCTCTGGGTGAGGTTTTGAAACAGGCATTTCCCCCTAAGGTCTTGAAGAAATTTGATATTTCCAAGAGAGAATATGAGGGTTTTCTAACGGCAAAAGAGCCAATTCCCACATACCATCAAAATAACGCAATTCGCAGAATTATGTATTTTGTTAGAGGGAACCTTTTTAAGGTTTTCTTGCTATTTGGTATTACCGGGAGTGGAAAGACTGAGGTCTACTTAAGGGTTGTAGATGAGGTTCTGAGAAAGGGGGGCAGGGCACTTGTTTTAGTTCCAGAAATATCAATGACACCTCTTTTGTTAAAGCGATTCACTGAACGATTTGGTAAAAATGTAATCACAATACACTCCGCACTCACTCCCAAGGAGCGAAGAAATGTGTGGTATGGAATTAAAAATGGAATCTATAAAATTGTCGTTGGACCAAGGAGTTCAATATTTCTACCCATTCCAGACTTGAAAATAATTATCGTTGATGAAGAGCACGACCATTCTTATAAAGAACATCAACAGGCGGTAAAATATAATGCACGGGATGTTGCTGTTGTAAGGGCAAAGATTGAAAATATTGTTGTGGTCCTTGGTAGTGCAACGCCACAGATAGAATCATATTATAATGCCGGCATTGGTAAATATGAACTTCTAACATTAAAAGAAAGGATTGATGCCCGTCCTTTGCCCGATGTTGAAGTTGTTGACTTGAAAAAAGAAAGTGGGAAATTTATTTCTCAAAAGTTTGAGAGATTAATTAAAGAAATAATACAGAAAAATGAGCAGGCAATACTATTTTTGAATCGTCGGGGTTTTGCACCAAGTTTAATATGCCCCAATTGTGGTTACATATTGCGATGCCCATATTGCAAGTTGCCACTTGTATTTCATCGTGCCTTTCAGAAGGACGATATTTCTCTTCTTGCGTGTCATACCTGTGATTACAAGACAGACTATTTCAATCATTGCCCGAAGTGTGGAAAGGCTACTTTACTCTATCGTGGTGCAGGCACCCAACGTATAGAGGAAATAATAAGAAAGTTGGTGAAATCTGAATTGACTGATAAAGAAAAGAGTGATGTATCGTTTATCTTAAGACTTGACCGTGATACTATAAGGAAAAGGGGAGAGGCAGAGGAAATTTTTAAGAAATTTGATGAACAAAAGGCAAAGATATTGCTGGGCACACAACTTGTTACAAAGGGTTTTGATTTTCCTAATGTGACTTTTGTGGGTATTGTTAATGCTGATACACTTCTAAATTTGCCTGACTTCCGGGGAAGTGAAAGGACGTTCCAAATTTTGACTCAGGTTGCGGGCAGGGCTGGAAGGGGGAACAAACCAGGAAAAGTTTTGATACAGACATACCATCCAGAGCAATATTCAATACTTTTCAGTCAGCTGCAAAATTACCCGAAGTTCTATGTTGAAGAGATGAAATTGCGTAAGGAATTGAATTTTCCACCATTTTCACGCCTCATTCTTGCAAGAGTATCTGGAAAAATAGAAAAGGATGTGTGGGATGAAGCAAACAAAATTCATTCGCTTCTAAAGAGTATCAAACCAATAAAAGTCTTTGGTCCGAATCAGTCATTCTACTACAAAATTAGAGATAAGTACAGAGTGTATATCTTGATTAAAGCACCATTAAGATTTGACCATCGTAGACTGAAATTTTTAAAACAGATTAAGTTAAATAAATCAAAATTAGAGATTGATGTGGACCCGATAGAAGTATTCTGAAGTATGAGCCCAGAGAGAAATTTGTTCCTTTTTCAAACGTTTAGTTTTTCCTAAAATTTTTTTATATTCTAATGTAGCCGGATTGTCGTTGAACAGTTTAGAAAAGCATTTCGTATTTCATTATTCGTTATATGTTTTCGTTAATCGTATGTTTTTTGTTTAATTCATTACAACTTTCACCTTTCACGACATTTCCGTAGGAGCGTTTGTCCCAACCGCGATAATAATCTCCCTTTTTCGCCCTCTTTAGCCTTTTTATATGATATTTTTATTTGCAAGGCTAAAGCCTTGCCCTACATTTTGGGAAAAACTTATCCTTTACTTTCAAACATGGTTATGGGTTTTTGAGTGATTATGGGGAGTGACAAATCCCGGTAG
>JBNAVN010000022.1:7594-32138 GCA_049700315.1 bacterium
ATGTGGATAATAGTAGTGGATAGGGGTGGGTGATTTTAATCAGGGTATCAATTTTGTCTAAAACCGGAGAGAGAGGGATTTGTTCCAGTTTCAGAAGTGGTTGTGGGTTATTTGGGGATTGGGTGGTGTGACAAATCCCGGTAGATGTGGATAATAGTAGTGGATAGGGGTGGGTGATTTTAATCAGGGTATCAATTTTATCTAAAACCGGAGAGAGAGGGATTTGAACCCCCGATCCCGATTTTTGTCGGGATATCCCGTTTCGAGCGGGACGCCTTAGTCCACTCGGCCATCTCTCCGAAAGGGGGAGGATTCCCCCTTTTTCCACTCACTTTTCTAAACAGAGCCGAAAACTTCGTGGAAGCCTTTAATCCCCCTCGTCAACCTGTTCTTACACATCACATCCTCATCTTTCAGGTTTGCTTTTCCAGAGAAAATTTTACATTCTTCATAAATCTATTTTTCCTTTTTCCGTTTATTTTTGAAAAATGCTTTCATTAAAGAAAGTGCCTCATCTTTTGATACACCTTCAACAATTTCAATTCTATGATTCAATTTTTTTTCATTTACGATATCAAAAATAGAACCGCAACCGCCAAATTTTTCATCACGCGCACCGAAGACAATTTTCTTTACCCTTGCGAGGATAAGAGCACCTGCACACATAATACAGGGTTCAATGGTTGCATAAATTACTACATCGCTCAAACGCCAGGAATTCAAGGTATTGGCAGCCGCGGTGATTGCAAGTATTTCAGCATGTGCGGTTGGGTCCTGAAGTGCCTCAGTGCGATTGTGTCCTCGTCCAATAATGTGATTCTCATATACTGCCACAGCACCTATAGGTACCTCATCCTCATCAAATGCCTTTACCGCTTCTTTTAGGGCCTCAGACATAAAAAAACTATCGCTATTCTTCATATCTATATTTCCTTTCCTGTTACCTAAAGTCCCTCATCGCATTCAGGATGCTGAATTTGGTAACCACATCTAATTTCGCTATGCTCATTATCTGCAGACCAGATTTGCACGCGCCCGACGTGATTTGAACACGTAGCCTGCGGATTCGTAGTCCGCCGCTCTATCCAGTTGAGCTACGGGCGCTAACAGATTCGTTTTCCTCAAACGGTTGCGAAAAATCCATCTTATATTGTCCATCGTTTTACAAAACCGACTAACGAAAACCATTTCGCTTTTCCAACCCCCAATCAATTAGCTACCTTTTTGAAAGAGTATATTCATTTTACAATTTTAGTCAATAAAGAATTGCAAACGCTGACTCAAACCTGAAAATGAATTCAGTTCGGGGTTCGGGCAGACTTTGAAGCCTGTTTTGGTGTCAGGTCAGGAGTTTGCTACATTGGATAGGATTTTATTCTTTCTTCTGCAGGAGTTCTATCAGGGTTCGCAGGTCGTTCGTAAGTGCTTCGGAGAATTTTATCTCCTCGGTTACAGTAACACTGTTTGAACGCGAACCAATTTCTGTCCTTGCCTTTACATCTTTTAATTTAATTGTGTAATCAATCTTGTTTCCAGTTTTGCTCACTATGCCTACAATGATGTAGTTACAGATTGCAGCATCACCGATCTGAAATGATTGATTTTCGTCAAGCTTTCTGTAGTCCCATTGCCGTTCTTTGAGTTTTGTTGCAATTTCATTTTTGCTGACGATTTTATAGGTCTGGGTATAACTGATGAGTGCCTTATACAATTCATCCTGACATTTTTCTCCGAGTGATGCGTTGAACGCCTCGGTGTTTTCTTCACGCAGAGGTAATATGCCAATGTATTTTTTGGATTCACTCGGAACAGTGGTTGCCACTCCGTATTCACGATTCAATTCATTGATGACGAGTTCGGTGATATTGAGTTCGGCTGAGGCATAAAAAATATCTTCAGAAAGGTCAATAATCATTGAAAATCCTTCTTGCTGGGCAATCTTGGCAATAGCGTCATTTATTTTTTTTAATAGGGGCGCCATCAATTCATCATTCTTCTGTTCGATCTTGCCGCCGGGACCAAATACTGCCTGCAGATATTGGTTATATAACTGCGTCTGTGTTTCAATCTGGTCAAGTTTTTTCAACCGTGCCTCTTCGCTGAGCATCAGTTTTTGGGCATCCAATTCGTTTTTCAGATCCTGAATTGTGATCTGGAGTTTTGCTGCTGAATCCCTGCAAGCATTTACATATTCATTGAATTGCTCGTTTGCTGTGGCGGTTGCCTGATACTGGGAGAAAATCTTTGATGATTCAACAAAACCTACTTTTTGTTCTTTCGCAAAGATCAATAAAGGCAATAGAAAAATGAGAAAAAATATTTTCTTGTTCTTCATCTTGAACCTCCAGCTCTCTTAAAAACTATTCATCAGAACATTCCAAAAGGATTTATCTGGAAATGTGGCTCAAAACCCGGTTGTGTACGGTCAAAACCATACCCAAGGTCAAAACCGAGTACACCCATCATTGGAATTTCAACTCTAATTCCGATACCAGCACCTCTCTTGAGATCGTATAGATTCATATCACGGTATGATGCAAAGGCATTACCCATATCATAGAATGCCAGAATGGCAAAACTCTGAGAAAGTTTCAATTTAAGTTCAATGTTATTTATATACAGGGCGTTGCCTCCGATCGCTTTACCATTCTCAAGTGGGGTGAGAGACCGGTCTGAATAGCCCCTGACACCATCTTCGCCTGTTCCACCCGCATAGAATCTCTTGTAGTATGGAACCTCGCTTGAGCTTGTTACAATACCAGCACGGAGCCGTGTCATAAGAACGAATTTCCAGAACACAGGAAAATAAGACCTCGTTTCAAATGTGAGTCTATTGTAGTCTATATTTGCAAATATCCAGGGTTTCGCAATTTCACTCTGCAAAGAGATATATGATCCACTTGAAGGATTAAAAATGAAGTCTCTTGTATCGCGGATCACTCCATAATTATTGGCAAGGGTCCATTTTGGGATAGTATCATTTCTTAAATCATAGCCGGTGCTTGGTTGATATTCTTTGGCGATATTAAGAATTTGAGTTCGTTCTACCCTGAATGTATAATTAAATCTTGTATAATCAAGGAAGAACGGAATGGAAAAATTTGCAGCAGTGCCAATATCCCTTTTTGTATAAAAATCCCAGAACCGGTTTGTATAATATATATCAAAACCTGCAGTTGTTCTTGTATCCCAGAGCCAGGGCTCAGTAAAACCAAACTGGACATTGGTGAGCCTGCCGCCAACTTCAAATTTAGTATATACACGCTGTCCACGTCCAAAGATATTTGGATGGCTCAGTTCCACATAACCAGTAAGTCTATCCTGCGCCGAGTATGCCATACCAGCACCAATTGAACCAACTCCTTCCTTTTCCTTTACCCGATAAGTAAGATCAATGTTTCCGCTGTCGTCAGGTGTGCCGGTCTCCGGGCTAATATCTTCAAAAAATCCTAAGTTGAATATTTCTCTCATACTGCGAATAACCTGTGAACGTCTGAATCTTGTTCCGGGTAAAGTTACAATCTCCCGGCGAATAACCTTCTCCCGGGTGCGGTAATTCCCTGTAATATTTATTCTGTTAAGATTTGCCGGCTGCGATTCAGTTATTTGATATTCTATGTCAATAATGCTGTCGCTAATTGATTCAATTGGCGCAATGGTGCAATATATATAACCTTCATCTGCATATGCTTCGTATAATTTTTGCAGACTGCTCTGAATTTTTGATAGGTTAAATATGTCAGTGGTTTTTAACTTGAAATATTTTTCTAATTGGGCAGAAGAGAAGATACTGTTACCAGTAAACTTGATATTGCCAACATAATAGCGCTGGTTTTCTGTTACTCTTATTATGATACTTAACTTGTTATCCGAGACATTGATTTCGGGTTCCTGGACGACAACATCAAGGAACCCATTTTCACGATAAAAATTCTTAATACGTTCAATATCTTCTTTCAATTTTGCGCGGTCAAGCTTGCCACTGCGTAAAAATCCTTTTTCTCGATTCTGCATTTTCCTCTTCAATTTCCCTTCCGAAAGGACACTATTGCCTTCAATTATGATTCGGTTAATCCGCAATTGTGTGCCTTCGTTTATGACAAAATAGAGTTTCACGCGGTTAAGTGTATCCGGAACGATACTGTCGCTTACTGTAGTATTGTAGTAATTCTTTTCAGCATACAGGTCAACTATTTTTACCCGGGCATCAAAGATTGCCTTCTTGGTGAGTACCTGGCCATTTCTTATATCAATTTTCTTGAGCAAATCACCCTTTTTTATTTTTTTATTGCCAATGAATTCAGGGTCACTGCTCAAAAATGGCGCCTCATCAACATCAATATTGATGAAAATACCATCAGCGACTATCGTGGTATCAATGGCAATGTGATTGAACAAACGCAGGCGATAGAGATTGTTAATTGCTTGTTTTATCGTTGATTCCTTAAATTGGTCACCGATTTTGAATCCACTTGTCTGGATGATGAGATCCTTGTTTGTATATTGCGCATCAACTGTGATATTGGCAATTGTGTACGCAAAGAGAATGAATATTATCATTTGGTTTTGAATTCCAGTTTGTCTCCGGAACGGGTGAGTTTTATGTGTTTCCCTTCTTTAATATTGCCTTTCAGGATTTCTTCAGAAAGGGGGTCTTCAATCAATCTTCTGATTGTTCTCTTAATGGGACGGGCACCAAACTGCGGGTCAAATCCTTCTTCCACAAGTAGTTCCTTGCCTGATTCGTCAAGTTCAAGAATCATCTTTTTATCATCAAGTCTTTGTTCCAGTTCAGCAATGAGTATATCTACAATCTTTTTCATATCTTCTTTGGTTAATTGTCTGAATACCACAATTTCGTCAATACGATTAAGGAATTCAGGGTTGAATATCTTCTTCACTTCCTCCAATAATTTTTCTTTCATTTTTTCATATGATACGGTCGGATCAACTTTTGTAAAACCGATACCATCACTCCTTTTTATGTCCGCGGTACCGATATTAGAAGTCATTATTATCACGGTATTCTTAAAGTCAACTTTTCTACCAAATGAATCGGTGAGCTGTCCATCCTCAAGAATCTGCAACAGAATATTGAAGACATCTGGATGGGCTTTTTCAATCTCGTCAAATAGAACTACGGAATAGGGTTTGCGTCGGACTTTTTCGGTCAGCTGTCCGCCTTCTTCATAGCCAACATAACCAGGAGGAGCGCCGATCAATCTGGAGACATTGAATTTTTCCATATATTCAGACATATCAAGGGTAATTAATGAATTGATGTCGTTAAACATAAATTCCGCAAGACGGCGCGCCAGTTCAGTTTTCCCAACACCAGTTGGACCAAGAAATACAAATGAACCTATGGGCCTGCGCGGATCCTTTACTCCAGCGCGACTGCGTCTGATTGCACGAGAAATGATCTTTATTGCTTCATCCTGCCCAACGATTTTCTTACAGAGTTCCTCTTCCATTTTCAATAATCTTTTTGATTCTTTTTCTTCAATCCTTGATACCGGTATACCCGTCCATCGTGATACAATGAAGGCAATATCCTCTTCACAAACAGTCGGTTTTGAACCCTCAGTGTGGGCCTCTTTTCTTTTTTTGATCTGGTCCTGTATTTTTGTTTCTTCTTTATGTAATTCTGCTGCTTCTTCATATTTTTGGTCTGCAACCATTTTATCTTTGGCGCGTTTTATCTCAAGTAATTTGTTTTCCAATTCTATGATCTTAGGATCCTTTGTTACCTTTGAAAGTTTTACTTTGGCACCCGCTTCATCAATCACATCTATTGCCTTATCCGGCAGAAATCGGTCTGTGATATATCTTTCAGAAAGGTAGGCGGCTGCTTCAAATGCTTCATCTGAGTAGACTACCTGATGGTGTTTTTCGTAATTTTCTTTTAATCCCCTTAATATTCCAATTGTTTCCTGGACCGTTGGCGGGTTTACAATAATAGGTTGAAATCTTCTTTCCAGGGCACCATTCTTTTCAATATATCGGCGATAATCCTCAAGTGTGGTTGCACCAATACACTGTAATTCACCACGGGCAAGCGCAGGTTTGAGCATGTTGGATGCATCAATTGCACCTTCAGCCGCACCTGCTCCAACAATGGTGTGGAGTTCATCAATAAAGAGGATTATGTCTTTATTATTGGTCACTTCATTGATTACTGCCTTTAATCTTTCTTCAAACTGACCCCGATATTTTGTGCCAGCAACAATTGATGCCATATCTAACGCAAGAACCCTTTTGGTCTTGAGTGATTCTGGTACATTGCCGGCAACAATGTCCTGGGCAAGCCCTTCAACTATGGCCGTCTTGCCAACACCTGCCTCACCAATGAGTACAGGATTATTCTTTTTTCTTCTTGAAAGAATTTGAATTACACGTTCAATCTCATTTTCTCTTCCAATGATCGGATCAAGTTTTTCTTCACGGGCAAGTTGGGTTAAATCTCGTGAGAATAATTCCAATGCTGAACCCCGTGGTTTGCCCTTTGATTTACCTGCTGCTACACCTTCGGGTCTTAGTAACTGGATTATTTCATTCTTGGCGATCTCATAGTCAATGCCCATTGACGAAAGAATCTGTGCACCAATACTGCCTTCGGTTCTGATAATACCTAAAAGAAGGTGTTCGGTTCCTACATAGGTATGACCAAGATTTTTTGCTTCCTCCATTGCGTAATTAAGGCAAACCCGTGCTTCATTACCAAGTGTTACATCAATCTTGCCGCCCGACCCTATGGTAATTGAATTTTCAACAGCCTTGAGCAGTTCATTTAATTCAACTCCCAGGTTTATCAAAACCATTGCACCAACACCTTCACCCTCTTTTATCATTGCCAGCAAAAGGTGCTCGGTTCCAATAAAATTGTGCCTGAATTTTATTGCCTCTTCACGGGCAATATGCAATATTTTTCTAACCCTTTCAGTAAAACGTTCTTGCAAAGAAACCCCCTTAAATTATGCTTAAATAACAAAAAAACCTAACTTCAACAGTTTTTTCAAACACAGAGCAACTGGTTTTCATCATACATATCTATTTTACTTAAAAATCGTAATCTGTCAAGAGTTAGACAAAACCTTTGTAAGAAGGTTTATGCTGAATTTATGTGCGGAACCGGGCAAAAAAGTTGAAGAAAGATTTGGGTCTATTTATGGGTTTCAGAACTGGCAGTTTTTTCGTGTCATAAATCCAGGCAATAGACCTACCAACATATTCTAAATGCTCTTTGGTGTATACCCTTCTGGGAATTGCCAGTCTTAGTTCATTACCAAAAACACCAGTCCTTATGCCTGTTTCAAGATAAATCTGGGCACCCAGGGCAAAAGCAGAATAAGGAACATTATCTTTTGGTATAATGACAATACCATGTCCACCAAATGGTTGAAAGACTTTTACACTTCTATCTCTCAAAATTTTCCCAAGGTAGTGGATTTTCTCAATATGTGACCTGAGAAATTCTTCATCAATCGCTTCTTCCAGACCCACAGCCATTGCCGCGAGGTCCCTTGCTGCAAGTCCACCTGAACTGGGATAGGATTCCTGTTCAATGATTCTTTCGCGCAATTTTGCAAAGATCTTTTTGTCTCTCAGACCAATGAATCCTCCGATATTTACCAGTCCATCTTTTTTGCTGCTGAGATAAAGAATGTCACAATAACTGAACATTTTCTGACAGATATTTGCTACAGATCTATCAGAATCATTACCATATTTTTTTATGAAAAAAGCATTGTCCGCAAACCTGCTTGCATCAAAGATCAATAGAATGTTTTTCCGTTTGATTATTTCACAGGTTTGTTTGATATTTTCCAGAGATACTGGCTGGCCACCTTTTATATTATTGGTTATGGTCATAATCACTGCCTTAATTTTCCTGTCCTTTTTCAAGGCTGATTCAAGTTTGTTCAGGTCAATATTACCACAAAATGGTGGTCTTAGGTCAGGGATATCTATTGGTTCACAACCCAGTTTTTCAAGATTCGCCCTGGTGGTTTCAAAGTGTGTGTTTGACAATATCTTATCACCTGCGCGAAAAAGGAGGCTGAAAAGAATGTTTTCCGCAGTTCTACCCTGGTGCACAGGCTGAATCAGAGAAAAACCAGTAATTTTCCGAGCGGTCCTCAGAAAATCTTCACTTGACCTCTGCCCTGAAAAATCTTCTTCTGCTTCAAACATTTTTGCCCATGCCTTCGCACTCATTGCGCCGGTACCTGAATCTGATATCAGATCAATTAAGACAAAAGAACCAGGTATCAGAAACAGGTTATAGTCAACCTGTCTTAATACTTCTTTTCTTTTTGCTCGGGAGGTTTTATTAAGGGGTTCAATGACCTTGATACGATAGGGTTCCATAATTTACTCTCCCCTAAGATTTGATAGTTTTGCCTTTACCTTTTTGTTCTTGGGGTCAAGGTTCAATACTTTTTTGTATGTCTCTATCGCCCTTTCAATTTCATTGAGTTTAACATAAACATCACCAAGGTGTTCCAGAATTACTGCATCCTCAACAAGTTCATTTGCTTTTCTCAGATCAATGAATGCTGACTCATAATCTCCCTGCTGATAGTAAACCCATCCCCGGGAGTCAATGATGTAGCCATTATTGGGTTCAATACTCAGGGCTCGCTCAATAAGGTCCAATGCGTAATCAAGACTCTCTGCTTTTTCTGCATAGGTATATCCAACATAATTCAGGGCATTGGCATCTGTGGAATCAATCTGGATAATTTTCTCAAATGTTCTGAATGCTTCATCTTTCTTTCCTAAACGGTCGCACAGGTTAGCAAGGGCAGCAAGCCCGGATATTGATGAGGGATTGATCTTTATTGTCTTTTTGTAATAGTAATATGCATCAACAAAGGCGCTATCCATTTCTGATATAGCACCCAGTAAGTAATAGATCTGTGCCATATCTGCATTGCGATATGCGGCTTCAGTAAAGTAATATCTTGCACTCGGGTAATCTCTTTTATCAAGGGCGATAAAACCTGCATAGACCCAGAGTTCAATAAAATCAGGATTTATTTCAATCGCCTCTTCAATAGCCTGTTGCGCTTCTTCAAGATGATTCTGTTCAAGGTTTATGCGTGCAATATAAAAACGGGAATAATCATCCCTGGGATTCAGCCCAGCACTGATGAGAAATTCACTCATGGCTTCATTGAAGAGTCCCATTTTGTATAAGGCAAATCCGAGATTGCGTCGGACAAAAGTATCATAATATTCCTTATTCAGAATCTCACGGGCGGCCTTTACAAGTTTCTCGTATTGCTCAGTATCACCATAAAGATCAAGCAGTCTTCTGCGCACTTCAAGGGAGGAATCGTATCTGGTTGCCAATTCGTAATAATAAATTGCTGAGTCTTTTATATTAAGGATATCAAATCCAGTACCAATGCCAATGAGAGAGGTGAAATTTGTAGTATCAAGTGCCATTGCTTGCTGGTAGTATCTTATCGCTTCATTATGGTTTTTCTGTTTTCCTGAAATTGTGCCTAACCGGTTGTAGATTTCCACATTTTTTAGACTATCAGGAATTTCGCTCAGGGTGCGTGCCGCGGTATTCAAGTCGCCTAATCCTTCATAAAGCAGGGATATTGTCTGTATTATTCCCAGGTCTGCTGGTTTGAGTTCTTTTATCTTCTCATAGGTGGTGATTGCAGTTTTGAAGTCACCTTTGGCAATATAACCAGCCGCAATCATTCCATAGACTTCGGTGCTATCTTTGGTAAAAGCCAGCCCCATAAGTGCATATTCTATCCCCTTATCAAATTCCCTCATTTTGTAGCATGCATTTGTCAACGAAAGATAGATTTCATATGCAGTTGGGTCTTTTTGCAGGGCGTTGAGATAACAATTGATTGCTTCAGGAATCTTCCCTTCAAGTTCAAGCTGGCAGCCAATGCTGAATAGTTCATAAGCGCTGCTGGCTGGATTGATTGCAAAAAGATTTACTATTAAAATTCCACAAATGCAGAAAGTAGCCATAAGCCTCCTGGATTTTTTATTGGATCATTGTTGTAAATATTATATTTCAACTCCACACCTATCCTTTGTTTTGAATTTTTGTAAAATACCATAGTCTTCACATAATCCTGATGATAGTAGGTGCTATCACCCCTGCAGATCGTGAAGTCTAAATTACCGGTTGCACCAAAATGTCTTTTATGGAAAATCTTATATAAGAAATCAAGTCCAAACTCATACTGATAATCAGCGCCAGCATTTACATCCCAACCATGGTAACGCCAGTGCGGGTACAATTTAGCATTGAGTGCCCACAAAAATATTTTCTGGGTTTCTATTGCCTTTGTGGGATGATACTCAGCATTGGCAAATAAAATGGAAATGCGATTAAAAACCGGTGTGCCTTCCACTTCATAATCAATATCATGGACACAATCGTGGATAAAAGAAAGATGGCTAAAAAACCTAAGAAATTGAAATTCAAAGCCAACAGTAAAATAGTAATGTGCATAACGCGGGTCCAATGAAACCCCGCCTTTTTGTTCTGCCATATCAAGATCGTCACGATATTCCATATAGAATGAAAAGTTATTCAACCGTACAATTGTGGACCTCAATTGTATTGAAGCATCCATATTGTATCTTGTGGTGTCACTGTTGAGGTATTTCCCTATGAAGCCCCGACCATTGAATTCAAGTGGAAACTCAAGCGCATTTATCATTAGTGGAGTGATGATGTATAAAAGACTAAGCATACAGGTCTACTCCTTTTGTTTTGGTGATTTTCAGGCGATAGAATTCGCCGATTTTCATATTATCATTTTTTATTATTACCTGACCATCAATATCCGGGGCAGCAAATTCGGTGTGACCGATGAAATATGTCTTTTTACAATGCACAAGAGTCTTATAGTATTTATGCAGCCTTCTTTGATTCTTGTTTTTGATCAGATGTTGCTGAAGGTTGATGAGTTTATTAAATCTGTTGTCTACTATCTTACGGGATAGGGGTTTTAGAAGTGCTGCTGAGGTATCCTTTTCTCTAATATACTTGAATACACCAAACCAGTCAAAATATCCTTTGCTCAAGAAATCATAAAGTTCATCAAATTCGTCTTCAGTTTCCGTTGGAAAGCCAGTTATGAGAGTTGTGCGTAAGGCAATGTCTTTAGACTTCTTGATGATATTGGTGATTTCCTGCCTGGTAATACCACGATTCATCAACGCAAGCAGGCGGTTGTTTATATGTTGAATCGGCATATCAAGATATTTGCATACCTTTGGATTTTTTCTGATTTCATACAACAGTTCGTCAGTTATTGATTTAGGATGGGCATAGAGTAATCTGAGCCACTCAATACCTTTGATTTTGGAAAGTTCTTTGATCAAGGGGATGATCATTGATTTTTTATAAAGATCAAAACCGTATCTTGCTGTATCCTGGGCAATGAGGATGAGTTCTTTTATCCCCAGTTGTGCCAGTGCTTGTGCTTCATTGATCAGGTCTTCAAATTTTGAACTCTTAAATTCACCTTTTATCTTTGGAATGGTACAATATGAGCAATGATTAGAACATCCATCTGCAATTTTCAAATAGGCGTAGCCATAAGTGGACAAAAGCCGCGTATCAGATTTTATATCCTGGTGGAGGATGGCATTCAATAATCTATTCTTTTCATTAAGATAAAACCAATCTGTAACTTCAGGAAATTTTTCAGTCAGAAGTCTGCGACATCGATTGACTGCACAACCGTATACATAGATTTTTTTCCGTTTATCTTCTTTCAAAATTCTTTTTATTTCATTTTCGGTTTCTCTTAGTGCGGGTTTAATAAAACCACAGGTATTGATTATGACGATGTCGCTCTTTTTTATGGAATTTGTTATTGAACAGGCATTTTTTTCCAAACTGCCCATTATCTTCTCTGAGTCAACAAGATTTTTTGGACAACCCAATGATACGAAATAAACTTTAGTCAATTTTGATGAGTTTAACATCAGCGCAGGCAATGATTTCATTTTTTAAGTCTTTTATTTCAGCCTGGGCAAGAACCATTTTATACTTGATGTTAACAACCCTGCCAGTTGCAACATATTCATTTTCTGCGAGCATTGGTTTTCTTATGCGCATATTTAATTCTGCGGTGACCGCCTTATAACCTTTCTTGTATGCTGCCCACACTGCCATTTCATCCAGGATTGTTGATACAATACCGCCGTGTATTACCTTATGATATCCTTGAAACAACGAACTGAGTTTGATGGGTGCGCTAACACCTGTTTTGTTCTCAGCAATATTAAGACGAAGCCCGATTTCATTTTTCCTGCCGCAGGCAAAGCACCTGTCATCCATCAAAAAATTATTGTTCAATTATTTCAGTCCCTTTTGGTGGTTTGAATTCAAATAGTTTTTTTGACAGTTTCTTATTTAACTGGATGTTTTTGAAGATAAATCTGTTCTCTGATTCGGTCTCGTCAAAAATACTGATACTGACAATTTCATATCTATTTTTGTCTATCCCGATGACAATTTTCTGATAGATTTCAGTTTCTTCTTTGGGTGTGAGAATGATTTCGTAGTTCTTGTTGACCATCAGTTCAGCATTAAATCTTTCTTGATAATCTTTCAGGAATATGTCAGGATTTACCGCAAAAGGAATCTGGGCACCGAGATGCTGTCTGACCGCCTTTTTTCTGTCAGGCATATATATCCACAAAGATACACTATCGCCAACATAAATCTGTTTTGGATTGTTGATTTCCATTCTGAAATAATTGGGTTTAAGAAAGTAAACACAACCGTCAAAATTCTGGCAGGTATTAGAAGTTTTTTCGCAGAATTGCTGGGTGAATTCAATATAGAAACTGGTCAGATTTTGATAATTGATGATTGTCTTGTTGATGACACTGTCAATCTGCTGGGCAAATCCTGTATTAAATGCAACCAGAACAAAAAGTAGAGCTTTTATTATTTTTTCCATTTTCCATCCTTTCATACTCCAATTTTACATATAAAATCTGCATTGTCAAGGAGCGCAAACTTTCTGTTGACTATACAATTGTTCTGAGTAGAATTGCATTATGAAAAGGCATAGAACTCATTCTTTGATTGATGAAGAAAAGCAGAAGATTGCGCGTAAGTATCGCAAGGAACATTTAATTGTAAGCATAGTTTCATCAGTTGTATCAATCGTGATTCTTGTATTGATTATTAAATTTCAAGTGTCAAAAATATTTTTTGCTGGTATAAGTGATTTGACGGATTCGCGTATTCTTCAGGCTTTTCTGTATTTCCTTGCGTTTTATTTGCTTTATTTTCTTATCTCTCTGCCATTTGGATTCATTGGTGGGTATAAAATTGAGCACAAATATAACTTTTCTACCCAGACATCAAGAGAATGGTTCAAAGACGAAGTAAAATCCTTTTTTGTGGGATTGATCCTGGGTTTGATTGTTTTTGAAATTCTGTATTTTGTTACTTATGAGTCACCCAGACTGTGGTGGCTTTATCTTTCGCTATTGATGATTCTGTTCAGTGTTGTGCTTAGCAATTTATTTCCAGTGTTGATTCTGCCTCTGTTTTATAAGACAACACCTCTAACTGATGGTGATTTGAAGGATAAAATAAAAGAAATATGTGATAGGGCAAAGATGACGATTGAAGGTATTTTTACTATTAATCTGAGCAGTAAATCAACGAAGGCTAATGCAATGGTGACCGGTCTTGGCAATACTAAAAAGATCCTGCTGGGTGATACATTGATATCAAAATACAATGAGGATGAGATCATCGTGACATTATGCCATGAGATAGCACATTATCAGCAACATCACATCTGGTATTTGATTCTGTGGAATTCAATTATTACGCTTGCAAGTTTCTATTTGTTATACCTTATTTATCCAGCAATCTATAAATATGCAGGATTTGTAGAGATTTCTGATATTTCTGCATTTCCAGTATTTGTTCTGATATTTGCCCTGCTTTCTTTTATTTTGAAGCCTCTGGGCTCCGGTATCTCAAGATTTTATGAGAGAAAGGCGGATTCAGGTGCACTCATTTTATCAAAAAATCCTCAGGTATTTATAGAATTAATGGCAAAATTCTGCAATCAGGAACTGGCGATTGCCTATCCACATCCATTGGTTGAACTATACAGTTATACACATCCATCTATTGGAAAAAGGATTGAATTTGCTGAGAGATTCCAGAAAGAAAACGACAATGCGTGACAAAGCGAATACAACAAGAAAAATCTTTAGCGTTCCTGCAGAATTGGATGGGAGGCGCCTTGACCATATTATGCCATTTTTTACAGACCTGTCCCGCAAAGAGGCAAAGAAGATTGTAGAAAAAGGGTTTGTGCTTGTGAATGGGAGACTTATTACATTTCCTTCAAAAAAGATAAAGGGTGGGGACAAAATAATCATACTTGAGGCAGAAGAATCAGTGGTTCCTGAACCAGAAATATTATATGAAGATGATTTTATTGTGATCGTGAATAAACCTTCAGATTTGCTTACTGAGAAAATTGGCTCAGAAAAAGGAAACGCATTAAGCGAACTGCTGGCGAAAAAGGGAAGGGTAATTTATCCGGTTCATCGGCTTGACCGCGACACAAGCGGGGTGATCATCTTTGCAAAGACAATAAATGCGCGGGATTTTTTGATTGAAGAGTTCAAGAATCAGAAAGTCAACAAAACTTATATTGGAGTTGTTGAAGGTGTACTGTATCAAAAAAATGGTACTATAAAAGGAATGATTCAAAAAACCAGAGAATATGCTGAAACACATTATGAAGTTACGAAAATATTGAAAGGTGCGACTCTATTGAGATTGATCCCAAAGACCGGACGCACCCATCAATTGAGATTACAACTTGCCCAGATAGGACATCCGGTTATTGGTGATAAGAAATATTACAACATAAAAAGAACACAGATATTTTTCAAAAGGCAGGCATTACATTCTTACAAAATTAGTTTCATCCATCCGAAAACAAAGAGATGGGTGGCATTTTCAGCACCCATCCCTGAGGATATAAAAGGATTGATAGAAGATTTGACTCTTTAGAGACCCTGTTCTTCTTTTTTCTTTTTCTCTTCAATATTCTTCCTTACAATTTCTTCCCTTCTTCTTTTGTCTGCTGCTTGAAGTAACTGGGTAATGATCCAGCCTATGATAACGACGACAAGAATTATTATGATTATCTTAAGCATATGAAATCTCCTTTATAAGATTATATAAAAATTAGCATTGAAGTCAACACCGAAATGGTCATTGGTACATAGACATGGATGTTGGTATGATTAAATTAAAATCCCTAAAAGTCCAAAATACCTATCCCTGAATTATCGTGAAAACTGGAACGAGAAACGGAAAAGACTTAAATTTCGTGTAAAGAACAATGTAGGGCAAGGCTTTAGCCTTGCATTAAAACAAATTTTCCAAAACTATAGCCGAAACCCAATCTCGTATCCAAACCCAAACCTTCAAACTATAAACAAGTACGAAAGAAAATTAATGTAGGGCAAACCTTTAGGTTTGCATTAATTTCCTTGAGACGAACGATTTTTCAAGGATTATTATCGCGGTTAGGAAACCGCTCCTACAGAATTCGGGTGAAAGGTGAAAGGTGGAACGGGAAACGGAAAAGGTCACAAGGCGAGATAAGGCAATTCAGGGCAATTGAGGGCAAAGAAGAAATAAAAGGGCGATATGGCAGTGTAGGGCAAGGCTTTAGCCTTGCGAGAAGGGATTTGTAGCGGTCGGATTTATCCGACAAACTCCGTCCATCTAATCCGCCACACTGAATGGCGGATGGACGCTACAGAATCATCCAGACAAAACCGTATAATGAAACGGATTGCGAAACCGTACAACGAATTGCGATTTTTCTGCGGGACGCCACCTGGCTATCTATTATTCTACTATCTAACCATCTAACCAATTGTTTTCATTATTATTTGGAAAAAGGTCTTTATTTCTCGGCCAATTGATATTGATATAATTTCCAGTATAATCCTCTTTTGTCCATCAACTCTTCAGGTATACCCTGTTCAACGAGTCTACCCTTATCAAGGACATATATATAATTGCATATAGAAAGAATTGATAATCTATGGGAAATAATAATTACGGTTAACCCGCCGATCTCTGAGACCTGCTGGATCAATTTTTTTTCAGTCTCAGCATCAAGATTACTTGTGGCATCATCAAAGATTAGAACCTTTGAATCTTTTAATAAGGCACGGGCAATGGCAATCCTTTGTTTTTCACCACCAGAAAGTTTCAATCCGCGTTCACCAATCAATTCATCATAGCCATTCGGACAATTTTTTATAAAATCGCTCAACTGACAGATTTCAACAACCTTTTTTAGTCTATCTTTCTCAATCTTATGTCCAAATACTATGTTGTTGTAAATCGTTTCTGAAAATAGGGAAGGTTCCTGCGGAACATAGGAAAATAATGAGCGGTATTTTTTCAAATCAAGTTGACAGACTGAAAATCCGTTCAATCTAATATCACCAGATACAGGTTCAAAAAGGCGCATCAAAATCTTCAAAAGAGTTGATTTGCCTGCACCAACAGTTCCTGCAATCCCAATCTTTTTGCCTGCTTCTATTCTTATGTTGATATTATCAAGCGCAGGTGATGAATTGTTGTCATAGGAGAATACAAGATTTTCGGTATTAATAGAATTAAATTTAAAATCAGAAATTTTTCCTGTATCATTAACATCTGATGGATATTCTTTTATCTCTTCAAGCCTCTTTACCTGGACTTCGGCACGCTTTTTTATTACAAAGAAGTTTGCAATATCAATCATTGGACTGATTAGAATTAAGATATAAGACATAAATGCAATCAATTCGCCAATCGTGATTGTATTTTTTATCACAAATATTCCACCAAAAAGGAGGACAAGGACGATACCAAATTCTTCTATTGAGGCAAAAAGATTCATCAATAAGGATTCAATCTTGAATACCATTTTTGCGGAATTGATTCTCTCCTGGAGCAATCTTTTTAACTCTTCTGTATTCTGCTTTTCAAGTGTATATGATTTGATGATGCGAATACCAGAGAAGTTTGATTGTATATAATTATGGAGGAGTGAGATTATCTCACGCCATTTCTTAAAATATCTATAAACCTTTGGAGAGAAAAATTTATAACCCAAAATCGTGATTGACATTGGCAGGACTGCAATGAGCATCAATCTGAAGTCAATTCGGGATAGAAAATAGATTGCAAAGGCAATCGTTAAAATACCTTCAAGTGGTCTGAATATTCCCGAGCAGGTAAACCAGGATAATTCACCGAGGTCTAAATCCATTCTTTCCAGGACATCACCCGCAGGAAACTTATTGAAGAATGAATACCCCTTATCAAGAAGAGATTTAAAGACATTATTCCTTTCTTTGAGATTGAATATCTCATTCGTTCTTCCCCGGGTATAGGGTAAAAATACACCTGCAGTTGAGCGGACTAAACCAATGATACCTAAAATTATTATGCCATTCAACAATTGTTTTGTGCTGAATTCACTCTTTATACCGTCAATTATATCTTTTAATATGAATGGAAAGAGCAGGACTAAAAATGTATAAACACTGGTGAATAAGATCAGAAATATCAATCTGCCTGGCCTCTGTTTCCAGAATGCAATTACCGTCTTCATATCATCCTGCCTTTTGTTGGATATACTGGAGTTTATAAAATTTGTAGTAAAACCCTTTTTTCTTCAACAATTCATTGTGACTTCCTTCTTCAACGAGCCTTCCTTGATGGATTATCAAAATACGGTCAGCAAGCCTTGTCGTTGTAAGACGATGGGCAATTATTATCGCAGTGCGATTCTGTAGAAGTGTTTTTAGACCTTCCTGAACGATTTTTTCGCTCTGCGGGTCAACCGCACTCGTTGCCTCATCAAGAATGATTATTTCAGGGTTAAGAACAAGTGCGCGTGCAAAAGATAACAATTGTCTCTCACCAAAAGAAAGGTTTATCCCCTGTTCAATAATGTCGGTGTCATATCCTTTTGGCAGATTGAGTATCCTTTCGTGGATTCCAATCCTCTTTGTTGCCTCATAGACCTTTTCTACAGGAATATTATTATTGAAAAGTCTTATGTTATCCAGAACTGTCCCGGGAAAGAGCATCACATCCTGGGGCACAAATCCAACCTTTGAACGGAGTTTATGCCGATTTATCTTATTCAAATCTACATCATCAATCTTGATCTTTCCCATATTTGGCTTATAGAATTTCAAAAGAAGGGATATGATTGATGTCTTGCCACCACCGGTCTCTCCAACCAGGGCAATCTTTTCTCCTTTTCTTATTTCAAAATTCAAATCCTGCAAAACCCAGTCATCATTTTCATAAGAGAATTTTATATCTTCAAATCTGATTTTATCTTTAAATGTGGACAGGTCATATACTTCATCTTTATCAAACTCTTCGGGCATTGAGAGGATGTTGAATATTCTCTCTGCAGCAGCAAGGGAACGTTCTATCAAGTTTATCTGGTCTGACAATCCCCTTAAAGGACCAAAAAATCTTGAAATATAATTGATGAATAAAAATATTGTGCCAATTGTCAATCCACCCTTCAATGCCCATAGACCACCAATTCCCAAGACAAGGATAATTCCAATTATTTCCCCTAAATCAACCAAAAACCATATCCGATACCAGTATAACATTGATCTCATCTCCAGGCCAAATTTCTCTTTGCCCATCTTATCAATTCTATTTAGAAAATCATCTTCTTTGAGAAAGACCTGGACTACAGGAAGTGCCCTCAGTGTCTCCATTATAAAACTGTTTATTTCTGCAATCTTTTTTCTGAGATTAATAAAAATCGGACGAACATTCTTGCCAAACCACCAGAAGGCATAAAGAAAGACCGGTAGTAATATCAAAATCAAGAGATATAATTTGTAGTTTACTACAATCATAATAACCGACATACCCAAGAGTAAGACAAAGTCCTGGGCAAGGACCACTGCAGTTGAAGAAAATAGATTTTTCAGGGTTTCGGCATCGCTCTCAACTCGGGTTATCAACCTGCCCACAGGGTTTTTATCATAAAATTCAACCGGCAATTTAATTGTATGTTTGAATAGGTCAAATTTTAAATCGGCAATCGCCCTCTCACCAATCATTCCAATCTCAATCTGCTGGAAATATCTGATCAATATTATTAAACCCTGAATTAAAAAATATATAAGCGCAATGATTAATAGACCCTGAAAATTTTTGTTAGGAATTTCATAATCCAGAACCCTTTTTATAAGCACTGGACCGGCAAGTGCAAAAAGTGTAGACAACAATAGTAGCATTGTAGCAAGGAAGATTTTCCTGAGATAAGGCTTGAAATAGGGGAGTAGCCTTTTTATCAAACGAATATCCCTGCTACCCTTCTGGGGCTCTTCTTCTATTGTATAATCTTCTTCGTCATGCCACCACATAGGTAGTATTATCTACAAAATTTGAAATGAGTCAAGGATACAGGTTTAAATCCCAGGCACCAAATTCCAAAATAGAAATAACAAGAGGATTTTTCCGCCTTCTTATTTGTTATAGTTAAACCTTTTTTCTCTAAATTTCGTCAAAAATAACAGAAAGGGGTCAGAATGAGGTTGATACAGGTTGTTGGATTGGTGTTGCTGGCAGTCGTGGTTATGATAAACTGCGGCAAGAAGAACGATGAGGCGGATATAGAAGAACTGCTCAACAACACCTGGTTTGTTGGCGGCGAGGTGCAGACCCAGGATGATAGCACAAACACGCCGTCATCGGTAAGTGGACTGGTGCTTGCCACTGATACCTTTCCATTCTATGTAAAATGGGTCAGGTGGATTGAGCGACCAGTCGAGCGACACTATGATATTGATGTGGTTGATGACAGTGCCTTTATCACGATGACTGCATATTTGAAAGGCACACCACCGGGATATGGTTTCTTTGTCGCAAATGATTCCCCGGTTGGTTCTGGGTCAATTGTGGTGCGGGCAATTACGGATAGTGTTGTTCGTAAGGCAAAGTGTTTTCGTGATGATGCAGGCTGGCATCTGGCAAGTATTACGGTTGCGGATATTTACACAGTGGGCACACAGCATCCGGTGACCATCTCCGAAATTCGAGCAACCGTGGCGAGCAGGAACTATGAATTTGTGGTGAACAGTGCGGATAAGTATTTTGAAAAAGATGAATTGCCCATATTCTATCCTAATGATACAGTTGAAGTCACGGTTACCTGTAGTGCTGAAGGTGATTCAACCTGGGCATTCTTGCATCATGGTGCCGGACATAAACCCGGAGTTGGTTTGAGAAGACACTGGCGTCAGCCATTTTATCGTGAAAATACTACAACCTTTAAGCGCACCTGGATTATTGCAGATGATTCAGTGCTGACCACACCTGCAGTCAGACACAGTGCAGTTGATATTCTGGGCTGGGAAACAATTTTTGGTGATTCTACTGCTACATATTATTCACGGGCTTGGGGAATACCCTATATCATAAAAAATCCGAACGACACCTTGCCCGGGGATGCCGAGCCGCAGTAAATCATAATGAATTAAAACCAGGAGGGGGTTTCTACCCCCTCTCTTTTTTTGAGAATTTTCCACATTTTATCAAGGCTGAAAGCCCCTACTACAATTGTTAAGAAATGAAGAAGAAATATTTGTTTCCTCTATTTCTTGACTTTAATCGGGGTTTTGGTATAATTGAATGTCTATTGATACTGGTTGTATGAAAATGGTAAGTCTGACCCTACTCTTGATTTGATTAGGGATAGCGAGGATTATGTTCTGCAAACCCGAAGGTTTGCCCTGAATTGATAATAAAAAAGCAAAATAAGGAGGTATAATGAACTTATCATTTGGTGAAATAAAGAATAATCTCTTGATAATGAAATTCTCAACAGCAGATTATTCAATCGCTTCGGTTTTAGGAGCAATAAGAATCCATCTTGATGTGATTGAGGAGAAGGGGGTTGTATTTCTTGGAGCCCAGACTGAGGTTGTTGTTGGGCCAACACCAGTTTTTCAACCTGTGCCGGTAGTTGCGCAATTTGAATACACTGGAAAGGGCAATGCAAAAGAGATTCTTGAAAAGGTTTATAAACTTATCTGGCAGGGAATTGTCAATTCTTTTCCTGATGAGTCATCCTGGTCACAGGCAAAACAGGCATATTCGGATTTTATCGCTGCCCAGGCAGATTTATTAAGGGCAAGGATTGAGGCAACGAAAGAGTAAATGCCTAAAATTCCAAAATGCCTGAATACCTAAAAAATGAAGATGCAGTGTCATTACGTTCGCCAAAAAATTTTGGGCGAGCCGAAGGCGATACTGCAAATCCGCCTCAAGGAAGGTGGATGATACTGCGAATGTAATGATACTGCGAATAAAATGATACTACTTTTTTATCTCCTTTCTCTTACTGTTGATTTAAAATGGGTTGAGGTTGATGTTGCATTATGGCAAGATGGAAGGGCGGATTTCGTTTATAAGATTCGCTGGAATGTTATCTCCGGTTCAATGAGTGCATTCTATCTTGAAGGTCTTTCGGTTGAACCATTCTTTGACTATGAAAACTCTTATGCCCTTGATGAATACAATAATAAATATCCGATAGATATCAAAGACCTTGGCAGT
This sequence comes from bacterium, assembly GCA_049700315.1. GTDB lineage: Bacteria > Hydrothermota > Tepidihabitantia > SM23-42 > JAOAFX01 > JAOAFX01. Next base: position 29,256 of record JBNAVN010000022.1, read on the forward strand.
GGCAAATATGATATCGTGCTCAGCAAAGGAAAGAGGTATGGACCAGGACAGCTCACCTTTATTATCCATTTTGGTGGAGACCTGGGCAGGAGTAGAAATCTTGCTGTTACCCAGAGTGAGTTTGGTGAACTCGTTGTTCTCCACTGGGCACCACCACAATGGGATGAACCATTAGAACATTATACAGTCAATGTCTATTATCCGATAAGAGTTTCGGGCAAAAATGTGAATCCTGATGATTATGGTTTCAGGACTGAAAAATTTATGAATGAAAGGTATCTATTGGATTATTTTGGACAGGAATCTAAAGGAGAATACTATTTCACTGTAAGGATTCACAAGGATAATGTCCATACAATGGAAAAGATTGAGATTCAGCAATATGTTCCTGCGAGTTATTTTAATACAGAGAAATTTGGCAGGATTGAGATAAAACCAGAAAGAAGAAAAAAATTTTTCATCCCTTATGAGTTGATATATACGATATTCTCAATCATTCCATATCTCTTTTACTCCAATAAGAAAGCACAAAAGATAAGAGGACTTTACAGCGATGTGCAGAGTTTGCAATGGCTCAGGACTGACTGGATCCCACCCAAGATTGAGGTTGCAACATTCAGGAAATCAGGTAAAGTGGCAAGACTTGATTTGATTGAGGCGGCAGTCTTCCTTGATTATCCGGTCAATAAGGTTTTTACAATCATTGCTGAAAAATTACAAAAGGATGGCATCTTGAATATTCTAAGTTACAATCCAATAAAACTATCTGTCCTTCAGAGACCTTCGGGATTGAAATATTATGAGACGATGTTTCTTGAGGCTATAAAAACCGATGGAACTATGGATGAATCAGGATTGAAGGCACTTGTGATGCAGATAGTTGAAAATATTCAGGCAAAGGCATGGGATTGTGATTTAGAGGCAACAAAGGCATACTATACAGAAAAGATTGGCTCACCAGATGTAGAAGAACCTATTGATGAAGAATACAGAGATATGACATACTACTATTATCTACGAAATCGTCCATTTGACCGCAGGGACTATTATCAACAGATGGAGGATGGTTTTGTTATTTATGGGGAGCCCATAAAAGACTATTCAACATTTGTCCGTTCTGATGCCTGCCATAGTGCGTGTTATGTTCATACTGCCTGTCATGATGCGTGCCATTCTGCCTGTCACAGCGCGTGTCACTCTGCCTGCCATAGTGCGTGTCACAGTGCCTGCCATTCTGCGTGTGTGAGTGGAGGAGCGAGATGAGTCAGGGTATTAGATTATCAGAACATCAGGGTATCAGGTTGGATTGGGTGGATGGGTTTATTAGAGAAATCAAGCCGTTTATATATGTCAGGGAGATAGATAATCTCTTGATCTTAATACCAAACCAGGCATATAGGCTGAATCATTCAGGTGTGGCAATTCTAAATTTTCTTCTTAAAGGCAATTCAATCACCAAAATTCTTGAAATGCTCGGTGATGATGAAAAGAAGCGAGAAGAATTACATTATTTCTTCTGTGACCTGCGTGCAATTGTGAGTGGTTGTTTTGTAGAGGGTGAAAAACGCGAGGCAGTATCTTATTATGAATTTAAAGATGACCTGAATGATTATCCTGTTCTTTCTGAGATCGCTGTGACATATCGTTGTAACCTCAATTGTGAATTCTGTTATGTTGGTCACAAAAAATATCCGGAATTGAATACTTCTGATCTGAAAAAAATTATCTTCAAGATTTACAAAGAAGCAAATGTGCCTTCAGTGAGTTTTACTGGTGGTGAACCTCTATTGAGAGATGATATTGTATCACTCGTTGAATATGCCCACAATACAGGATTATGGACAAACCTTATAACGAATGGCACATTGCTAAATAGAAATCTTGTTAGGTCTTTGAAAAAAGCAGGCTTGAACAGTGCCCAGGTCAGTTTAGAAGGACCGAATTGTGAGATACACGATAAAATTACCAATGTTAAAGGTTCTTTTGAAAAAACAATTACTGGAATAAAATATCTGATTGAAGAGAACATACCAGTCCATACAAATACAACAGTCTCAAGGCATAACATTAACTGTCTTGAAGGCATATTGTTATTGGCCAAATCAATAGGATTGAAGAGATTATCAACGAACCTTGTGATTCCCTGTGGGAGTGCAGAGAATAAAAAGGATTTGTGGATACCATATTCAGAAATCGGTGCGCATATTTTGAAATTGAAACATCTTGCAGAAAAGGAAAATATAAAATTTTTATGGTATTCACCTGTGCCTATGTGTGAATTCAATCCAATTGCCTATGGATTGGGTAATAAATCCTGTGCAGCAATAACCGGATTGTTGAGCATTGACCCGATGGGCAATATCCTTCCCTGTTCATCCTGGAGAGAACCGGTTGGTTCTTTGCTAAAGAAGGGTTTTAAAGAAATCTGGAATTCAGCGATGTTGAGTTATTTCAAAAATGCGGATTATGCACCTGAAGGGTGCCATAAGTGTTCAGAATTTAAGATATGTAAAGGGGCGTGTCCTTTATTCTGGAAGGCATTATCAAAATATAAAAATAATGTGGGAGGCGTTTCCAACGCCGATATCAATCCCAATGTGGGAGGCGTTTCTAACGCCGATATCAATCCTAATGTGGGAGGCGTTTCCAACGCCGATATCAATCCTAATGTGGGAGGCGTTTCCAACGCCGATAATAGGTCGCGGTTAGGAAACCGCTCCTGCAGAATCGGAGTGAAAGGTGAAACGTGGAACGTGAAACGGATAAAACAAAGAAACTTACGATTAACGAAACCGTCCAACGGAACGCATTTCGCAACCGCACAGCGTCAGACGATTTTTCAAGGATTATTATCGCGGTTAGGAAGCCGCTCCTACAGGGAAT
>JBNAVN010000022.1:32238-37078 GCA_049700315.1 bacterium
GGAAGCCGCTCCTACAGGGAATAGAAAAAGGGCTTCCAGCCCTGATTAAGGAGATTTCTTATGAAAAAGATAAAAATACCCGAAAAAGGCTACAAAAATCTAAGAAAAGGTAGGGTATCATTGCCAGACTATTACTATTTTATTACTATTGCGTGTAAGGATAAAAAACCAGTTCTAAGTAATAAAATTATTTTTGAAATGATTTTGAATTCGGTTTTTTGGCTGGAAAATAGTGGCAATATAATTTTGTATTTCATCATTGCTATGCCTGATCATATTCACTGGATTTTTCAGTTGTTGGAAAAAAAGAGCCTCTCTGAAGTCATAAAAAGTTTTAAACAATATACGGCAAGAAATATTAAGAATAAATTTGCCAGCATAAAAGATGTATGGCAGGCAGGTTTTTATGATCATGCAATTAGAAAGGAGGAAAGTTTAGTTGAAATAATCAAATATTCGTGGTACAACCCAGTAAGAGCGGGTATTGTTGAGGAACCCGAAGATTATCCGTATTGGTGGAGTAGATACGATCTTTTGAATAGAGCCGGGTCGCGGTTAGAAACCGCTCCTACAAGCAATAAAAATAATGTGGGAGGCGTTTCCAACGCCGATAATAGGTCGCGGCTGGAAGCCGGTCCCACAGAAATGAAATTTTAGGAACTGGCTATCAATGGATACTTATTATATTTTTGACAGAATCTCACCAAAACTGAGAAATTTGATTACTGTTCTACTCTTTTTTACTGGTTATGCATTACAATTGAGTTCAAGGAATATCCTTGTGGGTCTGCCATTTATTATTTTCTGTATGATGTTAAATCTAATAAAGAATTTCAGTTTGAAACCTGTTAGACCAATGAAATTAGAATGGAAAGAGGTTACACCAGAAAGGGTTGAGCAGGTGCATAATCACTGCCAGCGTCTTAGCAAAATTCGTGGCGGTGCCTTGGGATGTGTGATATTCATGGTGATAGTTTTCGTTTTGCTATTTTTTGGGTTGCCTTTACTTGAAGTTATAGGAAACGCACTATTCAGTAATATCAGCGGTTCATTTCCCATAATTACTTTAATAATTGATTCTTTGATTGTCTTTGGTGGTGCATTATTGAGTGGAAGGCGCTCGGTCTGGATCCCCAACAATTTTGATATTAAGATACCAATAATCAAACGGATATTGAACCATCCTGTATTTTCTAAAGACCCGAGTATGAAAATAATCCCTTATCTTGAGATAGGTGAAACAAAGGAAGGACAATTTCCTAATGATACAAGGATTTTAATAAAATTCAAAGATGCGCCCGAGGATTTTATTGGTCTGCAATTTCAAATTTCAATAAATAATGTTCAGGGCAGATTATACCCTTATTGTTATTGTGTTGTGATTGCACGACCATCATTCAGATTATTTGAGAAATTCAAATCTGTAGAGTTTAGCCGTATAACCATTGAGACTGAAAAAAGTAGTGAAGCAGATGTAATTGTTATCCGTCAAACTACCACAAAGAGTTCAGGCTATCATACAAACAACGATGCTCAGGATTATATCCTGAAGACCGGTATTGAAATTGTCAAAAAAATACTTCAGGCTGTTATTTGAAACAGTCTAATAGAAATCTACCTTATCTTTATAACCCGATATTTATCACCGTTATCGGTTTTTATGATATAAACGCCCGCATTCAGCCTTGAGCAATCAAAATATCCTTTTACCAAGTCACCTATGTATTCCCCAGCGATATTATAGATCGTTCCTGAAATTTCTCTATCCTTTAATTCAATTGCCTTTGTTACAATCGTAGATTTCAATACACTTTCAAACTTTTTCGGCAAACCGCTTTCTTCAATCCCAATGACAACATCCAGATTGCCATAAATATCATAATTATTGTTACGGTACTCGCACCAGACATTCAAAAATTTATTACCGGTTCCGAGGAATAAATCATTGTAACAACTTGAGTAACTGCTATTTGAGATGTTGAATACACTACCCACAGGTTGACCAGAGGTATTGACAAATCTACCGCAGATTTGATATACAGAACCAATCCTTTTTGAGAACGCCACAAGATAATAATTAGAACCGGCAAACCGCACAGATAGAGAATAATAGTCTGTTGAATCGGCAATGGTAAACGGCGAACCAATTGGTGTGCCTGAGTTTGATATAATCTGGCCCATAACAGAATAAGTAGAAGTGATTGAAGAGTATTCAGTCCAGGTGACAAGGTAATTGGTTCCGCTGTAGGCTAATCTACAACGATAGGTATAATTGGAAGCATTTGCCAGTGTTAGAGTATCAGAGCCGAATGAACCATCTGGATTAACAAATCTCCCGTTTGTTCGGTAAGGTGGAGCACCATTTACCCAGGCGACAAGGAAATTTGTCCCATTAAAGACAACTGCGGGGTAATAATAGTATGGAGTGGTTCCATAACCAATTAGTAGTCCATTAGGTTCCATAACTGTACCTGATGGCGTTACCCTGGCACCGTATATCTCGTAATAACCATAACCGTTACGCGCATCTGACCAGACTGTAAGGTAATAACCAGCACCAAATGCAATGTCTGGCATGCATTGCACACCAGTTGCATTTGAGATATAAAATGAATTTATTGAATCGCAATTAGGAGTGACACGCACTCCCACAATATTACCGACACTTCAACAACTGTCTCTTATTGCGACAAGAAAATTGGTTCCATCAAATGCGACTCTTGGCTCATAGGCAGCCTGTCTTTTGAATAACAGTTTCCCGTTCGGGTCAAGAACTGTGCCTGCTGATGTTACCCTGGCCCCATAAAGGGAGTACAGTCCTTGAGAGCTATAATACCGGTAATCTGCCCAGAAAACGTAATACTGACTATTCGCAAAAATAGTGGTTGCATAATACTGTTGTGAGGTATCAGTGCATATTGCGAAATTTGCACTGAATACAATAGGTCCAAAAAGATGAATGATAGAAAGCATTTTACCCCCTTTGTTATTATATATCTTATTTATTTTATTTAATAAGTCAAGAGGAAAAGCAATCTTATTCTTTAAGAGTTGTAAGGCTCAATTTGTATAGAATTCATTGACCTTATCAGGTCAGCATAAAGGTAAAAAGAACCGAAGACCACAATTACTGATTTATGACCTGCATTTTCTATTGCATATCCAAGGGCATTTTTCATAGAACCTGCAATGATGATATTCTTCTGATACTTTCTTGCTTTTTCATATATCACTAATGGTTCCATTGCCCGCGGATTATCTGCCTTAATAAGTAGAACTATTTCTGCTAAAGTAAAGATATTTTTGATTGCATAATTTATATCTTTATCTTTATTACAGCCAAAGATTATATACAATTCTCTACCTGCTGAAATAGATTGGAGAAAATGGAGATTTGCAAAATTGTATAAAAGATTCAAGTTATTCTTCAAAGCCTTGAATGAATCTTCATTATGTGCTACATCATAGACGATAAGTGGTTTTTTTGATAAAATTTCAAACCTGCCAGGAAACCTTGCATTTTTGATGCCTTTTATTATATTTTGAATATTTAACTTAATCCCTTTCTTTCTTAATTCAAACAAGAATGATAAGGCTATCTGAAGATTTTCAATCTGATGTTCACCTGTGATGGGTAAAAATGCATCAAACTCGCCGAGTGCACCGGAAATGCTCAATTCCATTCCATTTATTGTCAATCTTTTTATCTTTATTTTATGTAAATCATCAGCAAAGACAATTTTATGGTTCCTTTGACGGGCAATTTTCTTAAATGTTTTTTCAACAACTGGTCTTTGATGGATGGTAATCAACACTCTATCACTAATCTGATATTTATTATCTGGTATAATCCCCGCTTTTTCAAGGGCAATTTGTGATAATTTATTGCCTAAGAGATTCATATGGTCATAACCGATTCTGGTAATTACCGGAATATGAGAATTGAAGACATTTGTAGCATCAAGCCTACCACCGACTCCAACTTCTAAAACTGCAAAATCAACTTCCTTTTCAGCAAAATACATATATGCAATTGTGGCAAGGGTTTCAAAAAATGTCCTTGCACCAATGCGGGTTTTAAAATTGATGTATGGTTTTATTACTTTTATGTATTTTTCCATTTCTTTTTCAGTTATCTCTTTATTATTGATTTTTATCCTTTCGGTAATTCTCAAAAGATGGGGAGAGGTGAAGAGTCCTACTTTATAACCACTGGTGATTAAGCAGGAATTGATAATTGTGGCAGTTGAACCTTTGCCCTTTGTTCCTGCAATCAATATCACATTCTTCAATCTTTCCTGGGGTGAATCAAGTTTTTTTAAAAACTCTTTAAATGCCTCAAGGTCATATTTATAACCCGGGATTTTTTCATAATTGACAAGAGAATTTAAAAATTCTTCTACTTTCATTTCTGGTATTCTAATGAAAAATGAGGTTATGTCAATGCTTATACCAACCACCACGCGCAATACCTTACGACAGCATCTTTTTTCTCTTTGGAGTGCATTAGCTTACTAACCAACGAAACGGGCAGCGAAACCGTATGACGATAAACAATGTTTAAAAAAGGGTGAAAAGGGGTGAATAGGGGTGAAGAAGGGGAATTTTAATTAGATTTCGGATTGCGAATTGCGAATTGCGGATTTAATCAGTAATGTAGGGCAAGGCTTCAGCCTTGCAAGCAACAAGGCATCAATAGTTGGGCAAGGCTTTAGCCTTGCATTAAAACAAATTTTCCAAAACTATAGCCGAAACCCAATCTCGTATCCAAACCCAAACCTTCAAACTATAAACAAGTACGAAAGAAAATTAATGTAGGGCAAACCTTTAGGTTTGCATT
>JBNAVN010000023.1:0-36580 GCA_049700315.1 bacterium
GCCGTACGGGAACGTGCGGCTGGATCACCTCCTTTCAAAGAGAAAATTTGACCCAATACCCTGGAGTTAAAAAATAGCTGAGGGTAAAAGGAGGTGCAATATGATAGTGTTGCTAATACTTGGGTTTGGATTAATAAGTGGGAAGATACAACCTTGTTTAAATAACTATCTGCGCGATGCAAAAGATTACGATATGATACCCATAATCGTCCATATGAAAAATCAGGCAGATTTATCCCAACTTCCGATTCTTTCAAAAAACGGTAAAATAGACTTTCTCAAAAAGTTCGCAAAGGCCAAACAGGAGAGATTGCTAAAATTTTTGACTGATTTTCCTGACCAGGTAAAAGATATCAAAACCTTTTGGATCTTTAATGGCGTGGCACTAAAATCAACTAAAGACTTAATTTTATCGCTGGCAAAGCGCGAAGATATTGCATATATTTCTTACGACTCTAAAATTATGCTGGATGAAGATTTGGGAATAAAAGGAGAGCGTGAATTCCGTACACCGACTTGGAATATTGAGAAAGTAAAAGCCGACTCTTGTTGGAGCGAAGGCTATAATGGTTCTGGTGTCATTGTTGGAAATATTGATACCGGTGTGGATACGACCCATCCCGCACTCAGGGGAAAATGGTATCCAGGTGGGTGGTTTGATGCAGTAAATAATTTGCCCGGACCATATGATGATCATGGACACGGAACCTTCACTATGGGTATCATTTGCGGCGGTGATGGGAATGGACCATTTGTAGATGATATAGGCGTATCACCGGGTGCTAAATTTATTGTTGCCAAAGCGTTTAACAATCAGGGAGCGGCAACAATTTCTGATATCCACGAATCTTACCAATGGTTTGCCACTCAAAATGCAAAAATAATTAATAATCCATGGTCACAGCGTGAATCTGATTCACTTTCACTGGAGTTCTGGAATGACCTTCTGAATCTACTCAATCTCGGGATCATCTCGGTCTTTAAGGTGGGCACAACAACTGCACCTGCGCCACAGGGGTCCGCAAAAGTTCCAGGCAGTTACCCAGTAGTTATTGCGGCTGGAGCAACAGATAGTTTAGATAATGTGATGGGGTGGTCATGTCGTGGACCAGCACCGAACCACCCGCCTTGGAATAACTCATCTTACTGGTTCCGACAAGACTGGAATTTGATTAAACCTGACCTTGCTGCACCTGGCTTTCATATAATATCATCCTGGCCTGGAGGTGGTTATGAACTATCAAATGGAACCTCTTGGGCAGCCACTCATTTGGCCGGTGCTTGCGCAATTCTCCTCCAGAGGGACTCAACACTGACTCCTGCTGAAATGTATAATATTTTGCTTGAACATGCCGATCGACCATCACAGGGTGGTCCTTATCCTAATATGAACTATGGTTGGGGACGGTTGAATATTTATGCAGCACTCCATTCTCTTAATGTGGAGGACAAGACTGCGCAAAAGATTTTAGAATCAGTGATTATCTATCCAAATCCATTTAAGAATCACCTTAACATTAAATTTGCAATCCGAAATTTGCAATCCGAAATTTTCTTGCGTATTTATGATGCTACGGGTAGAATGGTCCGTGATTTTTCACGGTTGACGGTAAATTGCACACGGCCAACGATTTTGTGGGATGGCACTGATAATCACGGCATAATTGTCTCTCCAGGAGTTTACCTTATTGAAATTTCACTCCAGAATAAAAAAATGATGGAGAAAGTAGTTTTTACGAGATAAATAATAGATTTAAATTATAATAAGTAGGAGAACCGATGAGGGAGAGATTGTTAAAACTACTGATGGGCGGAATATTTTTATTCATTACTTTAGCCTTTCCTGGGGGCCCAGACACTTTATGGACAGAAGAATATGGTGGTTATTATGCGGAATATGGTTATTCAATTGTGCAAACTTTTGAAGGGAATTATATAGTCGTGGGTATTACAGAGTCTTATGGAGCCGGAGGATTTGATATTTTTGTGATAAAACTCAGTAACGACGGAAATGTTGTGTGGACCAAAACTTATGGCGGTCCGAATGATGATATAGGTCGTTCAGTTATACAGAATACTGATGGCAGTTATGTCATTGTTGGGAAAAAGAATAATTACGGAACAACTTATGATGATGTCTGGCTTTTAAAACTTAATGCCATGGGTGATACTTTATGGACCCGCTGTTATGGTGGTAACCATAACGAAATCGGATATGAAGTCCAGCAAACTTCAGACGGAGGGTATATAATCGTTGGTGCCACTCGTTCATTTGGTTCGGGCGTGCCGACATATACAAATGGCTACTTGATAAAAACCGATGCCAATGGTGATACATTGTGGACCAGAGTCTTTGGAGACACCCTGTTGGTTGATGACTACGGCCTGTCAGTCAAGCAGACTTATGATGGTGGATATATTATTTGTGGCTGTTCCGGCCTCCATCCCCAGTTTGACCTCTACCTTGTCAAAACTAATAACAATGGTGATGTTCTATGGGCAAGAAAATATGGAGGTTCAGGCCAGGAGATTGGATATTCAATTATAGAGAGTAACGGCAACTATATTGTTGCGGGATATACAAATTCGTACGGGCCCAATCCAAGTAATTACTATTTATTAAAAATTGGACAAAATGGTGATACAATTTGGACAAAGGTATACGATGGTGGTGGTGATGAGCACGCGTATTCTATTCAAAATACTTCTGATGGAGGTTATATTATTGCAGGGTTCACTTGGCAACCTGTGTATGGCGACGATTTTTATCTTGTAAAAATTAATGCTAACGGTGATAGTATCTGGACAAAAATTTACCCAAGAGCATACCATTCGGATGTCCCTTATCAGATTCAACAAACGGACGATAATGGATACATAATTGTGGGATATACTAATTACTGGGGTTTCGGAAAACTCCGGGGATATGAGCAAATTTATGTGGTTAAAACTTTGCCTGATGTTGGTATTGATGAAGAGATTTCGTCAAGTAAAAAGATTTTTCTTAAAATAAGACCAAATCCTGTTGTGGATGGTGCAATGATCGAAAGTTATATTCCTCAAAAATGCATTACCAATATTGAAGTCTACAATATTCTCGGTCAGAAGATCAAAACCATCACTGAGAAAATTGAAAATCCTGGAATATACCGGATAATGTGGGATGGTCGCGATGAGCACAAAAACAATGTTTCACAAGGGATATATTTTATTTATTGTAATGGAGAGGGAAAGAAGATAGTCAAAATAAGGTAGGGTCGGTGACTGGGGCTAAGTCGTAACAAGGTAGCCGTACGGGAACGTGCGGCTGGATCACCTCCTTTCAAAGAGAAAATTTGACCCATACCCTGGATTTTTTTGTTTGATAGCGGTGAAAAAAAAGATGACACAGATTGAAAATAGAATGATTACACAGATTTTAAAATAAAAAGGCGTGGCTTGCGCCACGCCTTTCTCATGCAAACCTGAAGGTTTATTCCAAAGTGTGCTATCTCACTATAATTTTTCCACTGCCATTTATCTCGGAACTGATAAACCTGTAGAAATAAACACCTGATCTGACCCTTGCTCCACTATTATCTTTGAGATTCCACTCTATTGCCTGCTGATTCCCATTACCTTTACCTTCAATCCTTCTTATTTCTCTTCCGAGTATATCAAAAATCATAATCTTACAGGATTTGCCGTTATCAATTCTGAACTGAAATTTTGTGCCATTTACACAAGGGTTTGGTGTTGAAATAATTTCTTTTGTGAGATTTCTATATTCGTTTTCATCTATACCCGTAAGATCAGTAACTTTAATAATCCCTGATTGATACACTTCCTTTGTAGAATTGTTTTGTATCCAGGTCACTATTTTGCAGCGATTGACATTCCATCCTGCCTGTATTGTGAATGGTTGTGAGGTGGTTACTGAATCTCCTGCAGGGATTGTTATCTGTTGTCCAATTTGGTTGGGCACATAATCCCTTGCCACATGATTGTGCCATTGGTCTCCATTTGGTGCGGAATAGTAGCAACTATCTTCAATTATAACAAAATAGACATAAGCAGTGATTGATGCAGTAGAATCGTTATGATATCTTGCATAGATTGTGCCTGAACCAGAACCATATGTGCCCCACATTGAAATGCGTATCGGTGCAGGCTGGTTCATCCGCGCCTCAATCTGTGATTGCCATCCTGTATATCCACTCCCTTTTGGTGTTCCATCAAGGATCAAATTTGGTGTATACCAGTTTGAACTCGGATAATACTGCATCCGTGCATACGCCTCAGCTGAATAAAGTGGATAGCCTGACCTTAAGTGCATCTCTATCGGTGCAATCCTTGTTGGATATTGGAGAACTATATTATCCAGCACACTGCTGGCTGCAGGGCAGGATGGTCAGGTCTCCTGATAGAACTCTTCACATAGCACGATCCGCTGGGCTGCAAAAACAAATATTGCTATGCCCAGGAGCAAAGATAAATATTTTGACATAAACACCCCCTTTCACTATTATTTTATTTAATATTCAGAAATTTTCAAGATATTTCAAGCATTTATCTAAGCAAAATCACTTTCTCAATCTGTCTTAAATCGCCAGCATCCAGCTGGATAAAATAAACACCCGCAGGAACCGGATGCCCCGCATTGTCATCACCAAACCAAATAATTGACGATTGGTAATTGGTTAAATGGTTAAATTGTTTAACCAAACGCCCACTTATATCGTAAATCATTACGGATAGCGGATAGCAGATAGCGGATGGCAGTTCATCTTTTATCTGTTTTCTCCTATCTCCTATCTGCCATCTGATTGTTAAGTGATTCTGGAATGGATTTGGTGTGACCACAAGAGCAATCTTTTGTAAAACATTTTGGGTATCACTCTCTTCTGCACCAACCTGTATATTCCAGCGATAGATTCCTGAACCATCTGTTCCACAGAATAACCAGTTATTTGGATAAATTCCTAATGATGTGGTATTCGTGGTCAAAAGTCCGGTATTCATCTGTGTCCAGCCACCACCGCCAGTTGTGCTTTTATAAATTCCATTTGAAGTTGCTGCATAGATTTCATTCTCATTTGATGGATTTATCAAGATTGCCAGCACATTTGCTGACAGACCAGTGCTTGTCCAGTTTGCACCAGCATTTGTTGATTTGTAAACACCAGAAGAAGTTCCTGCATAAACTGTGTTTGCCTTGGTGGATGCGATCTTTATATCATATACTGTTCCACTCAGACCAGTGTTAGAAAGATTCCAGTTAACACCGCCATTTGTTGTTTTGAAAAGATACCCATTATAACCACCAGCATAGACCATATTGAAATTGCTTCTGTCTATAGCCAAAGCATAACAGATACAATAGCCAGTTGTGAGTGTATCTCTTTCCCAGAAGGTTCCACCATCGGTAGATTTTGAGACCGCCATTACATAGGTTGAACCATTGTATATGTATCCACCAGTGTAAATCACCGAGCTATTATTGGGGTCAATTGCTATTGCCCCACCATCTGTATAAAATGCATCAAGTGGCGTTGACCAGACGGACCCGCCGTCTGTGCTCCTGTAGAGCTCGGCATTCCCTCAACCACTCCCTTCCAATGCATAAACTAAATCAGGATTGTTATAAGCAACAGCAAATTCACAGATATTACCACAACCAACAGGCGTTGGCAATTGAACCCAATTAGTCCCTGAATTTGTCGTTTTGAATACCCCAACTTCTGCAAAGGAGGTATAAATCGTTGCCGGAGAAGAAGGCGCATTTGCAAAGGAAAGGATTGAACCCATATTCAAATTGTTATTGATACTTGTCCAGGAAGTTCCACCAGTAGTTGTCTTGAATACACCCTTATTATTTCCTGCATAAACTATTGATGCATTTTGAGCACTCACACCGAGTCCATACACATAGGCTCCACTCAGACCTGAACTTACAGATGTCCAGGTTGCTCCTGCATTGGTCGTTTTATAGACCTCAGCATAACACCCACTATATGCAACATTCGGTGATGCTATGCTTGTTGCCATGCTATAGTTATAGTAATTAGTAGAAACCTTTGTCCAGGAATTTCCACCATCAGTTGAACGCAGAATACCTTTCAAGTATGTTCCAGCATAGACAATATTTGAATTTGTCGGATGAACAGCCATTGAATTAATGTAGTATGCATTTTGGAATACTGTATCAGTAGATACATCTGTCCAGTTAGCACCTCCATTTGTGGATTTGTAGATTCTGGGGATATATGATGGAGTATAAGAATAGCCCCCAATGTAAATCGTATTTGGATTTGTGCGGTCAATTGCAAGACAGTTTCCATAGTTTGAAGAACCTGATGTATCTATCACTGTGGTTGTCCAGTTTACACCCGAATCAGTGCTTTTAAAAAATGCGATGCCCCATTTTGTCCCAGTATAGCTGAGACCCGCAGCATATATTGTAGTGGGTATTGTATGATGGACTGCAATCCCATAAATGTATTTGTTAGTCATATTTGTTAACAACCAATTTACACCACCATCAGTTGACCGATACATACTATGGCTACTTCCGGCATATAGTTTGTTATCATTCGTCGGATCTATTGCAAGACAATATGCCTGGTTTGGTATTGCACCCATCGTAGTCCAAGATGTGCCACCATTAGTAGATTTGGCAATGATCGTCGGGTTTGCATTTGAGCCAACATATACTATGTTATCGTTTGTTGAAGACACAACAGTCAAACGAACATTCCCACCAAATGGACCAACAGGCTGCCACTGTGCAAAGAGAAGGGTTGTGCATACCATTATTAAACAGCTCAACCGAAGATTATTCATATTGCCCCCTTTCTAAGACTTAAGTCTTAATCTGATGGCTTATGGGGAGATAAAACTGACTTCATCTCCCCATAGGTATTTATTCAACTTTTATTACTTTCTGAATGTATTTCTGATTATCTTTCTCCAGATGCACAAAATAAACACCCGCAGGAACCGGATGCCCCGCATTGTCATCACCAAACCAAATAATTGACGATTGGTAATTGGTTAAATGGTTAAATTGTTTAACCAAACGCCCACTTATATCGTAAATCATTACGGATAGCGGATAGCAGATAGCGGATGGCAGTTCATCTTTTATCTGCTTTCTCCTATCTCCTATCTGCCATCTGATTGTTAAGTGATTCTGGAATGGATTTGGTGTGACCACAAGAGCAATCTTTTGAAGTCCTTCCCTTTTATTCTCTTCAACCGGCACCTGAAAGATTCCAAAGAAATGCAAGATTGAATCTATCAATGCACTCCGGGTTGATACACCACCACCATCAACGAGTGCTCCAAGTTCAAATGAGGTTCCTACTGTTTTATATGTCCCTGCATCGCGCGCAACACCACAGTCATAACCCTGATCAACATCCCTGAAAATCAGAAATGCACCGGTCCCACTCGGACTGATCCAATCCATATAACTATTTTCACCCGCATAATTGAAGTACATCTGATTCGTAAAAGTCCCTGTCTGTCCCTGTATTGGTCCCATATCAGAAGAACCATCTGCAGTGGCACTGATTCCAAAAAGTGGACAAAAATTGTATCCACCAATCATCGGGTCATAGTACCATACATCACCACCTTCAAGATATAATCTACCACCGCTATTTACATAATTCACTAATGCAGATGCTTCTGGGCTTGATGCACCAATTACATAATTATTCGGATATATTCCGACACAGACGAGAATCGCCCTGTAGATTCCAAGGTCGGTCGCTGGCAATGTAGTTGAATATAATCCGGTATATCCTAATGCGGTCAAAAGACTATGCATTGTCTGTCCTGGTTGTGCTGTTGGGTCTGGATTCCAGACAAGGTAATGATATGAACCGACCACAAGATTGAAGAAGAAAGTATCAACGAATGAACCCTGTGTTGCAATCACACGGAATTGTGCATTATGTCCCATTGGTGCAGAAGAACTTACACTTACGACATAGGGGTCAGAATAATTTTCCTTTGTGCTATCAATTAATATCGTTCCAAAATAACCAGAATTGTCGGTCACTGAAATATATGGACTCGTTGTTGAGAGTGTGGTAGAGAGATTGGAGAAATTTGCACCACCTATGTTTTTCAAAAATACCGTAATGCTTGCAGTCTCTCCTGGGTCAAGCCTGCCATTATTATTTCCTGCTGTGTCATAGACCTTTGATTTTATGAATGTAAGGTATAATTGCGTCCCTGTATAATTTATTTTTATGTCATCGGCGAAGACCTTCGCCAGTTGTGAAGCCCCTCAACAAGTATGGGCAGTTGTATCATAAAGGGCAATTTCTACCTTCTTAACATTCGCCGGATTAACACCTGGCAGATTTCCAAGTTCGGTCTGGAGATTGAAAGAATAATTATGCCATAAAGAGTCGCTGACAAATATCAAATGGCAGGTTGATGTATTCTGCCAGGGACAGGGTGAAGTGAATTGACAGATTCTTGTTTCACCAAGGGCAGTGCCTGTAGAATTTTTGTAGATTATTCTGATGGCTGCTGCACCATAGGTAAGGGTATCTGCATTATTATCATACGCATATAGTTGTGCCTTTGCCGCAAAGTTGAATTCGCTTGGTGTGGTGATATCAATGGTCTGGGAGAGGTTTGCAAATCCATTACCTGCCCCTTTTTCCACCCGCACCTCATAATCAGGGTCGGTTTCATAGGATGTAGCACGGTCAATATAAATACTTGAGCCACTCTGGGTTGCTGTCCAGCCCGAACTCAAATCCTGCTCAAAATCTCCGTTTATTATCCAGTTTCCTGCACTCAACAGTCCAATCATTATAATGGTTGTTAAGAATATTTTCATGATACCTCCTTTAATAAACAGTTATTTATAGAGTTTTTTTTCGTTTCTCACCTCCTTTTTATTCAACCACTATCTTACCGGTCTTTGTAAATGTCTTTGACACAAACCGGTAAAAATATACTCCAGGGTTAATCTTGTAACCCTGATTATTCTTTAAATCCCAGATCGTCATCTTTGCCTTTTCTGAAATCTTGTTTACAATCTTACCTGTGCAATCATATATTGAGATTTCAAAATCGGATTCAAATGGAAGATTGAACAAAACCGAACCATTTTTCAGGCAGGGATTTGGTATCACCTGAAGATTTGACTTTTCCTTTGACCGGGGTATCTCTTCTTTTATTCCCAGTTCAAGCAAGTTCACCATTCCACCCTGCCATATCTCTTTTGTTGAATCAGGTTGTATCACATCATTCTGAATCCAGGTCTTAATCTTGCAATGTGATTTATTCCAGTTTGGATGGGTTGTAAATGGCATTGTGATCGTCACTGAATCACCGGGTGGGATTGATGTAGTTGTCCCATTATGGTCAGGGATATAATCCCTGGGCACATTGGAATGCCACATAGCACCATTTGGTGCAGGATAGAATAGACTATCTTCCGTAATTACAATTATTACCCTGCCATTTATCGTTGCGGTTGAATCATTTATAAATGTAGCATAGATAATTCCTGAGTTATTGCTCGGTGAATATTCCCCATCAAGATGGATTCTCACTGGTGCAGGTTGATTCATTCGGTTGACAATCTTGGATTCCCATTGAGAATAATCCATTTCACCATGTTGATTTCCATCATACCAGAGCCAGGGTTCAACATACGTCCCATAAAATGGGGGTGGATAATAATGTATACGGTCATAACCCTCCTGTAAAAAATATGAATCTGTTGCTGGATAATGGACATCAACTGCAACAACACGACCCGGGTGATTCAAAACAATCTGTGCCAGTGTCCCACTGGCCTGTCCGCAGGAACTTCAGGTCTCGCTCGTTGCCATTTCTGCAACGACATTCCGCTCCGCAGAAAATAGTAGACTTACAATCAATAACAATCCGCAGCTAAAAAGTTTAAGATATTTCATAAACCCCCTTTCTGATCATAATATTATAATCACGATTTCAATAATGTCAATAGGGAATCGCACAGTACCATTGCCCCTGACAGGCTTAACTTCCTTGTTCCTTAGTATTTCGCTGAAGGCGAAATAAAAAAACCCGGTGACGACCTACTCTCCCGTACCGTTGCCAGCACAGTACCATCGGCCCTGACAGGCTTAACTTCTCTGTTCGGAATGGGAAGAGGTGTGACCCTGTCGGTATTGCCACCGGGACATCTTATGGTTAAATGGTTAATTAGTAATTGGTGAATGGTTAAGTAATTTTATTACCCTTTCAACCATTTAACCAATTTTTCAAATCTTAAAAGGCGGAAGGAAGTCCAAGTCGCTCGACTGATTAGTACCACTCGGCTCAATGCATTACTGCACTTACACCTATGGCCTATCAAACCGGTAGTCTACCGGTAGTCTTCGGGTCAATCCAGAGTTGCCCCTGGATTGAACGGGAGACCTTATCTTGAGGTGGGTTTCCCACTTAGTTGCTTTCAGCGGTTATCCCTTCCGGACTTGGCTACCGAGCCATGCCGTTGGCACGACAACTCGTGCACCAGAGGTCCGTCCATCCTGGTCCTCTCGTACTAAGGACAGCTCCTCTCAAGTCTCCTACGCCCACGGTGGATAGAGTCCGAACTGTCTCACGACGTTCTGAACCCAGCTCACGTACCGCTTTAATGGGCGAACAGACCAACCCTTGGGACCTTGTCCAGCCCCAGGATGCGATGAGCCGACATCGAGGTGCCAAACCGGGCCGTCGATGTGAACTCTCGGGCCCGATCAGCCTGTTATCCCCGGAGTACCTTTTATCCGCTGAGCGATGGCCTTTCCACACAGAACCACCGGATCATTAGGCCCCACTTTCGTGCCTGCTCGGCCTGTCGGCCTCGCAGTCAGGCTCCCTTATGCCCTTACACTCACCGTGCGATTACCGACCGCACTGAGGGAACCTTTGGGCACCTCCGTTACTCTTTAGGAGGCGACCGCCCCAGTCAAACTGCCCACCTGCCACTGTCTTCCACCTTGCAAGGGTAGAATTAGAACCTCCGACAAAACAAGGGTGGTATTTCACTGATGGCTCCATCCTGACTAGCGTCAGGACTTCAAAGCCTCCCACCTATGCTACACATGTTCCGCAAAGATTCAATAGCAAGCTGCAGTAAAGGTTCACGGGGTCTTTTTGTCCTACCGTGGGTAGGCGGCATCTTCACCGCCACTACAGTTTCGCCGGGCTCCTTGTTGAGACAGCGCTCTCGTCGTTACACCATTCGTGCAGGACGGAACTTACCCGCCAAGGAATTTCGCTACCTTAGGACCGTTAGAGTTACGGCCGCCGTTTACCAGGGCTTCAGTCGGAAGCTTCACCCCAAGTTGCCCCGAGATTAACTTCCTTCTTTAACCTTCTGGCACCGGGCAGGTGTCAGTCCCTATACTTTGCCTTACGGCTTAGCAGAGACCTGTGTTTTTGTTAAACAGTCGCGAGAGCCCTTTCACTGCGCCCTGCTATTCATCATAGCAGGGACCCCTTCTCCCGAAGTTACGGGGTTAGATTGCCGAGTTCCTTAACAAGGGTTCACCCGAGCACCTGTGGATATTCACCTCGCCCACGTGTGTTCGTTTCCGGTACGGACATCCATAGTTTCTCCCATAGAGGTTTTTCTCGGCTGAATCTCAAAGTGGGTTTATGGCCTTTTGGGCCTCCCCATCATACCCCAAGGTTAAGAACCTTCGGATTTGCCAGAAGATTCCCTTGAGATATTTGGATCCTGTATTCCAACACAGGAACCACTTCTACCATCAGCGTCACCCCATAGGTATAACGAAACTACAGATGGTAGCCGAATGTTGACGGCTTTCCCATCACCTACGCCTTTCGGCCTCAGCTAAGGATCCGACTAACCCTGGGCGGATTAACCTTGCCCAGGAACCCTTGGGCTTACGGTGTCCAGGTTTTCCACCTGGATTATCGCTACTCGTGCCGGCATAATCACTTCCATTTCGTCGATCCCACCTCGCGATGAGACTTCAACCTACAATGGAACGCTCCCCTACCCCTTTCAACCATAAAGGCTGAAAAGCCACGGCTTCGGTGGTTGGTTTGAGCCCCGATAAATTTTCGGCGCAAGACAACTCGGCTGGTGAGCTGTTACGCACTCTTTAAATGATGGCTGCCTCTAAGCCAACATCCCAGATGTTTAAGTCATCTCACATCCTTTCCCACTTAACCAACTCTTAGGGACCTTAGCCGGTGGTCTGGGTTATTCCCCTTTCGGCGATGGAGCTTAGCCCTCACCGCCTCTTTCCTGGATTTGTAAGTAATAGCATTCGGAGTTTGGTTAGATTTGAACCCCGAAGGGTTCTCTTCTATCCAGCGCTCTACCACTATTACTGAACACCCAAGACTGCCCCTAGAGGCATTTCGGGGAGAACCAGCTATCACCCGGTTTGGTTAGCCTTTCACTCCGACCCACAGTTCATCCGAGACTATTTCAACAGTCACCGGTTCGGACCTCCATTCCGTGTCACCGGAATTTCATCCTGACCATGGGTAGCTCACCGGGTTTCGGGTAATACCCCAACCTACTAATGCGCCCTATTCGGACTCGGTTTCCCTACGCCTTCCCCCGCACCTATAAATCTGTCAAACTATTCCATAGCATTCCTAGATTGACTGGGTTGATTTGTTTTTTCTAATTCACCAATTTGACAGGTTTATGGGTGCGGGGTTAAGCTTGCAGGTTAGGATAACTCGCCGGCTCATTATGCAAAAGGCACGCAGTAATTCAACTTTCCTACCTGATTGCTCAGGTAAGAGTTAAACGCCTGCTGATTGTAAGCGCATGGTTTCAGGTTCTATTTCACTCCCCGCCAGGGGTTCTTTTCACCTTTCCCTTACGGTACTGGTGCACTATCGGTCATCCAGAAGTATTTAGCCTTACCCAGTGGTTTGGGCAGATTCGCACAGGATAACCTATCCCGTGCTACTTGAGAATCCAGCCAGTGAAGACCTATGAGATTTCGCCTACTGGGCTATCACCATCTATGGCTCTACTTTCCAGTAAGATTTAGCTATCCCAAGGTTTTGTAACTTCACAACCCTCAGAACAGATTGGATTCGGCTGAACCTCGCAACCCCGACTGCACAACGCCTGTTCGCTTTGACATGCAGATCGGTTTGGGCTTTTCCGATTTCGCTCGCCGCTACTTTCGGAATATCTTTTCCTCAGGGTACTGAGATGTTTCACTTCTCCTGGTTTGCCTCCCGTCTCAATGAGGCGGGATATCCTGTTTTTCAACAGGATGGGTTTCCCCATTCGGGTATCATCGGGTCAAAGGATGTTCGCTCCTACCCGATGCTTATCGCAGCCTACCACGCCCTTCATCGCCTCCAGATGCCAAGGCATCCTCACATGCGCTCTTAGTAACTTGAACCCACGTTCCTTCCGCCAATTCTTGTAAATTTTCAAAGATCATATATGGTATAACCATATTCGCAGAAACCAATATTCTGGTGATATTCACAAATGGGTTTCTGCAATAAAAATCTTTTCTACCCCTCATTTATATTATAATCAGTTTTTATCAAAAGTCAAGGGCAAAAACGACAAGAATGAAATTATAACCAAAAATAAGACAATGTCAAGACCCGATTTGTTAGTTCAAAAATAGAACCTTGCGCCCAGTCCACCTTCAAAGTCAAAATCAGTACCTGGCAGGATATCAACAACTGGATACAGCTCCAGAAATATTCCAAAGCGTGAAATCTTGTATTCTGCTCCGCCACCAAGACGCAATCCAATGCGCAGTTCTGTTTCATCATCTGCTTCATTGTCGACGAACTTAAACCTCCCACCAATTCCAAGATATGGAGTTAGACCTTTTATTCGCCTTTCTTCGCCTGTCATATCATCGGTCCAGTGAAGCACGGTTGGAAATAGGAATTGATAATCTCCGGTGATATGTAGCCTTTTTGGAGTCCCGAACAAATTCCAACCGACATTAACAGCAACTGCCGACCTTTGCGTAATAATGAATTTTCCAGTAAGACCAGTTGGACTGCCTATTATAAGACCCACACCAAAATGCTGGGCTGAACAAAAACTAATGCTTATAATGATTATTGCCAGGAAAAGAATTTTTTTACTCATAACTATCAATCCTCAATGGCATTAATAAATAAATGTTTCTGTCTTCGTCTTTAGGCTTTATCAAAGATGCGGTTGTTGCAGAAGTCAACTGGAAAACGATATCGGCCGTATGAATGTGCCTTAATGTTTCCAAGATGAACCCCGCATTATACCAGATCGTCATTTTTTCGCCTTCATAAAGACAGGAAACGGATTCCTTTGCCTCTCCAAAATCGGGTGAAGATGCAGATAACAGAATGTCTTCTTTTGAAAAATCAAATTTTACGCTCTTTGTCGTAGGACTTGAGATGAGGCTAACCCTTTTGAGTGCACCTTCAAGCGCGCTTTTTTCAATCGTGCAGGTACCAGAAAATGCTTTTGGAATTACTGCTTCATAATTCGGATATGGACCTTCTATGAGCCGAGCAATGATTGTTGTATCAGCAAAATTCAAGCCGATCATTCTTTCTTCAACAGATATCTCAAGGATTTCATCTCTCTGGGCAGTATCCAATAAGTCAAACACTTTTGGTGGAACTATCAACTCATAAGTATCCCCGGCCAGTTCCTTTCTGCAGAGGGCAAGACGCGCACCGTCAGTTGTTACTATATTCAGCGTTCCATCTTTTAATTGAACAAACACGCCATTCATTGCGCGTCTGCTCAAATCTTTTGAAACCATAAATATTGTAGATTCAATCATTTCATTAAGCTCACCAATGCTTATCTTTAACCATCTTTTGACTGGATATTCTGGTGTTTCCGGAAATTCTTGGTAATCAAGTGCGGGAATATTGAATTCCGCTTTACCAGCATTTATATGAAAACTAAGTTCTTTTAGTTTGAAGGACAACTCATCTGTATTAGCTTCACGAGTAATCTCAAGAAGTTTTTTTCCGGGTAAAAGTGCCTTTCCTTCTTTCTTGGCCTCACAGGCAATCGTTTTTTTGACGAAAATATCAAGATCTGTTCCTTCTATACTTAAACTATTTGTTTTTACATCAAGAACGATATTTTGAAGAACTGTGTGTGTACTTTTTGGTGGTATTAGTTTTACTATGCTATTAAGCATGTTCTCAAAATTGTTTTTGTTAATTTTGAATTCCATTATGCCTCCTTACAGAATAACATATTGTAAAATAATATAATAATGTTGTTGATGTTGTTACTGTGGAAATGTGGATTACCTTGAAAACAACTGAAAAACGTGAACATATTATAGTCATTGCTGTTCATAAATATGTTGATAGAGTTTGAGAAATCAAGTTTCATTTTTCTCGGTAGAAAAATCCACATTTTATCAACTATTTATCTTGGTAGTTATCCGCTCTAATGACCGAGCAAAATCAAGATCATTTTCCTTTAGATAATTTATTTTTTCAACCGCATGAATAACAGTGCTATGATCCTTTCCGCCAAAACACGCACCAATTTCTGCTAGTGATAGATTAAGGCAATTTCTCATCAAATACATTGCGACCTGTCTTCCGAGAGCAAGCCTCTGTGTGCGTCTATTTCCCTTCAAGTCTCCTTCTGATAAACCATATTCGTTGCAAACCACTTGGATTATTTTTTCCTTATTCACTTTATATCCATTGCCCAAAAGATCTTTTAATGCCTCTTCAGCAAGTGCTTCACTTATTTCCTGTCCAGAAAGCGACGATATTGCGAGGAGCCTTAAAAGACATCCCTCCAGTTCTCGTATGTTTGATTTAACACGCGATGCAATATAATAAGCAACATTACCGGGAATTTTGACATTCTCGTTTTCCGCTTTCTTTTGCAGAATTGCAATCCTTGTTTCAAGGTCTGGTGATTGAAGATCAACCACCAGTCCTGCCTGGAATCTTGAAGTAAGACGTTCTTCAAGGGTTGAAAGTTCTTTGGGTGGACGATCAGAGGTTAGAACAATCTGTTTGCCCTGAGTATATAGATAATCGAAAGTATGGAATATTTCATCCTGCAGACGCTCTTTACCGTATATGAATTGAATATCGTCCAGAAGTAAAATATCTTTATTCCGATATTTCTTCTTAAATGATAATTGGTCTTTTTTCTGAATTGCGTCTATAAGTTCATTCATAATATTTTCTGCCTGTGTATAATAAACATTCAAATTCTTATGCTGTTTATGAATGAAATTACCGATTGCCTGCATCAAATGTGTCTTTCCTAATCCCACGCCACCATATAAGAACAGCGGATTGTATGCCTCACCCGGTGCTTCTGCAACTGCAAGCGCTGCTGCGTGAGCAAGTTCATTGTTTTTACCTACCACAAAGTTTTCAAAGGTATATCTATCCTGCAGTTTCGTGACATCGTGAGAAAGGATAATCCTTTTTTTCTTAACTACTGGCCGATTGGTTTCTTGATTAGCTGCCTTAAATGAAAGGCGCAGGGTATTGCCATTGACTGAACTGGTCGCTTCCTCAAGTATCTTTGAATAATGCATTGTTATCCAATCAATATGAAAATTAGTTGGCATCTGGACAAGCAGGACATCATCCTTTACCTCAATCCCTTTGCTTTGATTAAACCAGGTGGCAAATGATTGCGGATGTATCCGCTCTTTTATATATGCCAATATATTCTGCCAATATATCTTTGCCTGATCAGCCATATTTAGTTATCCACATTTATCCACACAGTTATCCACATTTTTTTCATTAAAACTCCTTGAAATTTCAGAAGATTTTTTACAACAAAAAAAATTTGTAAAATATAAAAAATACACAGGTTAAGTCTATCCAAAAGTTCTAAAAAGTCAAGTGAAAACAAAAAAGATAAAAAATTTTTCTGGCACAGGATTTGCATTTCTTGAGTTTGGATTGTTTTCTGAGAAAAAACTTTATTGACAAAATGACTTTTTCTACTATAATAAAATGATGGTTGCGCTATTTTTGATATCGTGTTGCTGTATTACTGGTGGTGCGCAGACGCACATCATTGATTACGGACTGGCAAGTTACTATGGTGATGAATTTCACGGAAAGAAAACTGCATCTGGCGAAATATATAATAAATGGGATTATACCTGTGCTCACAAAACATTAAATTTTGGTACAAGATTGAAAGTTACCAATATAGAGAACAAAAAAAGTGTCATTGTTCGCGTAAATGATCGTGGTCCATTTGCCAAAAATAGAATAATAGATCTTTCATACGCAGCTGCAAAAGAAATTGATTTGATTACAAAAGGAGTTATCCGTGTAAAGATTGAGGTGATAAAATGATTCGGATCAATGCGAATGCAAAGATCAATATAGGTTTGAGAATTCTAAGTAAGAGAGAAGATGGTTATCACAATATTGAAACAACCCTCTCAACCATTAATTTGAGTGATAATTTATTGATTGAAAAAAAGGATAATGGGATTGAACTTTTAACTCCTGGTTCTAAGATACCAGTTGAAGAGAATTTGTGTTTCAAGGCAGCTCATCTTTTCTTGCGGACCTATGACCTCAGTGAAGGTGTTAAGGTTACCTTGCATAAAAAGATACCTGTTGGCGGTGGACTTGGGGGTGGTTCATCAGATGCAGCAGCAGTTATCAAAGGTATGTGCCAGATTTTTGATATGCACATTTCAGATCAGGAACTTATGTCTTTAGTAAGAAGATTAGGATGCGATGTGCCTTTTTTTATTAAAGGAGGCGCAGCAATAGCCCGGGGTGTGGGTGATGAATTGAAATTCTTCAAACTGCCAAAGATGAATTTGGTCATTTATTATCCTGGTTATCCTATTTCAACCAAGTGGGCATATGAAGAATATGATAAATTAAACTTGACACCAGGCATTGACCTGGATAACATAATGGGGTCACAGAAAAAGAAGACAAGGATTGGTTTCAATATTAACAATGATTTTGAAAGAGTTGTATTTAAGGCGCATCCAGATCTTCTGGATATAAAGACCCATTTGCTTGGAACCGGTGCCTATATGGTTTCATTGTCAGGCAGTGGTTCCTGTCTTTATGCGGTTGTTGATGAGAACATAAAGAAAAAGGTAATAAAATATCTATCTGGAATTGGCGCAATGTACTTTGAAGCAGAAACTATATAAGAGTAAGCATTATATCAGTATCCTAGTAGTCAGTATATAAATTTTTACTGGCTACTGACTACTTAATACTGCCTACTTTAAAGATTGGGGCGTCGTCTAATGGCAGGACCCAGGATTTTGGATCCTGTTGCGGAGGTTCGACTCCTCCCGCCCCAGTATTTTAGGGAACAGGAAAGAGGAAACAAGGGGGTTGATTGGAAAAAATAATGTTATTCTCAGGCAGTGCCAGTAATGAGCTGGCAGGCGAAATAGCAAAAGACATTGGTATTTCTGTTAGTAAGAGTGCAGTTACAAAATTTGCTGATGGCGAGTTAAAAATAAAAATTGAAGAGAATATTCGTGGGCAGGATGTTTTTGTTATTCAGTCAACAAACCCACCTGCAGAAAATCTCCTGGAACTTCTGCTTTTTCTTGATGCGGCAAAAAGGGCATCAGCAGAAAGAATTACCCCAGTGATTCCCTATTTTGGTTATGCCCGGCAGGACAGAAAAGATGAACCCAGGGTGCCAATTTCAGCAAAATTGATTGCTGACCTTTTAGCAACAAGCGGTGCAAACCGGGTTTTGACCATGGATTTGCATGCTGAGCAGATTCAAGGTTTTTTCAATATACCAGTTGACCATCTTTATGCTGTTCCTGTATTCATAGAATATTATCATAAATTGAACTTAAAGGACTGCATTATTGTTTCTCCTGATGCAGGCAGAGTGAATCGGGTCAGGGCATTTGCCCGTCGTCTTGGTAAAGATATCCCAATAGCCATTATTGACAAAAGGCGGACAGGTCCAAATCAATCAATGGTTGTAAATGTTATTGGTGAAGTAAAAGGGAAGAATGCAATAATCTATGATGATATGATAGATACAGGAGGAACAATTGTTGATGCAGCAGAGGCACTTGCTAAAAAAGGGGTGAAAACCATTTATGTCTGTGTTGTTCATGGGATTTTTTCACGCGATGCAATATCCCGGCTGAATAAATCACCAATAAATGAAATTGCGGTGACCAATACCCTGAAAATTTCAAAAGAAAAAATGATTGATAAATTGCGTATATTGTCAATTGCCCATCTGCTTGCTGAGGCAATAAAGAGAATTCATAACAATGAATCAATAAGTTCGTTATTTAAGGAGGTTGCAGAATGAAATTGGAACTTGAAGCACATTTATATGAGCCAGAGAAAAAGGGTGATGTAAAAAGAATGAGGCAGGAAGGGAAAATTCCTGCAATTCTCTATGGTCATAAGGATAAGAATAAAAGAGTCTTTGTATTTGAGAAAGAATTCAAGAAAATTCTTGAAGTTTTGAGAAAAGAGGCGGTGACCATTGATTTGAAGATAAAAGACAAAACCTATGCTTGCTTGATAAAGACCATCCAGCACAATCCTGTAAATGGAAATCTATTGCACATTGATTTTCAACACATCAGTAAAAAAGAAAAGATAAAAACAACAGTACCTATTCATCTTGTTGGTGAAGCACCAGGCGTGAAAAAGGGTGGTCTTCTTGACCAGCATCTATATGAAGTGGTCATTCGTTGCTTGCCCGATGAAATGCCTTCCCATATTGATGTGGACATTTCAGGTCTGGATATTGGTAAAACAATTCATTTGAAAGATATCAAAATGCCCAACATAGATTTTGAAACAAAACTTGAGACTACGGTAGTTTCAGTGCTCGTACCAAAGGTGGAGAAACCATCGCCTGTAGTTGAGGCAGCTGTACCAACCGAAGAAGGAAAAGAGGGTGAAGCCAAAGAAGAAAAACCAGTAAAAGAGGAAAAACTAAAAGAAGAGAAGGTAAGAGAAACGCAGAAAGAAAAACCAACAAAGGAAGTACAGAAAGAAAAATAGTAATATCTAATGTAAAGATTGAATGATAATCTTTGGCCTGGGAAATCCAGGTATCAAGTATAAAGGGACAAGACATAATGTTGGTTTCTTATTTGTTGATTCCCTTGCAGGAAAATACAAGAAGAAATTCCGTAAATTCAGAGATTATGAGAAAGCTATAATTGAAATAGAACAAAAGAAAATAAAGCTGATCAAACCACTCTTATTTATGAATCAATCAGGCAGAGTTGTTGCAGACCTGGTCACAAAAGAAAGAATCAAATCTTCTACATTATTGAAAGAAAAAGGAAAATGCGAAGGGCTGAATTTGTTGATTGTCCTTGATGATATAAACCTTCCTCTTGGTAGAATGAGATTGCGCGCAAAAGGAAGTGATGGTGGACATCTTGGTTTAAGGTCAATTATTGAAGCATTAAATACTGAAGATTTTCCAAGATTACGCATTGGCATTGCAAATGATGATATTATAAATAGAAAGATTGATTCAGCTGATTTTGTCTTGAGTTCTTTTTCAAAAAATGAACGAAAAATCATTGACAAGGCGATTGAAAAAGGCATAGAAGGGATAGAAATATATTTAACCCAGGGATTTGAAAAGGCGCAAAATTTTATTAATGCTGTAAAATTCACGGAGAGTTAAATCTATACTTGATCACAAATCTATTATTTCTGCATTTACTAACCATTTACAACCCATGGACTATTTCCTTGTATTCTGGAAAGCAGGTTCTTCTGCATTTGGCAACAAAGACCAATGGTCTGATCTTGATTTAATTTTCGCTATTTCTTTTGAATAATAGGCAAGCAACAAATGATTTATTTGTTGTGCTGAGCATTTCCACCCCACATATACCAGCCATCATCATTCTTATCACCGGTCTTGATACCATAGAGATTGCCATTATCGCAAGAGACAAAGACATAGCCATTTGCTACTGCAGGTTGAAAACTTATTGCGCCATCTAATCTTTCTTTCCATAGCAACTTTCCGTTCTCCTCACGAAGACAAAATACTTCTCCGGCACCAGAGCCAATAAAGAGTTTTGAATTTGCATAAGAAGGGGGAGTAAATACCCTGCCACCATAACCTTCTTCAGTCAATTTATCATATTTCTGCGACCACCTGAGTTTCCCGGTTTCAATATCTATGCTCTGAATTTCATTGCCCATCGCATTGTAAGAGTATCTATCGCGCACAAATGGCCTGGAACCCTGATATGCCCAGCAACCAACGACCGAACCCTGTCCAACATTATCTTGCGCCTGTTCTATTTTTGCTGTTCCAGGTGCCGAGCTGAATCCAACACTTGCATCAAGTTCTGCTTGGGCTTTTCTATTTGCTGATTGTCTTCCATAAACAAGATATTCCGCAGTCCTTTTTGCCCAGAGTTCTTTTTGGTGTTGATTGCCATTATTCTGGTCAAGCGTGGCGATGCCTTCATATTGTCTTACAGAATCCTTACCGATTTTCTGGGCTTCACGTAGACTGACATAGACCTTATCATCATAAATAGTTGGGGCACAGGTTGCATTCTTCTTCTGTGACCAGATTAGTTTGCCCGTATCTTTGTTATACCTGTAAACAGTTCCATCAAAACAGGTTATATAGACTGAATTCTTGTAGATTATCGGTGCGGATATGAGGTCACCAGCAATGCGTGCATCCCATACTACTTTTCCTGTTTTCAATCTCATACAGGCAAGGTGATGTGAACCATCTTTACCAGGAAATGCCATATAAACATTTTCTTCGTCTGCTGCGGGCTGGCTCATCAGTGGATCACCCAGCCATTTTTCCCACACCTTTTCTCCGGTCCTTGCTTTTAGAACATAGATAATGCAGGATTCGGTGTTGAATATTACATATCCATTTATCACAATTGCTGCAGTCGGACCATCATCACCAGTCTTAAACATCCAGGCAAGTTTGCCTGTCTCTGCATCAAGTGCGTAAAATTCATAACTGCCATACCCGCCACCCAGAAAAATCAATCCATTTTCATAGGCAACCGTTGCGAGTGGCCTGTTTCCGGGAATTTTTACTTTCCATGCAATATGACCACCTGATAATGAGATATTCTCTGGTATAATCCCTGATGGCTCTTGTTTACGTTCCTGTACCACTGCTTCAGCTGCTTTCTTTTCCATTTTCTGCACTTCATCAATCTGTGCAATGCCAGTGCAGAAAAAAACCACTGAACTTATAATCAATCGCCAAACCATTGTTACCCCCTTTGATTCAATATACAAGAATGATAACCAAATATTCCAGACAACCAAGGACTAATGTCTTGATTTACTGAATTGTTATACTATAATTAATTGTGAAAGAGAAAATAAAGGTAAAACCGCATTTAAAGATAAGGGTTCCGCATAAACCAACAAAGGTCCACAAAAGTAATAAGAAATATTCAAGAAAGAAAAAGGTGAAGGTATTAAGAGAATTTCTATTTGAAGTAGATAGGTAAAGAAAATTAATATATAACAAAACAAATTTTCCAGCACACTTCTTTTTCTACTTACGCGACTTACTGCCTACTGTCTACTACTTATTCTATTCTTCACTCACTCAATAATGTACATTAACCTCAACATTGACAACCGAAACCAATTGAATATACTTATGTCAATCAGTCTCGGTGATTGACGAAATACGATGGGTAATACGGGTGCCATAACCGATAAGCGAATAAAGACTTTTACCCGCACCTTACCTCTTCCTTGAATGGAGAATTAAAAGGAGAGGGTGGTTTGCGTGATTAGAAGTTTTTTCTGGTAGAGCAGGTTTGAGAGATTAAGGGATGATGAGTGAGGTCAGGTTAACGAGGGGGATTAGAGGTCTCCGAAAAGTATTGTTTTGTTCAAACTTTTTGGAGATAAGGGGGAGCCTTCCCCATTATGCGCCTGTAGCTCAATTGGATAGAGCAACGGATTTCTAATCCGTAGGTTGGGTGTTCGATTCACCCCAGGCGCGTTGCCCCGCTAGCTCAACCTGGTAGAGCAGCTGATTCTTAATCAGCGGGTTGCAGGTTCGAATCCTGCGCGGGGTATTGAAAACGGAATCGGGATCGGTGGATTAAAATAGAAGTCTGCTTGGTGTGAAGTTTTTTCTGGTAGAGCAGGTTTGAGAGATTAAGGGATGATGAGTGAGGTCAGGTTAACGAGGGGGATTAGAGGTCTCCGAAAAGTATTGTTTTGTTCAAACTTTTTGGAGATAAGGGGGAGCCTTCCCCGTGATCTGGTGGTTTGCGTGATTAGAAGTTTTTTCTGGTAGAGCAGGTTTGAGAGATTAAGGGATGATGAGTGAGGTCAGGTTAACGAGGGGGATTAGAGGTCTCCGAAAAGTATTGTTTTGTTCAAACTTTTTGGAGATAAGGGGGAGCCTTCCCCCTTACGGTGGGTATAGCTCAATGGTAGAGCATTGGACTGTGGCTCCAAGTGTTGCGGGTTCAAATCCCGTTACCCACCCTGGTTCCTGATTGCCTTAAGGCAATCAGCAGGAAATACGAAATAACAAGTTCTGAATTCTAAAAAAATCCGAAGTCATAGGTTGTGAATAATTAAGACAATTGGTTAAAAGGTTAAATAACACATAGCCAAGAGTCGCCCTGAAAAATCGTTCGTCTCCAGGGAACCAATGCAAACCTAAAGGTTTGCCCTACACGACCAATCCGGTATCAGGTATCCGGTATCTGATTTTTAAATGGACGATTATTTTTCTTCCGTCCAGTTTAAACTGGACGCTACATACCTCTCTATCAAGCAAGGGTTATAAGAGGTGATAAGGGAAAATCAAGGAGATTTTGCAAAATCTTATATCCCTCATCCTAACCCTAACCCATTAACTATTATTTGTGGTGTGCATAGTATTCGCGAATCAAATTCTGCACATATTCCTGTCGTTTGAAGTAAAGCCTTTTTACTTTTCTCTTTTTGTGCCTTGCCAGGGCATAGTGGGCGATGATTGGGAAACCAACTGTAGCATCCAGATAACATACTACAGCATCAGGTAATCTTGTTGGATCAACCTTACCCCAGGATACTGCCTCATGAGGAGTAGCACCAGACAAACCTCCAGTGTCAGGTCTTGCATCAGTAATCTGGAAGAAGTAATCATGCCCAACCTCTTTTATCCTCAAAACTTCCTGAATTTGCGGTTCGGTCTGTAGTAAGAAATTTTTTGGACTACCACCACCGATCAAGAGAGCAGCAGATTTTCCATCCTGACGTTTTGCGGAAAGGACTATCGCGGTTGTCTCATTGACATCAATAGACGGATTTATGCGCAGTTTACCCCCAATGATTTCTTCCTCAGCAATATTCATCCCCAAGGTTGAATCTCCTGGTGAACTCGTGTAAAGTGGAATGCCAAGTCGATATGCACATGCAAGGACTGAGACATCTTTATTGCCGGTTTTCTCTTCCCATTCGGCAGCATATCTGCCAAGCAGATAATGGAATTCAGCGGTTCCCATCTCTTTTTGAAACTCGGGTTGTTTAAGAATCTTTCTTAAGATCTCATCCGTTGCCATAAGACAATCACTATAACCCAATAATATGTCATAAATTCTTACAACATCATTCTTTCTCAAATCAGCATCATCTACAAGTGGTGTGCCGACATGCAATTTAAAATTAAAGGCAAAGTGTAAATCATGATACAAATTTGCACCTGTAGAAACAATCCAATCAATGAATCCTGCCTTCATTAATGGAACAATTACTGATTTGCCAATTCCAGCAGGAATTAAAGCACCAGCCAGACTCATACCAACTGTGACATCAGGTTCAAGCATTTTTTCTATAAACAAACGACAGCCTTCGCGCAGCCG
Source organism: bacterium (assembly GCA_049700315.1). Lineage (GTDB taxonomy): Bacteria > Hydrothermota > Tepidihabitantia > SM23-42 > JAOAFX01 > JAOAFX01. The sequence continues at coordinate 24,831 of JBNAVN010000023.1, forward strand.
GGCTGAATTATATGCAAGAAAGACATTCTCTATTATTTCTTCAAGCCTTTGTTTACCGGTCAATGCCGGTGGAAAGATTCTCATTCCTGATAAGTACCTCTTCTTATGGGGACATTTTTTCTTTTTTAGCCAGTCAGGTGTTTCATCAATTTCTTTCTTTACCCTGTGCATTCTCTTCATAAAACCTCCTATGGTATTATCACCACCTTTGCTGGTGGCAGCCCATTGAAATTAGTTGCGGTTGCCCAGGAATAGGCACCGATGTTTTCTACATATATAATATCTCCAATATCCAGTTCAGGTAATTCTTCACTTGTAGAAATTATATCAAATGAATCACAGGTTGGACCCGCAAGGGTTGTAATCTGAGTAACACCCTTTTTTAGAACCTTATATTGATATTTACAGTGGTCATAAACAAGACCGGAGAGCGAACCATAGACACCATCATCAAGATAATACCAGTGTTTATTATTCCTGATTGATTTGCCAATAACTTTCATTATAAGAATTCCTGCAGGTCCGCACAAGACCCTTCCTGGCTCAGCGATCACCTGCACATTATCCGGAAACAAACGATTGAGCTCTTTGTTAATGCTTACGGCAGTAACTGCAAAAAGGTCTTTGTCATCGTCAAAATGTTTGATAGGAAAACCACCTCCGATATCAAGAATTTCAAGAGGAATTTGTTTGAGATGCGCATCCTTAAAGATAATTGAGGCGAGTTCAAGGGCATCAAGATAATTCTCAATATGAATATTCTGGGAGCCAACATGGAAACTCAGTCCTGCTGGTTTTAGTCCCAGTCGGATTGCCTTTATCAGAAAAGGTATTGCGTCCGGTGGTTCAGCACCAAATTTTAATGAAAGTTCTACCATTGAACCAACATTTGGGACCTTTATTCTTACCAATACCCTTGCACCCGGTGCATATTTTACAATTTTATTCAGTTCATATTCAGAATCAAATGTCATAAGATTTATTTTATTAACCATGGCAAATTTCAATGCCTCAGGTGTTTTTACAGTATTGGCAAAGACCATTCTATCCGGGCTCACACCCATTTCAAGCAAGGTCTTCATTTCCTGTATAGATGCAACATCAAAACCAGTTCCTGCATCAGCAAAGGTCTTCAAAATAAATGGGTGGGAATTGGATTTCACTGCATAAAAAGGTTTTACTCGTGGAAGGAGTGTCTGGAATTTCTTTAGTTGACTGAGCAGTTTGCTTTTGCTGATCAAAAAGAGTGGCGTATTATGCTTACGCACAAGATTTTCAATTTGCTTCTTAATATTATTTTTTGATTTTGTCTTCACCTTACTCCTTTTTTAATTGGCGATCAAATCTTTGTTAAAAGAATTAAGTTCACCCTCAATTTTCCAGATTCTCAATTTCATCGCGGCGTTGTCTCTTAGAAGTTCATACATATCTTCATCAATGGCTTTCAAATCATTCTGGTCAATGGTTATTGGTTCATGAGCCAACTGGATCTGTTTGATAGATATGCCCGAAAATTTTGATAGCAATTTTGGAGTCAAAATCAGAAGTTCAATTGTAGTATAGCCAGAACCAAGACTTGTTATCTTCAGCGGATAAAACAAATTACCGGTTTTAAACCGATACTGGATTGGCTCTATTGTCATCGTTTCTTTATTGAGGGTTATTACATCAAAGACAAACCAGGCAAAACCTTCAACTATATATTTCTCAACTAATTCCTTATGGGTATCAGAGATTATTTCTTTGTCAAAACCTTGAGATCTTAAATAATCTCTAACCCAATCAACAAATCCTTTTCCTTCTATTAAATGGACAACTGAAATATCATGGGCTCCAATCCTTTTATGAAAGGATATTTCTGCAGGTGGTGGAATTTTTCCTTCAGCATACCGATCACCATCTCCATTTCTCTTTTTGATGTGTATCCTTGTGTTTATTATATTTACTGCACGTCTGAATGTTTCTATGTCACCCTTTTTGACTTTTGGTTCAGATGGCAAAGGAAGGACCTCAAGAACCATTGTAGAATCTGATGCCTTTAAATCGGTTGAAAGCAATAGAATTTCTTCTTCACCATTCCAGGCAATGATTGCCCTTTGATTCGGCTCAAAGATTGTAATTCCAGAATTGAATGGAATCAATCCACGGTCTGCGGAGAGGGTTGAGGAAAGAAAGACTGTCATCAAAAAAAATTTTTTTGACATAATTTGATTATAACAATTATTCTAAAAAAATCAATAGGAATTTTTAATGTTGAGCAGAAAATGATTCTACTGCCGAACCGATATATAGCCAATTACTGTAAGTGAAAGAAATCCTGTAACAGTTTAGTTTTTTCTAAAAAATACAGCCTTTTATCTTCTTTTTACCTTCTTTTATGATTTCCTCTTTTTTCTCTTTTATCTCCTGTTCTGCCTTGCTCCGCAATGAGTCAAGTAGCGCTCCGCGATTGAGAAAGTCTTTGTATTTATCGGCAAATGCCTGAATCTCTTCAATGGGTAGTTTATCAACCACTGGCTTTAATTCACCCTTTCCAATCTTTGCCTTGAAATCTTTATCCAGCAATATTTCTTTGGCACCAGCAACCAAACTCTTTACCTTTATCTTACCCGCAAAGACACTGAAAGAACTTTTTCCTTCTTTGTCAACACTCGTTTTAAATATCGTCCCTCTTATATATGCCTGTGCTGCATCAGTCTTTACAACAACCTCATCCCCTTTATTCAATTTTGCTACTTTTGTTATGACTTCACCGATTGAGGCAAAAATCCTTTGGAAGAATTTTTTATCAACCTTCTCTTTTTTTTCAATCCTTATGCTTGAATTCGGTTCAACCCTGACCAGGGAATAATCTGAGAATTGTATCTCGCAGACCGATTCGCTGTAAGTTGTGATAATATCATTTACATAAAGTTGCGCATTCAGTGTTCCTGCATATTTTTTCCCACTTCTCTCAACAATGACATTCCCTACCAGATAAGATATCTTTGCGGGAATATCTGCACTGATCAGAGACAATAATAAAATGCCTGCCATAAAACACATTTTTCCTCCTTTTGGTTAATTGACTTTAACTTCCTGCTGCTTTTTGTAATATTGCGCCTGCAAAAGAATCAAAGGCAATCCAATCAGTAGTGCATAAGCCAGAAGAAAATATGAATCGTAGCCTAAAAACATTGAAAATGTCAGCAATGTAATGCTGACATAGAATTTTGAAATCATCTGTTTGTGACTTTTCGTCGGACGCAGACTATGCTCTCTTTGATATACTCCATACCCAAGAACAAAAATGCCAATAATTGATAATACTGGGCTATTTAGGATCCGGTACTGATGCCACCAGACAATTGTGGTAATGCCAAAGACCAGTGAAGAATAAAAGAATAGTGCAAATAATCCACGCAAAAGGTAATTATGAGAATCAGCCGGGGCAAAATTGGGTTGGAAGAACAAATTCTTTTGATAATATTCTTTACAAAGCCATAAAATCAGAATCAGTGTATACAAATATGAAAAAAACCAATTTTCATAAGGGCTTAAGCAATTATAGAAGAACAATGCTGAATACAGCAGAATGAATATAATCCATATTAGTCTTTTATAATGAACTTGTATCTTCATTTTTTAATTGAAAATCAAATCAAACAAATATTCACCTTCTTTATCGGGGATAAGTACCACATTATTTTTTGCAATCTTGCCTAAAATCCTATATTTATTTTCTCGGGCAGTTTTATTTACCTCGTCTTTTTTCATCTCCTGTATTTTGAATTTTGTATCACAGGCAACACTGGTTAAAAAATCTTCAATTGTAATTGAATTTTTAGGTGCATTATCTTTTATCATATCCATGGGAAAAAGCATAACATCAATATTCTTTTTTTCTTTAATCTTCAGGAAGATATAGTCAGCAAGCGTTGAATTGTTCAAAGAAAAAGTTGCCTTGAGTGTTTGATTCAATAACTGGTTGAATTCTTTCAGTTTGACAAGAAGTGTGCTATCAATTATGGGTCTTATCTCCTTAATAATTGTGTCCTGCAGAATTCTATCCTTTGTAATAAAATCAATCTGCGCAGGGGGGATGGAAAGAATTTTCTTATTCACAAGCCACAATACATCACTTCGCTCTCTTATAGTTGCCAGTTTTACCTGGTCGGAAATGGTTAGTGAATCACGGGATTGACTGCATATCGCAAATCTTATGCCCTCAAAATTTTTTATGCCATAGCCCAGATCAACAGGAATTGATAGAAAGTTGGGTTGATAGACCGGACAATTGGTGATCAAAAAGTCCAGAGGGACATCATTAAGCAATTTGTAAAATCCGAAACGCTGGAAAATCTGAAACATGAATGGTGTTTCAAAATTCAAATAGCCAACCTTTATTCCTCTGACATCTTTAATGCTACAAAGGTAAGGCTCAGGCTTCTGTATATCTTCAAGCAGAGAGGAAAGGTAAATAACCTCAATTTTTGAGGTTCTAACACCCGCCCGCTTCGGACAATTGATAAAGGCAAGACAAACAAGCATTAATAAAATCCATTTCATAGATTGTAATGACGATTTCATATTTTATTATAATGATTGTTCAGGCAAAGTCAATATCTGATGCCGGGTGGGAAAGGAACTCCTTTATGTATTCATTCGCCTGATCAAGGTCATTTTCATCCACGACCACCTCACCCCAGGCACCCTCCATCATCTTAGGTAATCCGTCAAGCCAGGTTGTTTCAAATCTCCGGACCAGTGCCTCAATATTGTGTCCTTTGAGCATTTCTTTAATGGTGATTGCAGTGAATTCATCCTGGGCAAGATATGCACGCTTGAGCATAAATAATTATAAAAAGAAAATTCTGAAAGTCAAGAGCAAAACTGACATCTATTCAAGCATTCCTTCCCAGATTTTTCTGTAAATTATCTGTCGGGCCAAGGTGAGACGAACATAATCCCTGGTTTCAGCAAAAGGAATGAGTTCAACAAATTCATCCAATTCTACGTTGCTATTTTTCCTGAGCCATTTTCTCACATTTATTGGACCCGCATTATAAGCAGCAAGCGCAACTGGCAAAAAGTTATACTCACTTAGCATTTTGGTAAGATAGATTGTGCCGAATTTGATAGAAACCTGTGGTTCATAAAGTGAATATGAATCAATGCCGAGTTCGCGTGCGAGCAATTTTCCGGTGTTGGGAATTACCTGCATCAACCCCCGGGCATCAGCAGAACTTGTGGCATCGGGATCAAACATACTTTCCTGCCAGATGATTGCAAGGATTAACCAGAGGTCAGTGGTGTTTTCTGAAATTGTGAAAAGATACCTTACGGGATAAAGAATTTTTAGAAAGTCTAACGGATAATTACGCGAGTCATTGTTATTTTCATAGCGTTTCTTTATCTGCAGACAGAATTTTATAGCACCATAGTCATAACGGTTTTTTAAACAGAATTTGCTCAGAAATATCAAATCCATATAGGATTTGGCTTCAATCATTTCCAATTCTGCCAGTGCGTATTTTGGTTCATCAAGATTGAAATATCTTTCTGCCTTCATCAAATGCAGAGAATCTGTATGATCAAATGAGACAGTTGTATCACCAAATTGTCTGAGCCAGTTATCAAGCGGTGTTGTATCCACAGGAACATTGCCCTGACTTCTGATCAGTGTGTAGTAAGAAAGAGGGTAATTGCGAAATAAATATTCTTTCAGACTATCAGCCGATTCCCCTAACCGCTCTTTTATTTTCATATGCCAGTAGACAAAGTCAGGCTCTGTATAATTGGAAAAGATATTCAATGCTTCACTCAATCGTCCAATTCTGAGCAATTGAAATCCTGCCCGGAAATTTGTATTCTTTTCTTTGACTCTTACAAAAGTCTCAATCGCACCGAGTGTATCGCCTATATCCTCAAGCAAAAATGCCTTTCTTTTTAAAGCCCGGGTAGCATATTTTGAGTTTTTGTGTTTGGTTATCAATAAATCATAAGCAGATAATGCTGAGCGATAATCCAGACGGTTTTCATAGACCAGAGCCTGATAATAATATGCTTCAGGACGCTGACTTTTGCGGAAATAGTTCAGGGCTGAATTATACTGTGCCTGGTTGTAATGTATCATGCCCAGATAATAATTTACCTCCTCGTCTTTGGTTGCATTTTTGAATAATTTCAATGCCTGTGCGTAATCTTTGTGAAGATAAGCAACCCTGCCGAACAATTTATACTCTGATGTACTCCTTGGTTTTATTATGGCTATGCAATATTTTGCGCCAACCGAAGATGGGTGATTTGTTATCAGTTCAAGTGCAATATTACGGAGATTATTCACATCTTTCTGGCGCTCATAGATCTTAAGCAAAAGAAATTTCCTTGAGACCGAATCCTTGATCTTGGAAAGCTCTTTTTTAATCAAGGAAATTTCCGTGGTATTCAATAACAGGTCAAACAAAAGATTCTGATAATTTGAAGAAAGATAGGGATTGATTGTGTCAATCTCTAAGGCGAATTTCAAGGCATTTTCAAAATCATTCATAAAATAATAGCATCTTGCCAGATATATCAATTGGTAATCTTTCAGTTCAACATTCTTTGATAAATACTCTATTGCTTCTGAATACCTTTGAAGATTGTATAAAGCAATTCCTCTTAGTAACGGGTCCATTGTCAGGTTTAGAATTTCATTCCAGTTTTTTTGCCTCAGGTATGTGGTCAGGGCAAGTTCTCTTAATGTTGAATCTTCCGTGATATCAAATTCACTTTTCAGGCTGTCAATTAAAAATAACGCCCGGCTGTATTCCCTCTGGTCAAGATAAATTCTTAACAGAATTCTGCTTTTTTCTATCCTGTATTGGGGATTGGTTATCCCTTTTAATAGATTGAAGGCATAGATCGGTTTGCCGGGCGCTGCCCGCTCTGCCTCATAAAGCAGTTCTGGCTCAGGGATTGTCTCAATTTTTATCTCTTTTATGCCCGGGCTCGGACAAGAGATAATGGCAAATGCCAGAACAAGAGCAAAGCGATCTTGAACTAATGATCTAAATGTCAAAAATTTCTTGTTGGCTGAAGAAGAAATTAATTTCTCTTTGTGGATCTTCATCAGGTGCTGAGGCATGAACCACATTCTCGCCGACTGATGTTCCGTAGAGATTGCGGATTGTACCGGTTGCAGCCTTTTTCGGATCAGTAGCACCAACAACCTCGCGCAATTTTTTTGGTGCATCAGGATATTTCAGGCAGGCAACAACCACTGGTCCGGATGAGATGAAATCCACAAGCCAGTTGTAAAAATCCTTTCCCCTATGAATTTCATAGAATCTACCGCCCTGTTCCTTGTTCAGCCAGATCATTTTCATCGCAACAATCTTAAAGCCAGCATCCATAATATGCTTTAAGATATTACCAATCAAATTTCTTTTCACTGCATCAGGTTTTATGATTAATAATGTTTTATCCATAAGTTCAAGTATATAAAGAAAATTGCCTGTGTCAATTATTTTTGTACGACAGCAAAAATATTACAAATAATTTTATCTTAATTGACAGATTACCAATTTTGACTATAATTTACCATAAAATAATGTGAGCAGAAAATTAGGTTAAAGGGTAGATGCTTTTTGATTAACCATCTTCCATGCCCAATAACCTATGACCGTTTTTGGCCGGGGTGGCGGAATTGGGAGACGCACCAGGTTCAGGACCTGGCGCTGGCAACAGCATAGGGGTTCAAATCCCCTCTCCGGCATTGAAAAACAAATACCTGAAATTCTATGATGCCTGAATTCCTGAAATGATGAAGAAATTAAAGCAATTAGTCTTTATTGGGCTGATAGTCTACGCAATATTCTATTTGATTGAATCTCTTGCCATCATATCCTATCCATATCAGATTTCCTATCCTGAAGGTTTTATTTTGAATCAAGCGTACCTTATCAGTAAAGGAAGGTCTATATATCAGACAATTAACGAATATCCATATATCGTTACAAACTACCCGCCTCTATATTGTTATCTTTGCGCGATATTTGTCAAAATATTTGGTGTCTCTTTTGTGCCGGGCAGAATAATTACTTTTCTTTCTGTCCTGGGCATTGCTTTTTTGATTTATAAAGTACTATTGAAATATGTTGAGCGCGAACACGCAATAATATCAAGTTTGTTATTTGTCAGTTCCTCGTATGTATTCAAAAATAGTCCATTTATGCGGGTTGACATGCTCGGTTTGTTCTTTTGCTTTCTGGGCATATATCTTTTTATCTCTCAAAGAAAATTGATCCTGCCAGTGATTTTTTTTACTGCTGCCTTATATACCAAACAGGTCTTTTTTGCTGCACCCTTGGCAGTTGCATTGTCCCTTTTGAAAAGTGATAGAAAGAAAGCATTTAATTTTATTATCGCCATTTGTCTGTCCTGCATCATTCTTTTCTTGGTGATAAACCAATTGACCCATGGTGAGTTTTACCTGCATAATTTTGTATACAATCTGAATATCTTTATATTTGAACAGGCAATAAAACATTATGTCTGGGCATTGCAGAATCATGCAATCCTGATGCTTTTTTCTATTATTTATGCCTTTTACTCAATTGCTGAGAAAAAAAACTTGGTGTTGGTTGGTTATTTTTTCCTCGCGTGCATTGTCGCCGTATCAGTTGGTAAAATCGGCGCAAATATGAATTATTTTTTTGAAATGATTGCACTTTCCTGTGTTCTGACCGGATTGTGCCTTGGAAAACTCCAGAACGAAATGAATGAGAGAGTGTATAACTGCTTATACATAGCTGCAATTTTTGTTCAATTGGTTCTTTTTTTGCATATGCCTTATTTGACAGAACCAAGTGCGACAAAACTGCGTGGCGAAGAATCCCGAAAAGTTTCTCGCATCATTTCAAAAACTGAAGGGAATATTATCAGTGAAGATGCAGGCCTGTTGGTGTTAAACAATAAATCTGTTCTGTTTCAGCCTTTTGAAATGACCCAGCTGGCTAATCAAAAAATATGGAACCAGACAGTGTTCATACATAATATAGAAACCAAACTTTTTTCACTGATTGTGCTGAGTTATGACTTAAACTGTCAGGCGGATAAAGAACGTTTAACACCAGAAATGATCCAATCAATACAGCAAAATTATTTCATAAAAGAGAAGATTGGTGAATATCATCTGTATTATCCAAAATTGGAAGATTGAATAGTTTTGTAGAACTGGGAAAATTTTTCTATAGGTATCGCGATGTGATTACCCTGCCATTCCTTTTGTTGCTGTTTATTCTGGGCAGAACTGAATCAAGAACTATTTTGCCACATCTATTTATCATTTGTGGTATTGTAATCAGACTCTGGTCAGCTGGTTACATTGGAGAAAAATCAAGGGGTAGGCAGATAACCGCCGATTATAAGATTATTAGCGCACCTTATCGTATTTTGAGACACCCGTTATACATTGGAAATTTTCTATTGGTTTTGGGAACGATAATATTATACAATCCACCTTTGTGGTATGGGTTGCTGTTGATGATAATTTTCATGTTTGAATATTCAGTTATTATTTTTGCTGAGGAAAAATATTTACGAAATGTTCAGACAAAAAAGGTTGGATTTATTTATAGTAATTTGAAGGGAGAAGTCTCAACGATCATTGTTATGGTTGTGATCTATCTGATTTATTTCGCAAAAATGTAGTTGCGCAATTTCTCAGGCAAATATAGTGGCTATTGTCCCTCTTATTTATTGTTTAATATAATACATTTAACCATTCCCTGAATTGTTTTATCATCATTCCAATATTTAACAAAATATACTCCTGATGCCAGATTACTAATATTTGCTCTGTTCCCCTTTATCTCCATCCCTGCAATATTGAATATCCGTAGATAGAGGTGCGGATTGTTTTTTGTGATCAATGAAATATTTCCTGTAATTATTGTAGGAAAAATAGTAGAGTTTTTAATTGGACGAAAATTTTTTTCTTTCACACCATAACCCTGTAGAGGGAATCTGCCTGTATGTTGCGGGTCGTGATGGAACATAGGCCAGGGTGTTCTCTGGGCAGAGAATGGTGCAGGCAGATCCCAAATATAAAGGCTATCATTGGTTCCAGCAGGTCCCTTTCCACCGACAACAATTTCTATATCACCGTCCAGATCAATATCACCCAGTGCCGGGGATGAGGTGACTGATTGGGCTACTGCTATTGGAAAACCATTAACGATGCTGGCGTCTGGATTGTAGGCATATAGATTTCCATCCTGGCAACCAACAACAATTTCAATCTCCGGGTCGCCATCTATATCACCAAGTGCCGGAGATGAAGTGACTGCACCTGTGTTAATGAAGGCAGGAAAACCATTGAGTGTATCACCCGTTGCCCTGAATGCAAATACCGCTCCATAAGAAGATTGTATGATGCCCCTGCCTGTAACAATATCAAGAATGCCGTCATTATCTATATCCCCAATTGCTGGAGAAGAGATAATACCTTCATACACACCATTACCAACGATGTTCGGCCAGGATGGCAAAGGTTGACCAAGGTAGTTCCAGCCATACATCCTGTTATCAATTGACCCAACAAAGACCTCATACAAAGAGTCACCATCAATATCAGCCAGGACTGGTGAGGCATCCACATGATGACCTGTTGCCTGTGGCCAGCCCTGACAGGTATCACCATCGGATTCCCATGCATAGACTCCATATTGCACATTCCGGTCAACACCGTGAATGATTTCCATCTCTTGATCATTATCAAGGTCAGCAGCTGCAGCAGTGGAATGAATCCGATATTCAACATTCCGGCTGAAAAGTAATGAGCCGTTATGACGGAAGACAAAAAATTTGTAAAGCGATACGCCTGTTCCAATACAAATTTCAAGTGTATCATCACCATCAATATCTTCAAGCATTGTGCATGCGCGGATTACATTATCACCAAGACTTACAGGAAATCCAGGTATGACATTACCGTCAATTTCCCAGGCAAAAAGGTCGCCAGAATTGGAGGCATATACGATTTCCATTTCGCCATCATTGTCAATATCACCGACCGAGGGTGATGATGTTTCTGCAATCCCCGGTGCAGCACCCGTGCTTTTTGGCCAGCCCGGTAGATTCTCTCCATGATGATTAAAAAGATAAATCCAGTGGGTATTGCCTGCAACTAATATTTCAAGTGTATCATCACCATTAACATCAATCAGGACCGGTGAAGAGAAGTCAACACCCCCTTCAATCAATCTGGGCCAGCCATCTTGATAAGGGAACAGAAAAAGTGATAGAATGAAAAAACAATTGCTTAATGTAGTCATAATCATTTTGACTCCTTGCCCATCATTTATAGAAAATTATACCTTCTGTTTATCAAAAGTCAAGGTCTATTGGTAAACATTAAAACTTCTTGCTGGAAAGTAAAGAATTTTATTTAGAAAGAATATTTAACTTGAAAGTTGGGGTTTTATGCACTTTCCAACATTCTTTTGTCTGCTGAAGAGCGGTCATTTTTTTATGAAAAAACGTTGATTTTTGCGAGACTTAAGTCAAGGCAAAATTCAAAAATACTACAAAATTTATCAAAAAATAGGCTAAATTTTTAACATCAAAGTCTTGGAATTTCATAAGTTTTCGGGATTTCCTGTGAAAAAATGGCAAAAATTGAAATTTGTCTCATTTTATGAGAATCGTGTCTCACTAAATGAGACACGAGCAAATGCAGAACTGGACTGCATTTGCTTGATTTTGTGGATAACTTTGTGGATAAC
>JBNAVN010000024.1:0-35340 GCA_049700315.1 bacterium
TAATGAAAAATTTCATTATTTTCGTATAGGAATTTTTCAAATTCCTATACGATGATAATATCTCTTTTTAGCCTCTTCTATTTTCTTAAACATCCAATCCATCCATTTGTTTTTCATACATCCTCCAGTTTATTATAATAACCTTTCCGATAGAATTGTCAATAATCATTGGGAGAATGTCTATTGATACAACATCAAACCAGATTTTAATGCCTCATCCAATTTTCCAAGGTATTTTAAAGCAAATGCCTGATAGATTTTAATTTCATATAAATCAAAATCGGTATCCAGCTTATTTGCCCTGGCAAATTTAAATGATTTTTCTGTATATTGAATCGCTTCATAATAATTGCCATTACGAACTAAAGAATGGACGAGTACTCCATAGATTTTTAATATCTGTTTTATATCAACTGATTCCACTTTTTTTAAATTGTCTATTAATTTTTGGGATAATTTTATTGCTTTCTGATAAAAGCCTATTTTTAATAGAATTCTTGTGTACAGTTCTGTAATCTTTAAAATTTTACTCTCATTAATTCTGTTTAACCCCTTTGCCATAATCAAAGCCTGTTCCAGAAAGTATGTGGCACGCTGAAATTCTTTTCTCTCAACAAGTTCAATACCGAGATTATAGAGCGTATCTACCAAAGAATGATTTTTAATATTTGCCTTCAATAAATGTTCTACAGCATTAAACCGGTCACCGATTTTTTTATAATATTCTCCAATTTTTCTGTGCACTTTGATTTTTTTATTTTTAGATATTTTATTATAGATAATTTCTTTTATAACTGGATGGTTAAAACCATAACCCTGTTCCTGTTTCTTTAAAATTCCCCGGCTGATAAATTTGTTGAGATAGGGCTTGAATTTTTTTAACAATGAACTTGATATATCAAATTTTTCACCAAAGATCGCTGCGGTCTCTAAAAAATCTTTTTCCTTTTTAGTCAATCCTTTTAATCTTATCTGAAAAATCCCGGGCAAACCCCCCTGGATTACAACTTCTTCATAATTGGGGAGTGTCATCCATCTACCTTTTCTTTCATCAAAATATACCAGTCCTTTTTCAAAGAATGTGTGGATGCAGGCAATTAAGAAAAGGGGATTGCCGATGGATATATCATATAACCATTGAAAAAATTTTCTTTCAAGGTGGTTATCAAATAATAACTGATTCAGGTCAGAAATTTCTTCCGGGCTTAAATTTGTCAGATTTATTTTTTCTATTCCAAAAGAGTGGTTAAAATAAATGCCTTTGGAGAATTCAGAATCGGAATGGGATGTTAAAATTATCAAGACCGGAAGAGTAGATATTTTTTTAATAAAAATAGGATCAAAAAGTTTCAAAATTTCATTATTGGCATTATGGAAATCTTCTATTACAAAGACAACCGGTGTAAAATAAGATAAGTTTTTTATAAATTCAAAAAAGTAATAATAGTCATCAAATACTTTTTCTTTTTCAGCACTCCGGGTATAAGGAAGATACAAATTCAATTCTGGCACGATTTCCACAAATTCCTCAAAAATTTCTTTTTTTATCACCTGATTGATCTGGCGGATTGAATGATTAAATTTATGGAGATAAAGACGGATTGTTTTGGCTAAAAATTGCCTTGAAGAGATTCCTGATTCTATGGAAAGATTGATTGTTATCGAAGACAGACCATTATCATCAATGAATTTGTTGACCAGTCTTGTCTTACCAATACCCGGGGCACCTTCAATTATTACAACTCTACCCTGATATTGAAGAGAAGAATTATAGATTTCATTTAATAGGGATAACTCTCTATTTCTTCCAATAAAGGGTAGTTCTATTAAACTTTTATCAACCATATTATTGCAATCCTTTATAAATTATAGAAATTAAGAATTACCTCTCAAGATACATCAGGGGCTCCGCCCCTCTGCCTGTGCCAAGGCTACGGCAGACAGGTGAAACCCCAAAAATTCCACATCTTATGCCCCAGTTTCTTAACTATTACACAATCAAAATCCAGCGAATTAAATAGGGGAGACCCATATTATAATTAGCAGAAAATGGACCTCCCCTATATTTAGGTTTCTATAATTTGAGTATGTCGTTAATATTATTGATAAGCTCTTTTATTTCATCCAGAGTCAAATCACCCATATGCGCAATTCTGAAGGTCTTTTCTTTCAGGTCGCCATAGCCATTAGAGATCTGGAATCCTCTCTTGCCAAGCTCTGAGTTCAAATCTGCCACAGTAATCTTTCTCGTATTATCAACACAGGTAAGGGTTACTGATTCGTAGCCGGATTCGGGGAACAGAGCGAAATGTTTCTTTGCCCAATTCCTCACATATTGTGCCATTTCAAGATGCCTTTTGTATCTATTTTCCATTCCTTCAGCAAGAATCTTATCCATCTGTTTATCCATTGCATATAGAAGTGTTACTGCAGGTGTGGTTGGTGTTTGGCGATCCTTTTCGTATCTCTTTAACATTGCATCAAAATCAAAATAATATCCGCGGTCAGTGATTGTTCTTGTTCTTTCAAGTGCACGTTGGGTTACGGTGCAGACCGCAAGACCAGGGGGGAGGGCGAAACATTTTTGACTGCTGGTGAGACAGACATCTATTCCAAGTTTGTCTATCTCAATTTTGTCACCCATAAGCGAACTTACAGTATCAACAAGCCAGAATGTATCAGGATATTTTTTCATTACTTCGGCAATTTCTTCAATCGGCGCACGAACACCGGTAGAGGATTCATTGTGAACAAGTGTCACTGCATCATATTTTTTCTGTTTTAGTTTTTCCTCAATCATCTCGGGTTTTATTGCCTTACCCCAGTCAACACTGATCGCATCAGCGTTCTTTCCGCACGCCTTGGCTATTTTGAACCAACGATCACTAAATGAACCATTCACGCAACACAACACATCTTTATAAACACAATTCCTGATTGAACCTTCCATTATGCCAGTACCTGAAGATGTAAATACAATGACATGATTTTGTGTGTTCAGCGCTTTCTTTATTTTATTCACAATTCCTTCATATAAAGCACTGAAATCCTTTGACCGATGACCAATCATCGGTTTTGCCTGTGCCTGCAATATTTCGTCCCTGACCTCAGTCGGTCCGGGTATAAAGAGTTTCTTATGCATCAGACCTCCTTATTAAAGAAACCTAAAAGTCCAAAATGCCTAAATACATAAATCCTGAGCGCAAATTTATTTGCTCTTTCTTTTTGCTCATCGTTAATGCCATATTTTCTTTCCATCTTTTCAGGCATTTTCTGTAATTTTTACCCATATCTCTCTTGTTCTCGGTCCGTCAAATTCGCAGAAAAAGATGCCCTGCCAGGTACCAAAGGCGAGTCTACCATCTTCAATAAACAATGTCCTTGATGAGCCAACTATGGCTGCCTTAATATGGGCATCAGCATTGCCTTCGGTATGAGAGTAATTGCCACGATAAGGTATAAGTTTCTCAAGTGCATTTGTTATATCTTCCTTTACTGATGGATCATAATTCTCGTTGATAGTTATTGCTGCAGTCGTATGTGGACAGAAGATATGGACAACACCATTCTTAATTTTATGTTTATCAATAATTCTTTTGATCTCGCTTGTTATATCAACAAGTTCATTTCTATTCTTTGTTGAAATCCTGATCTTTTCAATCACGCTTTATTATACCGATTTTTGCTAAGAAGTCAATATATCCATAGATTTAAGGAATTCTCAGCTATAAAATCTAAAAATAAACAATGTCTGATAATATATATTATGTAAACTTAATAATATCGTTGCAACTACATATTTGCTAAATAATCTGCTGAACTTCTCCCCTAAGCCTAATATGCTACCTACTAACCTCTTTCTCAACTCCTTCCTTATTGATTTTTGAAATCTCATATGTATAATTGGCAATGGTTGGTACAATAACCAACACAGTTCTTGTCGTTGTCGGTAGCATCATTGGTTTGATTTTACGAAAAGGTATTCCTGATAACATCAAGAATGTCATTCTAATTGGCCTTGGTATCTTCACCTGTGTTTTGGGGATTAAAATGGGTATCCAAATGGAAAGCCCAATTATTGTGATTGTTAGTCTTGTTATTGGTGGTGTGATTGGAGAAATCCTGAAAATTGAAAAATCAGTTGAACAAATTGGGGAAAGATTCAAGAAAATCAGCGGATTTTCCGAATCAAGAACATTTGCACAGGGATTCGTTATTGCAAGCATCCTTTTTTCAATCGGACCAATGACTGTTTTGGGCTGTGTTCAGGATGGATTATTACATAAACCTGAGTTGCTCATAACAAAATCAATAATGGATGGCATTTCAGCAATAATTCTGACTTCAACCTTAGGTATTGGTGTGATATTTTCTGCAATAGTAGTATTCTTATTCCAGGGTTCTATCACCCTTCTTGCAGGGCAACTGAATTTTCTTGCAGAGCCACATTTTCTAAACGACTTTACTGGCATTGGTGGAATTCTCATCCTTGCTATTGGAATCAGATTGCTTGGGATAAAAGACATAAAAGCAGGCAACTTTTTACCTGCCTTAATATTGGTC
This sequence comes from bacterium, assembly GCA_049700315.1. Taxonomy (GTDB): domain Bacteria; phylum Hydrothermota; class Tepidihabitantia; order SM23-42; family JAOAFX01; genus JAOAFX01. The sequence goes on from JBNAVN010000024.1 coordinate 4,564, forward strand.
GTCATTTTCAGATTAATCACTTGATTCTTGCTTTTCCCTTCTTTTATTCTTTATCCTTTCAAACGTTGCAATACGGTCAAGTTCTGCACCCTTTTCAAAGGCAAATTTTGTAAAATGATAAAAACTAATTCCTGAAATCAGCAATATTGGAATACTCACGGCTTTTTCATCCCATTTGGTTTTCGGTACTAAATCAAACCAGGGTGCACTCAATCCAAAAATTCCAGCCAAAATACCAGCGCCACCGGCAATAATGCCAAGGGTTCCAAAGCCTGCTGTATATAATCCCTTATTCTCCTTCTCAACTTCTTTGAGTGTAATAGGATTACCGTTATCATCAAATGCAATAATATCGTGTAATAAAAGATTAGATAGAATATTCTTTTTCATTCTTTTGAAATATAATTCCCTGCTTGGAATAACACCACAAGCCACTCCGATTACAACACCGGTATAATATTTCGTATGGTCAATTGTATATGAGTAGTATTCATAAGGGATTACACAACTATATTCTTGCCAGCCACAGGGTAGATATCCAGTCTCTTTACGAATTGTCCGACCCCAAAGTGCACCAATATATGCACCTGTTGCACCGGTGCCGGTAATACAGCAAAAACTATGGAAAATAGACCGTAACAGGGCGTCATTTTTTTTATATTGAAACATTTTCGGTGAAATTATAGGCCAGCCAATCTCATAGTTCTTGATGAATTCTTCTCGGAAATTACCATCAAGAACAATTCTGTGAAAATTCTTTTGATAAAATTTCAATCCTTTAAAGACTGCTGTGCTTATATTTATTACCGAATCAAATGTGTCACCTTTTGTTGTGTAAAATAATACTACCTTTATTGAATCATCAACAGTATAAAACCTTGCTGATACAAAACTATCAATATCGGTAAACAAACGGCAAAGATGCGCCTCTCCCCTATTTATCTCATAAACCTGGTTTTGCAGTTGGGAAAGAAACATAACAAATATAATTAACATAGTTTGTCCTCACAAATTTTACAAAATTTCTTCAAACTGTCAATACATGAATGAACCTAATTATTATATTAAGGCGACTTTTTCTTACCAAATAACAATTTTACAATCTGATAAGCAGTCGGATTTCCCAAAATCCTGCACACCCTTGATGCCCTATATTCAGTCTCCGGCATCTCTATTCTCATAATTCTCATACTGGATTATATACAAAATTTTTCATTTGAAAAATAGGTTACACAGATTTAGCGATATTGACACTCAACTGGACTTAGAATATAATACATAATGAAATTAAAGAAATCTCTAGGAATAACAAAATATTTGCTATTAATCCTGCTCTTCTTTAGGCATTTATCTGGATATGATACACCCTTTGAAGGGTCCTTTGGTGATTCTTCAGATTGCAAAATTGGTCTTGTGCTTTCAGCTGGTGGTGCTCTTGGCCTTGCCCATATCGGTGTGCTAAAAGTCTTTGAACAAAATCAAATCCCTGTTTCTTTTATCACCGGAACAAGTATGGGTGCTCTTATTGGGGGTGCTTATGCTGCGGGTTATAGCGCAGCACAAATAGAAAGCATAGCGTTATCAATTGACTGGTCTAAAATATTAAAACCCACAAAACCATTCGGCACCCTCTATCTACCTGAACGTGAAAAAAGTAAAAAATTTATCATTGAAATGCGCCACAGACATTTCATACCAATTTTGCCAACAGGAATTATTCCCCTTCAGAATTTAGAATTTCTTTTGATGGAACTCTTTGCTGAACCGAGTTTTCATGCCCAATACGATTTTGATAGCCTTATTCTTCCCTATCGGGCAATAGCAGTTGATCTCCATTCCGGGAAAAAGGTAGCAATAAAATCTGGCAGATTAGACAGGGCAGTTCGGGCAAGTATTGCAGTACCCGGAATTTTTGCTTCAGTGAAAATTGATAGTCTTGAACTGATTGATGGTGGTGTTCAACAATATTTACCTGTTGAAGAAATCTTTACATTCAATCCTGATTTTGTAATTGGAGTTGTTACTACAAAAACCACTATTAGTTCTGAGACTTCGGTAATTGATGTTATAAACCGAACAATGAACATTCTCAGCAATGAAAATTTACAAAAGCAAAAGAGTTATTTGAATGTACTTGTAGAACCAGAATTAGAAAGATTTAATCCTGCCGATTTCAGTAAAGTTAAAGAAATTATCAATGCAGGTGAGGAAGCTGCGCTCAAATCTCTTCCTGAGATAAAAGAGAAATTGAAAAATAAGAGATTATTTTTCCCAAAAAATTATAAAAGAGTTAAAAGGGATTTTCCAATTGTCCGTTCTATTAAATTTAAAGGGCTTAATACTACAAAAGAAAATATCCTGCAAAGGTTCATCAAGGTCAAACCGGGTGATCATCTCAGTTTTAACTATTTGATAAACGACCTGAAAAGCCTTTATCAGACAGGTCTTTTTGATAATATCAATTACGAACTTGATTTTGTTCAAAATGATTCAGTGGATATCATCATTCTGGCACATGAGCCTTTTTATGGTATATATCGGTTTGGTATCCGCTATGATAATATGGATGGTCTGGCAACTGATTTTGAAATAGGTCAGCTAAATCTGTTTGGAACCGGTGGTGGAATATCTCTTGCATTAAATCTTGGTAACCCGAATGAAATCAAAATTGGCGTAGGTGGCACAAGATTGTTTTTGATACCTTTTAGCTACTATTTTGATGGTTCCTGGTGTGTAATAACCCATCAATTGTACAGAGAAAATAAATGGATAACTGATTATAGCACTATTTACAGGGGTGGCACAGCAGAAGCGGGCTATAGTATAGGAAAATATACCTTTTTTACAATTGGAATTGAATCTCAACAGGTTATTTATCATATTCCGCCCATACCATGGAAAGATTCAATACCGGAGAAAGAATTTATGGTCTGTCCATTTCTCAACTGGGAATTAAACAATCTTGATGATTTTTATCTTCCTACAACTGGTACAAAGATTGCTTTAAATATCAAATATTCAAACCTTAGAATCAAATCAGATAGTAATTTTTTAAAGACCAATATCTTATATGAACAATACAACAAAATCAAGAAAAAAATCATATTGAAATATGGCATTGGTCTGGGTTTTGTTGGAGGGGGTCTGCCTCTGGTAGAATATTTTTATTCTGGTGGTGAAGACTTTGTCGGATTTGATAAAGATGAGTTTCTGTCAAGGGAGCGTTTGATATTAACATCGGGTATTGATTTAAAGATATTTGAATTATTCAATCGCGGTGATTATCCAGTTTTTATGGGTATGATTTTCAATACAGGCATATTTGGTCACAATGTGTTTGACAGAAAAGAATTCCTGAAATCAGTAGAATATGGTGCAGGACTGGGTGCACGTGCAAATACTCCTATTGGTCCGGTAAAACTCATTTTTGGTCTCGGTAATTTTGTCAAAGGAAAAGAGAATATCAGAATTAATACATATATATCAATCGGTAGAGAATTCAGAAATATATTTTAGTCGTATATTAAGACCTGAACAATTGTTCAATTATTAAAATGATGGGAGATAGAAAAAATAAAATAATCGTAAGATTTTGACTAAAATACGGTGAATGAGACCTTTGTAGCCTTTGATTCATTTTTGCTGAAACCAAAGGCTTCAAGTTCATACTTGCCGGGTTTTGGTCGCCATAAATAGAAAATTTCTCGTTCATTTTTATCGCATAACAATCTTCCATTTAATTTCAAAATAATTTTTTCAATGTTTGTATCTGCTGAAACCCTTATTGAAATTGCCTGGTTTGAATATGGTATTTGTGGGTCAAGTTTGAAAATATCCCCATCTTTTGGATGGATGATTGCCAGTGTATTATTGCTCAACTCTTGATTGGTTCTGTATCCAAAGAATTCCTCTCCCCTATTTCCGCAAAGATAACAGGTATCTTTTGGTTCAGTCCCTGGAATGAATAATTCCTGTATTAAAGGGCATTCCTTTTTTGGGAGTAATCCGGTTTTTGCACAGACTTTTAATGTTATAACACATTTAGGTTTTTCAAAGCCTTTTGGATACTCATTTCTGTGTAATTCAATCATTATATCTCTGAATAAAGGCCCAGCACCAGAAATTCCTGATACACCATTCATTGGTGAACCATCAAAATTTCCGACCCATACACCAACCGTGTATCTTTCTGTAAAACCAATACACCAATTATCCTTAAAATTCTTTGTGGTCCCGGTCTTGACCGCACAGGGGAATGGCAAATTCAGGGGTGAATCATCACCAAATGCCTTTATTCGGGCAGAGTTATCAGATAAAACATCGGTGATAATATAAGCCACTTGTTCAGAAAATACCTTTTCCCCCTTTTCTATCTTGCCATCTCTTAAAAATTTTGCCTCAGTCCAGGTACCCATATTTGCAATTGCTCTGTATGCATTCACAAGTTCAAGCAATCTTACTTCTGCAGCACCAAGGGAAAGGGATAATCCATAAAAATTTGGTTCTTTGAAAATACTCGCAAAGTGGAGATGGTTAAGAAAATTATAGAACTTTTCAATCCCCAATATATCAAGAATGTAAACCGCAGGAATATTGAAGGATGAACCAAGTGCTTCCCTTGCCCGCACAAGCCTGTGATATTTATCACCATAGTTTCTCGGTGCAAAAATGGTGCCATCAGAAAGTTTAAATTCAGTTACGGTATCATTCATTAAATAGCTCATTGGAATGCCATTAGATAAGGCAAGTATATATAAAAAGGGCTTCAAACTTGACCCCGGCTGCCTTAGAGCCAGACATCCATTTACCTGACCTTCACTTTCATCAAAATAGTCCTTAGAACCAACCATTGCAAGTATCTCACCTGTCTTTGTATCCATAACAGCCACTGCACCCTGATTTACATTATATTTTCTTAAAGTGTTAATTGATGTAAATAGCATTTTTTCAATATTTTCCTGCATATTGATGTCAATTGTTGAAGTAATATTTGAATATCTGAAATCTGTATTCTGTTGTAATATAAAATCGACAAAATGAGGTGCGCGGAAAACCATCTTTTTCTTATCAATCATTATGGGTTCATTGATTGCGCTTGTATATCTTGTTGAGTCAATTAGTCCATAGGCAATAAGCTCGTTGAGTATTTTGTTTCTCTCTAATCTTATTTTTTCATAGTTCTTGATTGGATCTAAAAAACCCGGGGATTTTGGTATAACCGAGAGAATACAGGATTCACTTAATGACAGATCGTTCGCAGGTTTTTCAAAATAGAACCTGGAACCTGCTTCCACTCCGAATATCTGATTACCGTAAGGTGCACGATTCAAATAAATTTCAAGGATTTCTGACTTACTGAGATTGATTTCAAGTTTTAGCGCATATATGATTTCCCATAATTTCATAATAATGTTGCGTTTTTTATGACCCAATGTCATCTTTGCGACCTGCATTGTGATCGTTGACCCACCGGAACGAATCCTGTGATACATTAGATTTTCGCTTAGTGCACGACAAAGGGCAATAAAATCCACTCCTCTGTGAATAAAAAATCTCTTATCTTCCCTTATTATTGTGGCTTTTATCACATCAGGCGAAATTTCTTTTATTCCTTTCCAGACGGCTGTCTTGTAATCCCGCGACAGAACCTGCCGAAGCAGAATACCATTACGATCAGTAATATTACATGAATTGCATTCGGGATGTAATGATTTTTTGTCTGGAGGTATTACAAAAAAAATTAAAATCGCCAAAAACAATATTAGGAATAGCAAGCTAATAATTCTAACCATCATACAAATCTTATTCTTATTTTGCACGAAATCAAGCACCTTATGAGATTTTGAATCCATTGACAAGTAATTGAGAATCCATATAATTAAGAGCCAATGAATCGCAAGTTCTTCCCATTGCAAACAAAGTTGATTTTAAGTTTCTCAACGGTCATAATTATCGGTATATTATTATCCACCTTTACCGGTATAACGATAATTGGAAATACGATAGTGGCACAGGGGCAGGAAAAGGTCAAACTTGACCTCAATACTGCAAGGGAGGTTCTTGAAGAAGAAACAAGGACAATCAAAAACATAGTTAGATTGACAGCAAGCAGATATTTTGTCAAAGATGCCCTTATTAAAAAAAATCGCCTTTTTTTATTAAAAGAATTGCAAAAGGTTAAAACTGACGAGAACCTTGATATATTGAATATAACGGACAAGACTGGCCGTATAATTCTTCGTGCAGAAAATCCAGAATATTACGATGATTTTCCAGAAAATGAAATATTAAAAAAAGTTCTAAAGAAAAAAGAAAGCACATACGGAGTTATAATAATATCTGAGAAAGAACTGAAGAAAGAGAGCGAAAAACTTGCTGAACTTGCAAAAATTAAAATACTTCCAACACCCAAGGCAAAACCCCGCAATGATACATTAGAAACATCCGGATTGATCATTATTGCTGGAGCGCCGGTCTTTGATGATAATAATAATCTCATCGGTGTTGTTTATGGTGGTAGATTACTAAACAGGAATTTTGATATTGTAGATAAAATTAAGGACATCGTTTACAAAGATGAAAAATTCAGGAATAAGGAAATTGGCACAGCAACGATTTTCCTCAGGGACCTTAGAATAACCACAAATGTTCGTGATGTTACCGGTGAAAGGGCCATTGGAACAAGGGTATCAGAAGAAGTATATGACCAGGTTTTAGTAAATGGGAAACCCTGGATCGGCAGGGCATTTGTGGTAAATGACTGGTTCATCACTGCGTACGAACCGATCTGGGATATAAACAATCAAATTGTCGGCATTTTGTATGTTGGAATGCTTGAAGCACCTTATGTATATCTAAAGAATCGTGTCGTCTCAATATTCATTCTCATTGCAATTCTGAGTATTATCGCACTTGCAATAATATCATTCATTACTGTAAAACGCATCACCAGACCGATAAATGAATTATATCAACTTACTGAGAGGGTTTCAAAAGGTGACCTTTCAGCACGGGCGAAGATTAGTTCAGATGATGAAATTGGAGAATTGATTAAATCATTTAATCAGATGATTGAATCACTTCAAAATGCTACCGAAGGTTATGTCAATCTCACCAAAACCCTTGAACAAAAGGTTCAGGAGAAGACAAGTGAGCTGGAAAGAACAAGAGACCAGTTGGTACAGAGCGAAAAACTCTCTGCCATTGGCAAGCTCGCGGCCGGTATCGCACATGAAATCAACAATCCTCTAACATCAATCCTTATTAACAGTCATTTAATCAAAGAAAAACTTGACACTGGTTCCATGCTTGCTGAAAAAATTGAAATGGTCATTGAAGAAACAAAGCGATGTGCAAAGATTGTAAGCGGTTTGTTGGAATTCTCAAGACAAACGACTCCGGAGAAGAAAATTGTTTCAATTAATGAGATCATAGAAAAAACATTGCTACTTTTTGAGAGTATATTTCTGGCTAACAATATCAAATTAGAAGTTACATTGGATAAACAATTACCTTCCATTATGGCAGATGAGAGCAAAATAAAACAAGTTCTCACCAACATTCTGTTGAATGCAATGGATGCAATGCAGGGTGGCGGGTATATCAAAATCCGTTCAGGCCTCTCTGCTGATGGGAAATTCATTGAAATAGAGATTGAAGATAATGGAGTTGGTATTCCAAAAGAAAATCTGGACAGAATTTTTGACCCATTTTTCACAACAAAAAAATCAAAAGGAACAGGACTCGGATTATCAATAAGTTATGGTATTGTCCAGCAACATAATGGAAGTATTGAAGTAAATAGTGAAGTCAATAAAGGGACAAAAGTTAAAATAAAATTGCCCAAATTGGAAAATTGATTAAAAAATCTTTGATAATCATATACAAAAAAGGGGGTATAAATGGAACAAAAGAAATTTAAAATTCTGGTTGTTGATGATGAGATAAATGTATGTAAAAGTATTGCCAGTGCCCTTGAAGATTTTGACTATGAAGTTGATATGGCACTGAGTGGTGAAGAGGCAACTTATAAGCATAATAAAAACCATTATGATTTGGTTGTTGCAGATTTAATGATGCCGGATATAACAGGTATTGAGTTGCTAAAAAGAATCAAAACAATAACACCGGATGTCCAGTTCATTCTTGTAACTGGTTACCCATCAATAAAGACCGCTGTTGAAGCTATAAAATTCGGCGCATTTGATTACATACCAAAGCCATTCACACCGGACGAATTGAGAAGTCTTGTAAATCGCGCCCTTGAATATTATACAAAGGAAAAGGTAGAGCTAATGCCTGTGCCTGCAGACTATTACTGTATCACTGATAATTCCTGGGCAAAGATTGAAAAAGATGGCAATATCCGAATCGGTGCCCATGAACGACTGGTCAAAAGTATTAAAGAAATATCAATGTTAGAACTTCCGGGTAATGGTGAGATGCGTTATCAGGGTGAAGTCTGCGCAAGAATAAACACGGGTGCAAATCAGATATACAGAGTATGGACTCCAGTTTCAGGGAAAGTAATAAAAATAAATCAAGACCTGTATAAAAACTACAGTAAATTAATTACTGACCCTTATAATGAAGGCTGGCTGATAATGATACAACCAACAAACTTAGAATCAGATCTGAAAAATCTGATCAAATGCTAAATTGAAATCATTTAATAGTGAAAATTTAATTAAAAATATTCAGATTTTACTCAAAAACTATGATTGCTATGATGTCTATTTCTTAGATAATAAAGGTAATTGGAACACAAACCCAAAAACCCTTAAAGAGATAATCTCCAGTGAAGTCTGGTTTCGTATATGGACATTATTTCATTTAAACGATAATAAAGAACTACTTCTTGCCCTTTTTGACCCCATAGTAAATAACCCCAATTTTCAAAATATAATGATTAAATTCAAAAATATCCCTGATGAAATGGCACTTGATATTGTTGATACACTGGGCATTTTTGAACTTCTTTACAACTTAATTGAATACCAGGTATACATATTGAATACTGAAAAATATATTCCGGATTGGAATTATCAGGAAAAGAAGAGGCAGAAAACATATCTCCATAAGGTAGAAGATCTCAGGATGAATTTGAAAAATTTTTTGAGCGAACCTGTATTATTTGATAGTTTTTTCCAGATTCATAAAGAGTTGATAAACAACAGCCTCTTCAATTCAATTTCAACAATAATCAACGAAGAAATTGGAATATATGAACATCAAATTTCACTTAATGAAAAACTTAAAGAAGACACGAAAATCAACCAAATTTATGATTCTTTGAGTAATAAAATAGATTTTGATATCAATTCTTCTATAACGCAGGGGCAGGCTCTTATCAAACCATTTTTAAGAGCGCTAAACGATACTCAAAATCCTGTTCCAATTGGTTTACAATTTGAAATTGTCTCATTGCTCGGTGCTTTAAAAGACCCAAGACATGCAAAAACCCTGTTCAACCTCTTGAAAAATACGAAAGTTGAGAATACAAATCTTTTATCAAATATTATATACGCATTGGGGAATGTGCAGTTTAGCAAGATATCTGAGCATTTAAAAGAGATTCTCCAGTTGCCTGATTACATAGATACTCCAGCAGGATACAAACAGCCTCTTTATGATATAAAATCTGAAGCGATTTGGTCTGCTGGCAAACTTGGTATTTCAGGAAAAAATCTAATCAATGAAATGGTAAAATATATATCTCACAAGGATAATACAATAAAGATAGCACTTGCCTGGGCAATGGGTACAATTGGTAAAGAGGAAAAAAAAGAAACAGGTGTCGTTGATATTGAAATTCTTACGACCCTATTAGAACTTCTAAAAGACAAAAATAAAAAAGTATTTGAAGAATCCATTTATGGGTTAAAAGTTTTAGAATTTTATGAACTCATTGACAGTCTAAATCTGGACAATATACCTGCAACACCAATACTTGCTTTGAAACCAAGCAGTATCGGTCTTTATGAACTCTCTGAAACTCTTTATTATCTCTTTAATCTAAAAAAACCTGTTGTTATGGCGGTCACCGGTGATTCGGGCACAGGAAAGACTTATTTCTGTGAAGCAATCAAATATGGTTTTGGTGATATCTCAAATGATGACATACTTTATCTTATGAGGGATAATCCCGGACACCGCACATTGTTTAGCCGGATGATTGACAAAAAATTCACAAAAGATTTTCTTGACCCGCAATATTATACCATTGAAATGATGGATGAAATAAATATTGCGCCGTATGATGTTTTCTTTGATTTCATAAAACAGAATAGCCACAAGAAATTGATCATCCTTGATGGCTGGCTTGATGAGATATATTTTTACCAGGTTTTAAAAACATTCTACCAATTCAATTATCTTGACTGTGTCGTAAACTTTCGCACCACTTATTCCACGCGCAGAATAAATCTTGAAACAAGAGAAGGGATCTTAGAACGGGTCAGGGATTGTTTAAGATTTATTGAAAATCCTCCAATTGAGGAGACAGAATTCTATCGTAATGGTGATGTCTTTGTATACAATCTTGATAATTCAATTGGCTCAAGATTGAGCAGTGGAGAAATAAAAGAAATATTCAGCAGAAAGAAAGTCGGGGTTTGGGCTAATTATATACATATAGGAAGATTTGATAAAGAATCAAAAATCATACCCGCCTTTGAGGAAACATTGGAAAGTAAGATAGAAAATTTTCAACCACTGAATGACAATAAAATAGCCATTGAAGAAAAACCCATCAAAATCCAAACAGAACACTTCGCAAGGATTAACAATGAGAGTCCTGAATCCCAGCCAAATCTTCTTCAGACCATAAAATTGTATAAATCAAAACCAGAGCAGATAACATATTATAGCCCAGGGATGATTGCATATTCTGATAAAAATGGAAGATTTGGTCTTCTTGTTGGTATAAACAATCAGAATTTCTTTACCCAGATTGAAGAAGAAGATATTTCTGGTCTTTGTGTCCATAATGAATTTGTTTGCTGGGTCTCCCCAAAATCGGGTGTCAATGCTTTAGATTTCAATAAAAATAGATTACTCATTTTTCAAACTTCTGCAAATCCTTCGGTCATTGCTTCAGACCGTTATAACATAATCGCCACCGGAGAAAACGATGGGACTATAAGGATATGGAATATAAATTCAAGAATAACAAAGGTAATATCCGGACAAAGAAAGGCAATTACCGGAATTGTGGTTAAGAAAAATGGATTGATTGTTTCAAGTAGTGTTGATGGTGAATTAAGGATATGGAATCTTAGAGAAGGTGTCGTAAAGATATATAAAGATGCCAGATTTGCAACAGAAAAGATAGGCATTTACCAGTATTCAGACGATGTTATTTTATTAAAAGATAATAGCATTTTTATCCTTAATCCTGAGATTGATAGATTGAACTCACTCAAAATAAATGGAATGAATGAAGCAACAGCATTCTACCCATACTATGCTGGAAGGATATTTGCAGGATTTCAAAATGGCAATAAGAGTGTTTTTGTGGCTATTGAACCCCAAAAGGAGAAGAGTATTTACACAATAATCGGAATAAAAAACGATAAAATAACAGGAATTCTGACAATGGGGCCGAGGATTATCACCGCGAGTAGAGATGGCTTAAATATCTGGGGTAGTGAAATATATGTGCGCAATGAATTGGAAAAATTAAAGATATTAAAAGAATCAAAGAAAAGGTTTTATTATCATAGTATGATATTTTGACTCTCCTTGACTTATTGATATTTTTCATTAGAATAAAGATTGATGAACGAGAAGATTGAAGGACATATTGTGTGCGACAAGTGTGGAGAGAAAAATCCAATTTTTGCCACCCAATGTGCGAATTGCGGAAATTTGTTTTATAAAGACATCTACAGGGGCCTCTGGAAAAGAAATATCCTTATTACTCTGTTACTTTTTTTTCTACCTTTTATTATACTATTCTATATCGTTAATTATGAGGTTTCGGAAAATTTTGAAAGGCATATTAAAAACAGCCTTGACTACTCAGTAGAAGTAAATGTAAGGATCATACGCTCTTTTCTTGAGGAGCGAGAGAAAAATTTATTGTCAATAAACCACATAAATTTTTCCGATATTACTGAAATAAGAAAAAATAATAATGTTTTTCAGCAGTTTTTAAAAAATAACGAATGGTTTGATTTTGTCGCCATTGCCGATTTGACAGGCGAAATCATATTCTCTACAAATCCAATAAAGGCTAATATATCCGGGCGTGAATATTTCAAAAGAGCATTGGCTGGGGAGATATATAATAGCAGCATATTTTACTCAGAAATTCTCAATCGTAATACAATGGTTCTTTCGGCACCATTATTAAATAATAATAATGTTATCGGCATAATTTTTGCCTCAATTTCACTACAAAAATTTTACAATCTCATTCTGGACTTAAGATTTGGAAAGACCAGTGAAATTTTCCTTGTTGACGAGCAGGGAAGATTTCTATCTCCTTCTAAATTAGGTGGTGAAGTATTAAAGCAATCTGCTTACTATGAATCAGAACCCAATCCGCATATAGGTGAAGGCGATGTTATTTTGCATCGTGATTATCGGGGTGAAAAAGTTCTGTGTGCATTCAGAAAATTCAAAAAACCAAATTGGTATCTGGTTTCGGAAATGGATTTAAAAGAAGCACTGGCACCGGTCAATTCGCTTAAAAGAATCATTTTCATTATTTTCATTTTATTTGGCACATTTTTGCTATTTTCTGCTATCTTCTTTTCCAATCAAATAACAAACTTACTAAAATCTTTGACCTCCAATTTGAAATCTGCCTTTGACGATATCAGTAATAAGAAGAAAATTATTGATACGATAAATTTAGAGCTAAGAAAAAGATTAAAGGAATGCGAAAATCTCAGTAAAAAATTAAGTTCTTCGGAAAAATACATAAAAGGAATAATTGATAGTATTAACAGTGCAATGCTTGCCATTGACAAGAATTATCGTATAACATACCGTAATAATTATGCGAAAAATTTCTTTAAAGTAGAAGATATTGAAAATTGCCCTAACCTTTTTAAAATCTCACCCTTTTTCAAAGATGAAGAATTGAAAATTAAATTAGAAAGTATATTTAAAGAAAAAATCCCTTTCAGTTTTGAAAAAAAATCTGTGGTCATAGATGGAACACCAATGATATTAAACATCGCAGGATTTCCGATTGAAACAAGCGAAGGTATAAACTCAGCAACCCTTTTAATAAATGACATAACAACCTATGAACAGATGCGAACCCAGATGGCAGATTATGAAAAACTTTCGGCATTGAGCCAGCTTGCCTTAGGTGCTGCACATGAAATAAATAATCCGTTACAGGGTATAACATCTTACATTGAAATGCTACTTGAAGAAGAGACTGATGTTGAAAAGAAGACAAGAGCAAAAGAAGTCCTTGATAATGCATATCGTATTTCTGAAACAGTACGCGGATTATTAAATTTCGCCCGCCCTGCCCCACCTAAATTTACAAAGATAAATTTGAATAACCTCCTTACCGAAACAATCTCCTTTCTCAAACACCAGCCATTGTTTAAAAAAATAAGATTTGAAAAACATCTCTCCGAAACCTTACCACATATTACGGCTGATGTTAATCAGATCAGACAGGTTTTGGTCAATGTATTATTAAATGCTGCCCAGGCGATAGAAGATACCGGAACAATATCTATATGGACAGAAAAGATTAAATTTGAAGAATATGTTGAAATCAAAATATCCGATACTGGTAAAGGAATCCCACCAGAAAATTTAAAACGGGTTTTTGAACCATTCTTCACTACAAAGAAAGGTAAAGGAACTGGATTGGGATTAAGTATTAGTCTAAGTTTTATCAAACACCATAATGGCGATATAATAATTTCCAGTGAGTTATGTAAAGGGACTGAAGTTAAAATTGTACTTCCCATCAGACAGGAAGGAAAAATAAGTTCAGAGGTAATAGATGATTGAATCAATTTTGATAATTGATGATGAGGTCCTCACACTGAATAATCTAAAAAGGGCACTTGAAAAAGAAGGTTATGAAATATTCCTTGCTGATACTGGAGAGACCGGAATAAAAATTTTTCAGGAACATTACCCAAATTTGGTGCTTGTTGACTTGATGTTACCAGGCATTGATGGAATAGAAATTTTAAAAAGGATAAAAGAAATTGATGAAAATACCGTGGTGGTAATGATTACTGCCTATGAAATAATTGAAAAGGCGGTCCAGGCTATGAAATTGGGCGCCTACGATTATCTTTTAAAACCATTTAAAATAACGGATTTAAAAGTCACAATTAGAAGGGCACTTGAATTGCAAAAATTACGATTGAGAATTTCAGAATCCATTGAAAACGAAAAAGGAAAATACTATTTCAATAAAATTGTAGCAAAGAGTAAAAAAATGGTTGATGTATTAAATGTGGCAAAACGAATATCATTGCTTGATAAAACCACTGTATTAATAAGCGGAGATAGTGGGGTTGGTAAAGAATTACTTGCACGAGCAATACATTATAATAGCCCGAGGGCGGATAAACCATTCATTGAAATCAATTGTGCCGCAATACCCGAAAGTCTCTTGGAAAGTGAATTATTTGGTTATGAACCAGGTGCTTTCACGGATGCAAAACGACGAAAAATAGGAATTCTGGAAAAGGCAGATAAAGGAACAGTCTTTTTGGATGAAATTGCGGATATGCCTTTACCGCTCCAGGCAAAGGTATTAAAGGTTATTGAAGAACAAATATTTGTAAGACTCGGCGGCACCAACCCAACTAAAGTTGATATAAGAATCATCGCGGCTACAAACAAAGATTTGAAAAAAGAGATTAAACAGGGAAACTTTCGTGAAGACCTTTTTTACCGGCTGAATGTTGTGCCTATTCATATTCCACCATTAAGAGAAAGACCGGATGATATAATCCCCCTCACATTGAATTTCATAAAAGAGTTCAATCAAGAATTACACAGAACCTACAAAGGTATTTTTGAATCAGCAGCAAAGGCATTTATGGAGTATGATTGGCCAGGAAATGTACGGGAATTGCGCAATGTTGTAGAAAGAATTATGGCGTTGTATTCTGTTGATGAGATAAAACTGGAACATATACCTGATGAAATTAAAAGAAGTTCTATTTTGAATGAGTTCCCAACAATTAAAGAAAAAACTTCAGAGAACAAATTTATTACGCTTGATGCGCTGGAAAAAGAATATATCAAAGAAGTATTAAAATTTACAGGAGGCAATAAATCAAAGGCGGCAAAAATTTTAGGGATTCACCTCACATCGCTGTTAAGGAAACTAAAAGAGATGTAATTATTCACTAATCTTTAATCAATTGCCATATGCAAAATACGATAGTTTTTTGCATTTTGCAATATTTCACATAAAAAACCCTTGAGATTCCGACAAAAAAATGGGCACGGATTTTGCATATAGACTACTTGTGAAGGAGGCTTATTATGAACAGCATCAATAACAAAAAGAAGAAATACGACCCTTTTATTGAAGCAACTTATCAGTACGAAAAGGCTGCAAGTGTTCTGGATATAGAGCCCTGGATATATAACCGGCTCAAATACCCAGAAAAAGAACTAACCGTTCACATAACAATAACAAGGGACAATGGCAAGGTTGAAACTTTCACAGGGTTTA
The DNA here is from genome assembly GCA_049700315.1 of bacterium. GTDB lineage: Bacteria > Hydrothermota > Tepidihabitantia > SM23-42 > JAOAFX01 > JAOAFX01. Next base: position 20,246 of record JBNAVN010000024.1, read on the forward strand.
GGGTTCAACATTCTACCCTGAGGGGTCCGGGAAAAGGTGGAATCAGGTATAGCCCTGATGCCTCATTAGAAGAATGTAAGGCATTGGCTGCCTGGATGACCTGGAAATGTGCAGTTCTGAATTTGCCACTTGGCGGTGCAAAAGGCGCGGTCATCTGCAATCCACCAGAGATGAGTGAATCTGAGCTGGAAAGATTGACCAAAGAATATACCTATTCAATCAAAGAAATCATTGGACCAAACAAGGATATACCAGCACCTGATGTCTGGACTAATGCTCAGACAATGGCTTGGATATGTGATGCTTACAGCAGATATGTTGGATATTTTGAACCTGCGGTGGTTACTGGCAAACCATTAGCAATCGGGGGTTCAAAGGGACGCTCTGGTGCCACAGGTTTAGGGATGTACTTTACTTTACTTGAAACATCAAAACATCTGGAAATACCCCTTGAAGGCAAGAAAGTTACAATAATTGGTTACGGTAATGTCGGTTCTTCTATCGCTCGTTTACTCTATGACTATGGTTGTAAGATAATAGCGATTACCGATATCTATGGCGGAATCTATAATAAGAATGGTATCAACATAAAAGAACTGGATCAATATGTGAGCCAGACCAAGACTGTGAAAGGATTTCAAAAATATGATTCAATTTCTAATGAAGAGTTAATTGAAATGGATACTGACATTCTATTACCCTGCGCCATTGAAGGGATGATAAACGAAAGCAATGCTCACAAAATTAAGGCAAAAATCATATGCGAGGGTGCAAATGGACCAACCACAAATGAAGCAACTGACATACTAACAGATAGCAAAGTATTCATAATACCAGATATCCTCGCTAATGCGGGTGGTGTAACAGTTTCTTATCTTGAATGGGTGCAGGATGTGCAAAGATTGTTCTATAGTGAAGAAGAAGTCAAAAACAAATGCTGGAATATGATGCAACAATCATTCTGGGATGTTGTGCGAATAGCAGACAAATACAAAACCAATATGCGTAACTCGGCTTATATCCTTGCTGTACAAAGAGTCGCTGAAGCTGCAAGGTTATTTGGTAGAATAGGTAGAAATTAATTAACTGAATACCATCAATAAGCCCGACCTTAAACGGTCGGGCTTATTATTTTGCAAAAATCATTACTGCATTTTACAATAGTATTTGACACCCAATTATTTATTGACTTTTGGCATAAACTGGTTATAATAAGTAACTCAAAAAGGAGAAAAATAATGGAGATAAACATAAAGGAAATTGATATTATTTTGAGAAGATATGATTATGGAAAAAATGCTTTGCTCGCGATCTTGCAGGATATACAGGAGAAGTACAACTGGCTCCCACAGGATGCCTTGAAAATGGTTTCGGATAAACTGAATGTGCCATTGATTGATGTTTACAGCGTGGCAACATTTTACCGGGCATTCAGACTTGTTCGTCCTGGAAAACACAATGTCACAGTCTGTTTGGGAACAGCCTGCCACGTAAGGGGAGCGCCAAGCGTTTTGAGCCGATTTGAGGAAAAACTCCATATAGGTGCAGGACAAACAACTCCGGACCATAATGTCTCATTGGAAACCGTGAACTGTCTTGGTTGCTGTGCCCTGGCACCAGTTGTGGTTGTAGACGGAAAATACAATGCTCAGGTAACCATACAGAAAGCAGATAAGATTTTGTCGGAGATAAAGCCAATCAAAGTTAGAAAGGGCAAAACAAAGACAGCACAGAAAAAGAAGTGAACCTCAAGGAAATTAAAGAAATACTTAAGGCAAAAGTCTTAACGAATCAAATTCCAATTGATATTGAGATCAGCACTATTACTGCTTCTGATTTGATGAGCGATGTTCTCCATTCAAAATTTCCGGGAGAATTGCTTCTGACAGGATTAACAAACAACCAGGCAGTTAGAACCTGCGAAATAGCTAATATTAAGGCAATTATTTTTGTTAGAGGAAAAATCCCTGTTTCAAGTGCAATTGAAATTGCTCAATCCTGTAACATTCCGTTACTTTCCTGTGATTTATCTATGTTTGAAGCGTGTGGTATATTACATTCTAAGGGTTTAAAGGGTACTTAAAAGAACAAATGGAAAAAGACATAGTGCTTCAGGAAGAATTTGAAATAACTGGTGGTGATTATGTAAATGGTGGTGTCGCATCCTGCAGAATTAAGAATATTTTGAAAGAAATTGGAATTGACGCAGAGATTGTACGCAGGGTTGCAATCGCGTCCTACGAGGCAGAAATGAATGTGGTAATGTATGCGAAAAAGGGAAAAATGGAATTTTTGCTTAATTCTAAGAAAATACTAATAAAAGTTGTTGATGAAGGCCCGGGCATACCAGATATTGAACTTGCAATGCAACCAGGATATTCAACCGCAACCGAGGAAATGCGAGAAATGGGTTTTGGCGCAGGTATGGGACTGCCTAATATCAAAAAGAATGCAGATATATTGAACATAAATTCAACTGTAGATAAAGGTACAATCCTTGAGATTGTTATTAATTTGAATAACAAAAATGGCTGAACCTCTCCCCTATCATTCAATAAAGATAGATGATGAAAAATGTATTGGTTGCGTGGTTTGTATGAAAGGCTGTCCGACAAAGGCAATAAGAGTACGAGAGAGAAAGGCGAAGGTAATTGCCGAACGGTGTATTGACTGTGGTGAATGCTACCGGATCTGCCCGCATGGTGCCATCAGCCCGTTAACAACTAAAACCTCAGACATCAGTCGCTTTAAATTAAAAGTTGCAATCCCCACGCCGGTTCTCTACTCTCAGTTTGGGCATGAGATTATGCCCGATGAGATTCTCAATGCATTGAGAGAACTTGGATTTGATTATGTGTATGATGAAGCACTTGCCTGTGAGATGGCTTCTATCGCTATTGAAGAGTATCTGAAAAGAAATAAAACTCCGAGACCAGTCATTTCTTCAACCTGCCCGGTTGTGGTCAGATTAATACAGCGACTTTTTCCAAGTCTTGTCTCACTCATAATCCGTATGGAACCACCAAGAGAAATTGCTGCAAAAAATTTAAGAAGGGAGCTCTCCACAGACCATAAAATTTCTGAAAAGGAGATTGGTATCTTCCATATCACCTCCTGCCCGGCAAAAATGGTCTCTATTAACAAACCTGAGACAATGGAAAAATCGTTTTTGGATGGAGCGATTTCAATCCGCGAAATCTACAATCAGTTGATGCCGAGGCTGAAAAGGAAAGAAAGGAAATTCCTGCTCCAGACACGAAGTCAGATAAGTGGTATTGGAATTGGCTGGGCAATTTCTGGTGGGGAGATAAGGGGAATAAAGGAAGATGCCTCTGTCTCTGTCTCCGGGGTATACGATACCATAAGAATTCTCAATGATGTAGAATCGGGAAGAATAAAGAATATAGAATATCTGGAATGTTTGATATGCCCTGATGGCTGCATCGGTGGACCTCTCACTGTGGAGAACAGATTTATTGCCAAGAGTCATATATTGAGGTTGATAAGGCTTTTTGGTGGCAAAAATCGAATTGATGTGAATTATGTCAAACAATTGTTCGAAAAGAATTTCTTCTCTTTTGAAAGAAATATAAAACCTAAACCATTTCCTCCCCTGGACCCGGATAAGAACGAAGCGATAAAGAAATTAAAAAAGAAAGAAAAGATACTCAAAACCTTACCCGGCATAAATTGCGGGGTCTGTGGTGCACCAGATTGTGAATCATTTGCTGAAGATCTGGTACGCAATGAACCAGGTTTAAGAAGCTGTGTCTTCTTAGGAGAATCCAATTTATGAAAGAACTAAAACTTGCTGAAATAATGAAAAAAATAGAACTAAAAGTAGAATGCAGTAGTGAAGCGCTTAACCGCTCTGTAACTGGTGGTTATGTGAGCGACCTTCTGAGCGATGTAATGGCTAATGCGAAAAGAGGCAATATCTGGGTCACATTGCAAGTCCATCCGAATATTGTGGCAGTAGCGGTTCTAAAGGAAATTGCAGGAATTATTATTGTCGGCAATCGCAAACCCGAACCTGAAACAGTCAAAAAAGCAGAACAGGAAAAGATTCCGATTATGACTACCGAACTTTCAGGTTTTGAAATAGCAGGAAGATTGTACGAAATGGGAATAAGAGGAACATGCTAAGATGGTTTCGTGCAGATCTACATATTCATACCTGCCTGTCACCTTGTGGGGATTTAACGATGTCCCCTAAAAGGATAGTGGAAAAGGCAAAGGCTGAGATGCTGGATATCATTGGAGTTTGCGACCATAACTCTGCAGAGAATGTTCAATTTGCAATCAATGCTGCAAAAATGCAAGATAATGTAAGAGGGGTTTCTAACCCCGATCATAATAAAGATAATTTGAAAGACAATTATTGTAGGAGCAGGTCGCCGAGAATTGTGGCGAATTGCCCCTGTCCAACTCTAACCATCCTTCCTGGTATAGAAATCTGTACAAAGGAAGAAGTTCATATTGTCGGTCTCTTTGACAGAATAGATAGTGTACAGAGTTTGCAGAAAATCGTCTATCAATCATTGCCTGAAGAAAAAAATAAGCCTCAAACTTTTGGCGAACAGATAATTGCCAATGAATTTGATGAAGTTGAAGGATATAATACCAGATTGCTGATAGGGGCGTGCAGTTTATCCGCAAAAGAGGTTGTTGAACAAATCCATAGATTACATGGTATTTCAATTGCATCACACATTGATCGTGAAGCATACAGTTTAATTGGGCAATTAGGGTTTATCCCTGAAAACTTAGAAATTGATGCTGTTGAAATTTCTAGTAATATTGCACTTGAAGATGCATACGAAAAATTTCCTGAAATCAGGAAATTTCCCATCCTGCGCAATTCTGATGCCCATTTTCTTGAAGATATTGGAAAGGCAACAACGAATCTTTTCATTGAAGAACCATCAATTTCAGAAATAACGAAAGCATTTCAAAATAAAGATGGACGAAAGATTTCCTATGAGTAAACCCCAAATCCCAAATCCCGATCCACCATCCGCCACGCAACTTGGCGGATTGGCGGACCAAACAAATCCCAGGTTCCAATTTATCAATTTTTCTTTACATGTTTGGGACTTTGAATTTAGATATTGTTTGGGACTTGGTGCTTGGAAATTGGGATTTAACCCATGGGGGTTCAGTTATGCAGGATTTATCGCTTCACATTCTTGATATTGTGGAGAATTCAATAGATGCGGGTGCTACGAAGATTCAGATTATGATTGATGAAGATATTGAGAAGAATTTATTGAAGATAAAAATAAAGGATAATGGCAAGGGAATGGATAAAAAAACATTAGAGAAAGTCCTTGATCCATTCTATACTACAAAGACTGTTCGGCGTGTCGGGCTCGGGTTATCGCTATTCGCGCAGTCAGTGAAAGAAGCTGAAGGAACCATTAAAATAAAATCAAAGGTCAATAAAAGCACAATTGTGGAAGCAAAAATGAGATACGACCATATTGATAGAAAACCTCTCGGTGATATGTGTGATACATTGATGGCATTGATTGGAACAAGAGGAAATGAAATTGACTTCCTTTACGAACATTGTAAAAATAACAGATACTTCAGGATTGATACAAAAGAAATAAAAAATATATTGAATGGTATTCCCATTAACAGTCCTGAAGTAATTAAATTTTTAAGGAATAAAATTAAAAAGGAACTTAAGAAAATAAAATCAGAATATGACGGATAATCAATATCAGAACCAATTATCTGTTTTGTCCAGTTTTAACTGGACGAAAAGTCGTCCAGCTAAGTATGGACGCTACATAAATTTATGCAAACCTAAGGGTTTGCTCCACGAACTGTCCGAAACAACGAACAGGCACCTGTCTGCTGAAGCACAGGCAGGTAAAAGATATCTCTACTTTCGGAAAAATTTGTTTATTTGTCAGTTGGAAAGTCGTCAAAAGCTGTTGTAGCAGTTTGATTTATCAAACAAAGTCGAATAAATCCGACCGCTACATTTTAATTATGTTAACAAAAGGAGAACAATGAAAAAACTGAAAATCGGAGATCTTGAAAAAATCAGAGAGAAAGTTGCAAGAACAAGGGTCCTAAGAGAAGGTAAGGCAAGGGCAAGAATCACAGTTCATATGGGAACCTGTGGTATTGCTGCTGGTGCCCGAGACATCCTTACCACGGTAATGGAAGAGATTGAAAAGAAAAAAATAACCGATGTCATTGTTACAACCTCAGGCTGTGCAGGGCTATGTAGTAGAGAACCGATGGCAACAATTGAAATCATTGAAAAACCACCCATAAAATATGTTGATCTTACGCCGGAAAAAATGAGAAAGATATTTAATGAGCATGTGATGAAAGGTAATATTGTAGCCGAATATGCCCTGGCTGTAGGAAGCGAAACAACACATTGACAGATAGCGGAAAGCAGATAGGAGATGGGAGCTTTTAATTACAAAATTCTGCCGATATCTGCTTTCACCTATCTGCTATCGGTTTAAGGAAGGAGGTATTCTTGAAGGGCTATAGAATGCATTTACTGGTCTGTGCCGGAACCGGTTGCGTCGCAGGTGGTTCTTACGAAATAAAAGAAGCATTGATAAAAGAGATAAATAAGCGAAAGTTGCAGGATGAAATTGCAGTGATTTCTACTGGCTGTAATGGATTTTGTGAGCGTGGACCGATTGTTGTGGTTCAACCTGATGGAATTTTTTATCAGAGGCTCAAGAAAGAGGATGTTCCGTATTTAGTAGAAGAACATCTAATAAAAGGCAGGCCTGCAAAGAAACTTTTGTATACGCCACCTGCTGAGGCAATAACAGTTCCAAAGATGAGTGATATTGGATTCTTTAAACTCCAGAGACTAATAGTCTTGCGCAATCGGGGACGTATAGACCCTGAAAATATTGAAGAATATATTGCCTTTGACGGATACAAAGCCATGGAAAAGGCACTTACAAAGATAAAGCCTGAAGAAATCATAAGAGAATTAAAAGAATCCGGTCTGCGGGGTCGCGGTGGTGCAGGATTTCCAACCGGTCTAAAATGGGAAAGATGTAGACAACAGCCTGGCGATGAAAAATACATTATCTGCAACGGTGATGAAGGTGACCCAGGTGCATTTATGGATAGAAGTGTTCTTGAAGCAGACCCCCATGCAGTAATTGAAGGAATGATAATTGGAGCAAAAGCCATTGGTGCTACAAAAGGTTTTATCTATGTCCGAACTGAATATCCACTGGCATTAAAGAGAATAAAAATAGCAATAGAGCAGGCAAAAGAATATGGACTTCTTGGTAAGGATATTCTGGGAACCGGTTTTGATTTTGATATTGAAGTCTCAAGGGGTGCTGGTGCATTCGTTTCTGGTGAAGAAACATCGCTCATTGCTGCTATTGAAGGTAGAATAGGAGTTCCAAGGCAACGTCCACCCTATCCTGTACAGAAAGGGCTCTGGGGAAAACCCACAGTAATAAACAATGTAGAAACCTGGGCAAATGTTCCACAGATTATAGATAAAGGAGCAAAATGGTTTGCTTCCATAGGGACCGAAACAAGCAAAGGCACTAAGATATTCTCACTTGTAGGCAAGATAAATAACACCGGACTTGTTGAAGTGCCAATGGGAATTAAACTAAAAGACATAATCTATGAAATTGGTGGCGGCATACCCAAAAACAAAAAATTCAAGGCAGTCCAGACCGGTGGTCCATCAGGTGGATGCATTCCAGAAAAACTCCTTGACTTACCGATTGATTACGAAAGTTTGAAAAAAGCCGGCTCAATGATGGGTTCTGGTGGAATGATTGTGATGGACGAAGACACCTGTATGGTAGATGTTGCCAAATATTTTACAAACTTTTTAAGAGACGAATCCTGTGGTAAATGTCTTTCCTGCAGAGAAGGAACCCAGCGAATGTGGGAAATACTCGGCAAAATTACTGATGGCGAAGGGACTATGGAAGACCTTGAGGTTCTTGAAGAACTTGCCTATGCAGTGAAAGATGCCTCAATGTGTGGTCTTGGACAGACTGCAGCAAACCCGGTCCTTTCAACCTTGAGATATTTCAGAGACGAATACATTGCCCATATCAAATATAAGAAGTGTCCTGCTGTTGTATGTAAAAGCATTATCTCCTCACCCTGTCAGCATGTTTGCCCAATTGGAACCGAAGTACCTGCCTATATCGGATATATTGCTCATGGCGAATTTGAAAAGGCTTATGAAATAATAGTAAAAGATAATCCTTTGTTAAGCGTTTGTGGCAGGGTATGCAATCATCCCTGTGAAGCAAAGTGTCGTGCTGGTCAGGGTGGAGAACCCATTGCAATAAGGGCATTAAAAAGATTTGCGGCTGAATATGGCAATGGCAAAAAAACCGTAAAAAGAACAAAATCAAATGGAGAAAAGATTGCAATAATTGGCTCTGGTCCATCTGGTTTGATGGCGGGTTATCATCTTGCCAAGAAAGGTTATTCTCCCACAATCTTTGAAGCGCTACCTGTGACTGGTGGTATGCTTGCCGTTGGTATCCCAGAATATAGGCTGCCAAGAGATGTGCTGAAGAATGATATTCAGCGCATCATTGATGCTGGTGTTGAAATAAAGACAAATAAAAAATTAGGCAGGGACTTTACAATTGATAGTTTAATTAAAGATAGTTACAGAGCAATATATATTGCAATTGGCGCACACAAAAGTGTAAAATTGGCAATACCAAATGAAGAAGCTGAGGGTGTAATTCCGGCAATGGAATTTTTGACAGATATTCATCTTAAGAAAAAGGTAAAAGTTGGTAAAAGGGTTGCAGTTGTTGGTGGTGGAAATTCAGCGGTTGATGCAGCAAGGGTCGCAAACAGACTTCCGGAAGTAGAAAAGGTAATCATCCTTTATAGAAGGACCAGGGCAGAAATGCCGGCATATCCAGAAGAGGTAGAGAGTGCGATTGAAGAGGGCATTGAGATTCAATATCTTACTGCACCGGTAAAAATAGTAACCAAAGATAAGAAAGTGGCTGGGGTAGAATGTGTTAAAATGAAACTCGGTGAAGTTGATGAATCAGGTAGACGTAGACCTGTGCCGATAAAAGGTAGTGAATTTATGATTGATATTGATACACTCATTCCTGCGATAAGTGAGCAACCAGATATCTCCTGTCTCGGTTCTGAACATGATTTCAACATCACAGGCTGGAATACCTTTGAGGTTCACTCTGAGACTCTTGCTACAAACAGACCCGGTATATTTGCCGGAGGAGATGCGATAAGGGGTCCGAGTTCAGTTATTGAGGCGATGGCAGATGGTAAAAAAGTAGCAGATGCGATAGACTGTTATATCAAAGGAGAAAAAATGGAATTTACCTATAGAGTGACAAGACCATCGGTATATGTTGAACCTGTCAAGCTCACTGAGAAAGAACTCTTTGAAAACAAACGGCAGGAAATGAAAAAATTGGTAGTCAAAAAGCGTGTGAAAACCTTTAACGAAGTTGACCTTGGACTGGATAAGATATCAGCGATAAAAGAAGCAAAGAGATGTCTTCGTTGTGACCTTGAAGTAAAAAAAGAAGATGAAAAAAAGGAGCAGAAATGATTAAATTCAAACTAAACGGACTTGAAGTAGAGGTAGAAGAAGGCACGACTATCTTAGAGGCATGCAATTTTTTTGGTATAGAAATTCCAACGCTTTGTTATTATGAAGGTCTGTCTCCTTATGGTGGGTGCCGACTCTGCCTTGTTGAGATTGGTGAAGGCGATAATGCTAAATTAGTCAGTTCCTGCACCTATCCAGTTGAACAAGGACTTGTTGTCCGAACAAATACAAAGCGCGTAATCAATGCCCGAAAAATGATGATTGAATTGCTATTGTCTATATGCCCGCAATCAAAGACCATACAGGACCTTGCATCCAAATTTAATGTTAGAAAGGTGCGCTTCAAGGTGCGTAATGATGATTGTATTCTTTGTGGTCTGTGCGTCCGGATGTGCAAAGAGCAGATGCAGGCCGGTGCAATCGGAATTGTTGAGCGCGGATACAAGAAAAAGATTGCCACACCATTTGATATCCGTTCTGATGTCTGCAGACTCTGTGGTGGTTGCATCTATATCTGTCCTGCGTGTCAATTGAGGTGTCAGGGACCGGATGCACCCACAGATGTATGTAATGCCTGTCTGAGTCTTGAACCTACCTGCATTGAGCAATACGAAGACTATCAATGCTGGATGGGAACAACTGGCGATTGTGGAACGTGCGTTAGGGAAAAAGACAAAAAAGGCTAAAGGCTACGATGCCCGTATCGGTTGAAAAGGTTAAGGGACACGGCTAAGGTAACGAGGCCCGTTTCGTTAAATGGAAATTGTCTAAGGGCAACGGTAATGATGCCCGTATCGTCAATCGTTAAATGGTTAAGGCCTAAAATGACGAAAGACGTAACTTTTTCCAACGGAACAGGCATCGCAGCCCTAACCATTTACCGTAACCAATCTTTTACTAAGACGTAATTGATGGAAAACAAAAAAAGGATAACAAGTTTTAGGGACTTGGAAGTGTATCAAAATACATACAGAGCATGTATTGAGGTAATGACCAAAATCATCCCCAAGTTACCTGAAAGTGAAAAATATGACCTGAAAGACCAACTTGGTCGTTCAAGTAAGGCAATTCCCCGTTTAATAGCAGAAGGCTACGCAAAGAGACATCAAAAGTCAGGGTTTCAGAAGTATCTTGACGATGCAATGGCGGAATGTAATGAAACAGTTGTAAGTCTTTCACAATGCCGAGATATTTACAGAAACTTTATTGATGTTCAATTATGCGATAGCCTGATTGACATCTATGACAAATCAGGCCGCCAATTGTACAATTTATCTACGGCCTGGAGTAAGTTTAAAAAGATGGACAACGGTAAAAAGTAATGACGCCCATATCGTTAATCGTTGAAAGGCTACGGTTTAAAAAATTATCAACAAACGTTGCCTTTACTGACGAAACGGGCATCGTGGCCGTTTTCCATTTAACTTTGAACTTTTAACAAGGAAGGAGAAAACATGGCATCTTTATCAAAAATAAATGCATCAGCAGCAACATTAACAAAAAATAGAACTGAGGACTCAATAGTTCCTCTAAGTGGAATGTGTGTAACTTGTGTTGATGGTTGTATTGGTATGTGCGAAATAGGAAAATCTGCATACCGTGGTCATGAAGTTTTGTATCCGCAGCCATTTGGCATCATTACCGCAGCATCTGAAAAGAGCTATCCGGTTGATTATTCTCATTTTAATATAATGGGAACCGCAGTTGGGGCGCACGGTATTGATCCGGACCCGGATAAAGCGATCTTCCCCAATGTGAATATTGAACAAAAGATTGGACACGACAAAGGAATAAAGGTGCGATTTCCAGCAGTCGTTCCTGGTCTCGGTTCAACGAATGTAGCAAAAAATAACTGGGATGGGATTGCAATTGGTGCAGCAATTTCGGGAATTATTATGACCATTGGTGAAAATGTTGCAGCAATGGATATGGAATCAGAGATAAAAAATGGTAGAGTTGTAAAAGCACCAGACCTTGATTACAGAGTTAAGGCTTATAAACAATGGCAGAGAGATGGATATGGTACGATTGTAGTACAGGCAAATGTTGAAGATACCCGACTTGGGGTACAGGAATATGCAATTGAAAAATTGGGTGTTGAAGCGGTTGAACTGAAATGGGGTCAAGGTGCTAAGGATATTGGCGGTGAAGTCAAAATAAAAGAACTGAAAAAGGCACAGGAGTTGCGCAGAAGGGGTTATGTGGTTCTCCCGGACCCACTTGATGAAAATGTCATAAAGGCATTTGAAAAGAGGGCATTCAGTGAGTTTGAAAGACACTCAAGGATTGGAATGGTAGAACTTGAATCCTTTGTTAAAAGGGTTGAAGAACTGCGCAAGGCCGGTGCAAAATATGTCTTTTTAAAGACTGGCGCCTATCGTCCTGCAGATTTGGCAAGAGCAGTAAAATACGCTTCCGTAGCAAAAATTGATTTACTCACTGTGGATGGTGCTGGCGGCGGGACTGGAATGAGCCCCTGGCATATGATGAATGAATGGGGTGTTCCACCTGTTGAATTGCATTCCCTCACTTATTTTTATGCTGATAAACTTGCCAAGAAGGGGCAACATATTCCTGCGATAGCGTTCGCTGGTGGAATTGCATTTGAAGACCAGATATTTAAGGCACTGGCACTCGGTGCGCCTTATGTGAAGCTTGTAGGAATGGCACGGTCAATAGTATGTGCTGCAATGGTTGGAAAGACAATCGGCAAGAAGATTGAAGAAAGCGAAATACCGGTATTTGTGGAGAGATTTGGCAACCAAAAAGAAGAAATATTTGTGACTGCTGCTGCACTAAAACGCGAAATCGGCAAAGATTTTGATAAACTTTCTACAGGCGCTCTGGGTGTTTATACATATATTGAACGTCTTGCCCAGGGTCTACGTCAGTTAATGTGTGGCAACAGAAAATTCGCCCTTGATTATATCACAAGGGATGACATAGCAGCTCTCACCAGGGAAGCATCTGATATATCAGGGATTCCGTATGTGACCGAGCTGGACAAGAAAGAGGTCGAAAAGATACTGAATGGATAAGATGACATAAGAAACTCTAATCTCTTTATTATAGCCCGCCATTTTTGGCGGGCTTTTTTTTAATCAGAGTGCCAGAACGGGGTTATGACACAGCCTCTAAATTATTACAAATAGAGTACGGAAACGCTATTCAGCCATTTCTTGGGAAGTTCTAAATCGTATGCCTTCTCTACTTATAATCACGAGACGTTTTGTTATTTGTTCTTCATCAAGAGATTCAAGATATTCAGGGGGATACCCCCTGAAAACCCCCGCTGTCCAACAATCCTTGATATATCGCCGTTACCCAATTTCATACCGCTTCCCCTGAATATCTTGTGCTCATTTTTTTCTATAATGAAAGATTTCATTATCAAGTATTGGAATTTTTCAAATTCCAATACTTTAAAATAAGCCTTAAAGAGCTCGGTGGTTTCATCAACAGGCATTCGGTATAGTTTTATTACCAGTATTCCACCGCATCGCTCAGGTGGAAATCTTCTAATACGGCTGAAGTCCTTATCCATCGTAAGAATTATAAGATTATCGTTAACTGCCCTTGCATATATCTCTTCATCAGTAGCACCTGAAAGATGAGAATCTCTTACGCTAATTACATTATGTCCTTCGGATTTCAGAAACTCAATTATTGGTTCAAAAACATTCTCATTGGCAATGATGTTCATACAATGACCCCGGCTTCTTCTTCAGCCAGGAATGCCGCATAGCTCATGCACTCCTTTATATCTTCATCGCTTATATTGGGATAAGCTTTTTTAATTCCTTCGTAGGTCTCCCCGGCTGCCAATAAGTCAAGAATAATGTGAACGGGAATCCGGGTCCCCTTGATGCAAGGTTTACCACTGCAAATCATAGGATTACTTATTATCCTTTCTTCGTAATATTTGTCCATATCTTTATATCTCCTATCAAAGTACTTTATTATAATTACAATATGAATATTGTCAATAGTCGCTCTGTGCGAATTTATTAACAAATTGAATAAGAATGCTATCCTTAATTAAACCTGTCCCCCGTATCAAGTGCGGGGCAAACTCTGACAGGTTCAGGAACAGTTTATTTCTCTCTGACATAGCATCTTCACACAAAATGGTTCTTTTATGTTTGCACTTTGACTGCTGGCTTCAAGAGTTTTTGCTTGACTTTTTTAAAAAATAATATATAATTAAAATATGTTAAACAAAATAATTCAAGTTAGAAAGGAAACCGGGTTTATTAAAGTTACATTTCCATATAATCCTGAATTTGTGGAAAAGATAAAAAGCATCAAGGGGCATCACTGGCATCCTGAAGGGAGATATTGGAGTTTTCCAAATTCAGGTGGAATATTAAAGAAGATTTTAGAGGTTTTTGAAGGTGAAAAAATTCATATAGACCCAAATCTTAAATCATCTGTTATTGCAAGAACTGAAAGTGTCTCTGAAAAACCAAAGCAGCAATCTCAATTTAAAATTCCTCGTTTAAGGAAGGGAGATATAGAGGGATTTGAAGGACTAAAGAGAGAACTTATTACAAGAAAATATTCCCATAAAACAATAAAATGTTTTCTTTATTTTAACAGGGATTTCTTAAATTTCACAGGCAAAGAGCCACAAGACATCAATGAGAATGATATAAAAGATTATCTCCTTTACCTTGCCGAAGAAAAACAATCAGCAACTTCAACGCTAAACCAAGCCATTAATGCTCTAAAGTTTTATTATGGGACAATGTTGAAGAAAAAGTTTCTTTATGAGATAAAAAGACCCCGAAAAGATAAAAAACTACCTGTAGTTTTGAGCAAAGAAGAAGTTGCAAACATCTTTTCGGCTATTGATAATGTAAAGCACAAGTCAATACTAATGCTAACCTATTCAGCGGGATTAAGAGTGAGTGAGGTAATAAAACTTAAACCAGAGGATATAGATAGTAAAAGGAAGTTGATTCATATAAAAGGGGCAAAAGGAAGAAAAGACAGATATACTCTCCTTTCTATTCTTGCTTTGAATACTTTACGAGAATATTATAGAAAAGAGAAGCCTAAGCAATGGTTATTCCCAAGTTGGAATGTTGAAAAACACATAAATACAAGAACGGTGCAGAAAATCTTTATGATGGCTTGTAAGAAGGCGGGAATTAAGAAAGAAGTAACTGTCCATTCTTTGAGGCACAGTTTTGCCACACATCTTCTGGAGAGCGGAATTGATTTGAGGTATATTCAGGAACTTTTAGGGCATAAAAGTTCAAAGACAACAGAAATATATACTCATGTAAGCATAAAAAATATTTCCGCAATAAAAAATCCCCTTGATAATCTTTTGACAGGAGGTGAAGCGTGATTGAAAAATCAAAGAAGTATGGACACCCAAAACGTTGGATATACGAACACTTCATATATTTTCCTAAATTGGCGGTATATCCGAACAGTTCAGATATGAACAAGTTATATGAAATTGCTGTTTCAAAGGAGGTGACAAATTATGGCAACCAGA
>JBNAVN010000025.1:0-570 GCA_049700315.1 bacterium
TAAAAAGGCGATAGGTGTCAGATATGTGGATACGATAGGTGTTCAGAAGATATGGAATTTCATCATATTAATAGGCAGAAGAAAGACTTCGGCATATCTCAAAAAGGATACACGCGAGGTTGGAAAAAGGTAATCTCTGAACTTGATAAATGCGTGATGCTGTGCGCCAATTGCCACCGTGAAGTTCATACAGGCTTGTTGCAGCTTCCACAAGAAATTGTGGTTGAAAAATCGGGTGAATTCAGGGAAACCTAAAGCTGATTATGGTAAAAATATTTCTGTATTTACTCTCAAAGTTTTTCGCTACCCTAATCAGCCATGGTAATCCTGAGCCAAGTCCCGCCATATTTGCATATTGCGGGAAAGGTGCAGAGACTATTCCGTGAGGAAGTACCAATCTGCAAAATAGCAGATGGGAAGCGCCCGATTCCGTCTCCACAAGCAAAGTGGAACGGAAATGAGATAGTCCATTCTCTGGTGAAAATCAGAGGCAAATGTAACCGGAGGGTTGCAGGTTCGAGTCCTGCCCGAGGAGTTGATTTTCACTATGCCGTTCTATGTTTATATACT
>JBNAVN010000025.1:670-33101 GCA_049700315.1 bacterium
ACCGGAGGGTTGTTCGCCAAGCAGCGTGGCGAATTCGAGTCCTGCCCGAGGAGTTGATTTTCACTATGCCGTTCTATGTTTATATACTGCAGTCTAAATCAACAGGGAAGATATATGTTGGGCAGACAATGAATTTGGCTAACAGATTAGAACAACATAACGACCCGGAGCATAAATTAACTTTGCATACAAAGAGAAATCGTGGACCGTGGCATTTGATTTATTCTGAAGAATATCAAACGAGAGCTGAGGCGATGAGGCGGGAACGATTTTTTAAGACCGGGCGGGGCAGAGAATTGATTCAGGAAATTATAAAGGATAGTTGTTAACCGGAGGGTTGTTCGCCAAGCAGCGTGGCGAATTCGAGTCCTGCCCGAGGAGTTTACAAACCCACCCGCACCAAAGAGGGCAATTTTTTGGTAAGTGCTAAGAGGCTGTGTCATAACCCCCGTAGCGGTCGGATTTATCCGACAAACTCTGTTTATGTTTTGAATTACTACTTCAGACGAAACCGTCCAACGAAACGGGCGTCGAAACCGTTCAATGATGAACGATTTTTCAAGCATCATTATCGCGGTTAGGAAACCGCTCCTACAGAAATGGCTATCGGGCATGGCAGCCGGTTTGGTTATCGGGTATGGTCATTTAGCCAAAACCCAAGCTCGGTTTCAAACCCAAACTCTTTAAAGAAGGGTAAAAAAGGGCGATATGGCAATGTAGGGCAAGGCTTTAGCCTTACAAATAATACTCTATACAAAAATGAGTAATTATTGATATTCCCTGATTTAAAAAATTAAAATCTTCTTCACATTCTGTTTTGAGCGGTTCTTTAGGGACACAAAATAAACACCACTGGTCAAACCCCTGGTGCTGAAATCAATCGTGTGAATGCCAGGTCCAATGACATTCTCGTAGATTTTTCTAACAAGTCTGCCGCTAATATCATAGAGTTTTAATGAATAGTTGTCCTTCTGGGTTATTTCAAATATGATTTTTGCGGTTGAACCCTTTCTGACCAAACCAGGGACATAGAATATTTGATTATTCACTATATTTTTATTTTCATCTATCTTATGTGTAATATCTGTGCTCACCCAGAATCTTCTTCCGCCTTCATAGTAGTAAACCGCACTATTACTGGCAAGGAGACCACCAAGGAAATGGGGTATTGGGAATGGTTCCTGTTCAATCGTATTCCCGGTGTTAAAAGACCGTGCAATATAAACTGTATCAGTACCCTGATAAAGAAAATAGAGGTTTCCATTCGGTGCGACATCGGTTGCATAATTATAATATCCACTGAGGTTTATGCTATCAAGAACTCCGGTCAGTAGATGGTATCGGTAAATCGGAACATCGGTGAGATAAAGGATTTTCTGGTTATTATCATAGGAGATTTCATTGGTTTCTGTACCCGGGTCAATGGTCAAGAATTGCCAGGTTGCGCCCTGATTGAAACTCACAAATACCGAATCATCTGTTGCAACGAATATCGTGTCAAGACCAGCAAGGTTTGAAAGATGAGCGGGTTTTGCAAATACCGGTGTGAAATTAGTTCCGCCGGTTGTAGAGCGAATGAGAAATGTATCACATAGTCCTATAATGATATTGGGATTGCTTGTTATGAGAAAGTCTGCAGGCATATAGGTAGAATCAACCTTTGTCCAGTTTGCACCACCATCAGAAGATGTAAATATCGTTCCCATAGAAAATGTTGTTCCCGAAACCTGCGCATCTACACAGGATACGATAATAAAATTCGGATTTGTCGGCGCTGATTCAACTGCTGAACCCATCAAGAGAAAATTTTTCAATGTATCATAAGATGTACCATTATTTTTGATACGGTAAACAGTTCCACCGAGCCCAATGGCATAGAAGACGGTATCTTGAGATGGATAACTTGCAGCACCAGAACTGAGCATTGTGTGGGCATAAAGATTATTTCTTTCCACAGTCCAGGATAGACCATTGTTTGTTGACTTAAAAACACCTTTACCAAGGCTTCCTGCATAGAATGTTCCAGAGCCAGCAGGACTTATTAGTGTTGCAATCTCTCTTGATTCTACATAAGAAAAGAGCCATATCCCATACTGCCTCACACCTCTGAATATGCCGGGATTGAAAAAACTTGAAACGACAATTGTATCATTTCCTGTGAATTCAATATCTGCAGGCTGGAATAATCCAAATGTATAAGGTTCATTAATCCTTGTCCAGGGACCGGTTGCTGATGTTGCCTGGTATATCCCACTGCTCGTTGCAATGAGAGAAAAATTTGGATTATATGGATTGGGCTGGAAATCCATAACTTCATCGGCAATGATTGTATCAACAAAAGACGCAGAAGGAGAAAAATAAATATAGGTCAATGTATCATTTGGTTGTGCGTGACCCGTAAGCCAGAATACATCTGGATTACTTTTCAAGTGTGCTATCTGGTCAATACTATAAAGATTATTAAATGTTCCGATTACCTGCCAGGATAAGCCAGAGTTTATGCTCCGCCACAACCTTGGTGGGATACTATCTACAAGATAAATCACGGTATCAGCGACTTCAAAACTTGCCGTTTGAAAATTGTTGGTGTATAAGACTTCAGCCCAGTCATTTCCACCATTTAAGGTTATCCAGACAGTTCCACCACCATCCACGACTATTCCCCTTGTGGGTGTTGATAAAAGACCATCCTGGGGCATACAATTTTCTAACGATAATTGCCAGTTTGCACCACCATCGGTCGTACGCCAGACATCACGAAATGAAATGGCAAACGCCAAATTCGGTGCATTTGGATTGCTGAATGTCCCGAGGATTTCACCACCAGGGATATTACAGAGATTCCAGTTCCAGGGATTGAGATTAGTTGTTTTCATATTAACATATTCAGGTCTGAAATACGACTTCTGCAAATCCTTAATTTCCTTTAACGGACTGGTTGCAGATATGCTTATCAATAAAAAGAAGAGAATATAGTTCATTTTGCCTCCTTCATCTGGATAAATTATAATCAAAATGTAAATATTGTCAATAAATTTATTGGAATTGATAGTTTATTTTTTTCTGAAATCCGTTTAATGAATTTTAATACTCAACCTCAAGGACCGGGGCAAAGTTTGATTTCTCTTTATATTCCCTGCAGACAAATTCACGCTCTACTCCATATTCTCCAACCGGGTCAAGGGCAATGCCATAATTTGGTTCGCCCACAAGCCATTTTTCTAAAATACCTGTGATTTCCCATTCATACCAGATGCCACCCTGACGTTCAGAACGTGCACCTTTAATTGTTGCAATAGAAACAGGGTTATCAGCAAGTCTTGGTGCGGTTTTCCAGGTTACACCCATTTCTTCCCAGGGTGAGAGAATCTGTTTTGCACCTACTCGTGTTGGTGCATCAGAACCAGAATAATCATTATACAATTTTAATAATGCACGCTTTGGCTTTTTATCTTTGGGTAGATCTGAGATATCAAATTCTAAGAGCACAATCTCTTTATCACTTCCAGAAAATCCAAGGAATAATTTAGGGGTTGTGACTGGATTGTATGGGTCGGTGATATCTCTCCAGCCACCACCATCTCCGTAATTTTTATTGGGCTGTGCCTTATAAATCCAGGTATCTTTTATCGCCCTGCATTTTATTATGTTTTGCATAAGTACCCCCTTTGTCCATAATTCATTTCCGCCGGTTTGGGCGTCAAAGATTTTGAAGACCATTGTAAGAGTATCATTAATCGCATTTCCATTATTGTCAGTGAGATAACCCTGATAGTTGAGACTTAAGGGAACTGATAGGAACTCTCCATTGTCTATTTTTTCTATTTTCAGATTGCCCTGCCTTATTTTGAGCATTTCTTTTGATTCCAGGGCATAGGTTATTGCTGAGATGAGCAATAACCCGATTATGATTTTTGAAAGTTTTTTCATTTTTTCCTCCTTTTAATGTATAATTACCAATTTTTTTATCCTTTCGTAATCACCGGTTTTTAAGCGATAAAAATATATTCCGGCCGGGATTTGATCCTTAAGGTTTTGCAGGGTAACTTTATATATCCCTGGCATCTGTTCTTCATTTACAAGCGTGGCAACCCTTTGACCTGCAGTATTATAGACTTCTAACAGCACATTACCCTTTTTCGCAATTGAATACTTAATGATTGTATGGTTTGATGCAGGATTGGGAGTATTCTGGTAGAGGTTGTTCTTGAACGGTATAATACCTGAGGTATTATATTTTTCTTCAACACCTGGACCTGGAGGATATGGGTGCCAGAAACCGATTACTGCTTTGTAACCAGAACTCGTTAGCCGGGACTGCTTACAGTCATCTCACACACAGTACAGGAACCTATGTAGGATGACGCATTTGACCTGTTACCGCCATTTCCAAACACCCAAGATTTTAACACATAGCCACCGCAAAGACTGGTGGCGATAAAAAAGAGGATTAGGAGCGCGGGCAATCTTTTCATAATATCTCACCTCCTTTCAATCTATGCCCCAATCTCGGATTTCATAGTTTTTGTAAATTTCCATTAGCGCAATTTTCCGTTTTTTGCGCATTGCTTTGCTATTATTGCGTTTAACTATTTTGCATTTGCGATCTGATAATCTATGCCGAGAACCAACCTTATATAATCTTCTGACCACAATCTATTATATTTTTTCCCGCTTACCAAACGCTTACCAATAGGTAAAAATAAAAATGCCTAAAAGTCCAAAATGCCTAAAAGATGCCACTGTCTATTTGTAAAGAGATTATTTCGTTTTTCGTCCACAAACAAATTTTCCAAAACTATAGCCAAAACCCAAGCTCGGTTTCAAACCCAAACTCTTTAAAGAAGGGTAAAAAAGGGGGAATAAGGGTGAAAAGGGGTGAAGAAGGGAATTTTCAATTAGATTTCGGATTGCGAATTGCGGATTGCGGATCGGGTGGGACGCTCTGCTGGGCAAAATGCACTGCGTGCTGTGACAAAACGCTAACGCTGTACTAAACGCTTCGCTGTAACTAAATGCACTTCGTGCTGGGACTGAAGAGGAACCAATCGTCCATCTAATCCGCCAAACTGCATGGCGGATGGATGCTACAAAATCTTTTGAATTTCTCCGCCAGACAAAACCGTATAACGAAACGGATGGCGAAACCGTCCAACGAAACGGGCATCGTAACCGTATAACGATGGACAATTTTTAAAAAAGGGTAAAAAAGGGGAGCAAGATGCTCCCCTTTCTGTTTATCTGCAAGATACATCAGGGGGATACCCCCTGAAACCCCCATAATCGCTCTGCTTGAAGTTGTGCACCACCTTTAGCATACCGCCAAGTCCTGATGTATCTTGTCCTTCTTTTTTCATAATGAAAGTTTCCTTATCCAGTATAGGAATTTTTCAAATTCCTATACTGTAAACTACCTCCGCTTTTTACCACCTCGGATTTCAAATGTGCCGCTTGTGCCATTTGCATTCAGGTTCTGGGAATTGGAGATTCTAATCCGACAATTAGTGCTTGATACATTAGGAACCTGCCATAGGTAATAACCATCATTACTTGCATTATTTGAAATCTGATTCCAGGTTCCTCCACCATCAGTTGAGTATTCTAAACGGGCATTCGTAAAATCTCCGGTCCAGTCCCAGGTAATATAATAACTCCTTCCCGCATACCAGATATCACCATTGAGTGGAGAAGTGACTTTTACTGTTTGTGGTGCAATGGTAAATGTATTGCTGGTACCATAATTTGTAGTATTTGCAACACCAACCCTTACCTTGCAGTTCGTGGATGTAAGATTATCAGGTAACTGCCATAAATAATAACCATTATTTTGTGTGCCTCCAGTGATTTGATTCCAGGTTGAACCGTTATCTGTAGAATAGTCAATCCGGACGGTATTGATATCACCGGTCCAGTACCAGGTAATGTAGTAATCCCGACCACTGAGCCAGGTCTCGTTACTCCTCGGTGAGGTAATAGTAATCGTCTGTTTGCTTATTGTGAAGATATCACTTTCATCATAGACACTGGTATTGTTGGCATTGGCAATCTTGATTTTGCAATTATTACTTGAGAAATCACCATTTATTGTCCAGAGATATTCACCATCATTGCTTGCGCTTGATGTAATCAGATTCCAGGTTGAACCACCATCAGTGGAGTAGTCAATCCGGGCGGTGGTGAATTGACCGGTTCCGGTCCAGGTTATGAAATATTGCCTTCCCAATATCCAGTTATCACCAAGCATCGGTGAGGTTACATATACAGAATCAGTAACCTGGGTTGTGGTGATGGTAAAGTTATTATCGCTTATGTCAAGAGAGTTTGCATCCTGTGTATTCACCAGTCTGATTCTACAGTTCGTTGAATTTACATTTGGTACGGTCCAGAGATAAGAGCCATCATTTGTAGTACCTGTATTAATCGTGGTCCAGTTAGTTCCACCGTCAGTAGAATAATATATTTCTACTGAACTGAATCCGCCGGTCCAGTCCCAGTGAATTGGATAACGTTCACCCGAACGATATGTCTCGCCACCATTCGGTCTTGTGATATTTATGACCGGTCTGGCAATCGTAAAATTGGAATTGCTCGCATCATAAAGATTGGCATCCGCCTGATTTCTTACCCTTATTAGTGCAGTCGTTGAAGGTGCATTGTCGATATTCCAGAAAAAGGCGCCATCATTTGAAACATTGGAATTAACAGGTGACCAGGAGACTCCATTGTCCGTTGAATAGTCAATGCTCGCATATGAGAAATTACCTGTCCAATCCCAGTGAACTGGGTAGTAATTTCCTACATAGTAATTCTCACCACCATTGGGCATAACGACTGTGATTGTATCCCGGGCAATGGTGAAATTTGCATCACTGATGTCATAGATATTGGGATTTGTAGAATGGCTAACTCTAATTCTGCAATTTTGATATGTTGTGCTTGTATATACAACACCCCAGTGATAACAGCCATCATTATCCGTTGTTGAGACAATTGTATTCCAGGAACTTCCACCATCAGTTGAATACTCAATTTTTACTGTGCTGAAATTTCCATACCAGTTCCAGTGGATTGCATGGTATTCATCGGAAAGGTATGTTTCGCCACCATTTGGTCTGGTGATAAAAATCCCTTCTGTAATATTTATGGAGTGGGGACTTGACCACCCTGATGTTGCACCCATAACATCCCTCGCCTGGGCGCGAACTGAGAATGTTCCAGTTGTTGTGTAGGTGTGGGTATCTTGAACAGTCCCGCCGCTTGGAACATAAGAACTCCAGCTTGAGGTATCTCCATCACCCCAGGCAAAACGAATTGATATATTCTGTCCATCCGGGTCGGTTGTTGTTGCAGAAAATGTCTGGGCAACTGTGACATAACCACTTGTTGGACCGCTCAGTGTTGGAATATTGGGTGGATTATTTGAACCACCAGTATATATTAGAATCTGATGGGGTGAAGACCAGGATGACCTCAATCCATGTATATCCCTTGCCTGAGCAGTAATATTATATAATCCAGTGTTTGAATAAGAATGTGACATTGTGATTGTTGAGCCGCTTGGAACATAAGAACTCCAGCTTGAGGTATCTCCATCACCCCAGGCAAAACGAATTGAAATTTGGTCGTTGTCTGGGTCAGTTGCAGTCGCATTAAAATCATAAGAGACATTGGGATTTCCTGAAGTCGGACCATTGACCGTAGGTGTATATGGTGCCTGGCTTGAACCAGTCGTGATTGTAATCTGGTGTGCACCCGACCATTGTGATGTTGCGCCATTTACATCCTTTGCCTGAGCGGTGACATTGAATGTTCCAGTTGAAAGATATGAATGGCTCATTGCAATCGTATCACCACTTACCTGGTATGAACTCCAGTTTGATGTATCTCCATCACCCCAGGCAAAACGGACTGCCACACCCTGACCTGCCGGGTCAGTAGCATAAGTATAGAATTCATATGAATATGAAGAACCCTGATACCCGCTTGAAGGACCCCAGGGAGTTGCCGGTGTATTGGGTGGATTGATTACGGTTACTATAACTGTTTCAGAAGCCCCTTCATTATTTGCCTTATCATAAGCCTTTGCGTATATATTATGTGTAGAATTATCCTGCAATGATGAGGTATTCCAGGCATATGAATATGGCGATGAGGAGTCATTAAGGACGAGTGCATTATCAATATAAAATTCTACTTCAGTTACACCTTTGTTATCGGTCGCATCCGCTGTAATCGTCACTGCGCCACCTACCGTATCTCCGCTTGCGGGTTGCGTGATAGAAACCTGTGGAGGCTCCTTATCACCACAACCAATAAAGATCAACAATCCAATAATGGGGAGTGCCAAGAGTTTTTTCATAGTACCTCCTTTCGTTGGATTAGTAATTTTTATTTGACACCACCGCTATTGGTTATGGTTTATTATCATATCCATATTTTTCCTAAAGTCAATAGAAATGTGCAGAGTTTCAAGACATGGTATCCACCCTAAAAGAATATTCTGGGTTGAAAATACAAGATATTCAGGGGGGTACCCCCTGAGAAGCCCCGTTGTCTAACAACCGTATTGGTATCGCCGATGCCTAACTCTATATCATCTGCCCTGAATATCTTGTGGTTTTTATTTTCTATAATGAAATCTTTCATTGTTTTCGTATAGGAATTTTTCAAATTCCTGTACTCAAAATATATAAATGCTCGGCAAAAAATTTTTCTAAAATCCGGAGGTGACTATGACACCAATAGAAAATTATTATCAGCGAATTTTAGATTCTAAATGCCCAAGTGCAGTACGTAAACAAATTGTGGATGTCTATAATAGCACCAGGAACATCTCGTTTGTGGCTCGGTTCTTTAAGACGACCCGAAAGACAGTGAGAAAAATCATCCGGCGCTATGAATCTGAAGGTGCGGATGGTTTAAAGGACCGTTCCCGCCGTCCCCATCAGACACCTAAGGCAATTTCACCAGCACTTGAAGCCAAGATCGTGGCTTTACGGAAGTGTCAGAAGTTACGTCCCAGGGGTGAAAAAATAGAGCTCCGGCTTGGTCAGGAGCGAATCAGGTGGTTTTTGGCCCAACACGGTATTTTTGTTTCTGTTTCTACCATCAATCGGGTTTTGCACAAGTATGGTTTAATAAAGCCACGCTTAAAGAAGTGGCAGAAGCGGCGGGTGATTACTCAATATCGTAAGAGTTTAAAGCCCTTTACTTTGTGGCAGGTGGATGTGAAATATTTACGGGATGTGCCCAATCTTTATGGGTTAATTTTGGATGGTGTGATTCCGGCTTATCAATATTCTGCTCGGGATGTAGCAACCGGGACGACTTTCTTTGCCTATGCGGAGGAGTTTTCGCTTATCAATTCTATGCGTTTTGTTTGGCTTTTATTATGTCATTTAGAGTTTTTTGGTATAGATACCAGCGCGGTGATTATTCAGACGGACAATGGTGGTGAGTTTATTGGTGCGGTGGAGAATTTTCACGATCGGATTGAGGATGAGTTTTATGATATTGAGCGGTTTTCTGGTCGTGCTTAAATTTGGGGTAAGGCGTATACTTTTTCGTTATGGTTCAATTTAGATCGTCCGAATATGACATTTAAGAGGACGCCCTGGCAGATGGTTCAGAGTAGTGGTATTGATAGTCCCAATTTTTTAAATTTTCCGCCGGTGGTGCTTGATGATATAGATATTGATGCGCAATGGATGTTACAAGCGAAAGATGAGTTTATGTCCGAGTATGCTAAAATTATGCCTTTTGTATACCGTAGGTATACAAAAGGCGAAACAGGTGGATACCATGTGTCCGACGACCTCAACGG
Source organism: bacterium (assembly GCA_049700315.1). Taxonomy (GTDB): domain Bacteria; phylum Hydrothermota; class Tepidihabitantia; order SM23-42; family JAOAFX01; genus JAOAFX01. The sequence continues at coordinate 10,494 of JBNAVN010000025.1, forward strand.
ATAATCGTCCACGGTTAAGAAACCACTCCTGTTTTCAAATTTTCTACAAGAATCCAATAAAGGTCAAAATTGCCTTTCCCTGGTCTGGAGCCACAGGATAAATACAATGATGCCGAAGATGAGCAAAGAACCGATATTTATAAAACTGCCGAGCAAGGCACCAACTGGCAAACTTTCATAGATTCTATTCAGGGCAGGGATTCCGATCAAAAATGCAATCAAGACACCAACAAGCGCATCGCCGGCTACAAGACCAGAAGAAAACAGGATACCTTTTTCTTCACGGATTTTCAAAATCTCACCCTTTGATGTTTTTTGAATGATATAGTAAATCAATGCACCGGCCATAATCGGCATTGAGAGCGATAAAGGAAGGTATAATCCTATCGCAAATGGTAGGGCAGATATGCCCAGTAATTCAACCGCGATTGCAAGGATTGCACCGAGCCCAACAAATGTCCAGGGCAATGTTCCTGTGAGCACACCTTTTACGACAAATGACATCAATGTTGCCTGGGGTGCGGGTAGTGTATCAGAGCCAATGACCATTGTTTTGTGCAAAAGCATAAGAACCCCACCCATAAACAATGCTGGAATTATAACACCAATGAATTCAGCAATCTGTTGGTAGAATGGTGTTGAACCAACCAAGAATCCGGTCTTCAAATCCTGGGATGCATCTCCTGCCATACATATTGCAATACATACTACACTGCCGATGGACATTGCACCAATCATTCCCGGCATCCCACGCCAGCCGAATGCTACAAATATTAAACAGGTTATGAGCAAAGTAGCAATTGTCATACCTGATACCGGGCTTGATGAACTTCCCACAATACCGACAATCCTTGATGCCACGGTGACAAAAAAGAAACTGAATACAACTACAATCAGCATTCCAATAATACCGATATGGGTCTGGGGGATGAGAAGCATCAAGACAGCAATGATTATAGCACCCGCGATTACCACGCTCATTGGAATGTCCTGCTCGGTCCTTGGAGCATTTTTATCAGGCAGGAATTTGAATCCTTTGAACATTTCCACAAAGCCAAGTTTGAAACAACGAAATACAATCGGACAGGCACGCAAAAGGCTTATCAATCCACCAACTGCAACCGCACCCGCACCAATGTATCTTATATAATAACTCCTTATTTCAGAAGGGGAGAGAAGTGGTATGATATTTTCTGCTGGGGGAATTGGTGTGTTTAGATGCGCACCTATAAACGCAATCAAAGGACTTATTACAAGATAGCCAAGGATTGCACCTGAAAGCATATATGATGCAATCTTAGGACCGATGATAAAACCAACACCAAGTAAGGCAGGTGTTAAATCAATTCCGAACTCCATTCCTCTTATACCGCTCACAAGCCAATTTGGAGTCTCTTTCCACAACTTTAATCCGCTCATCTAGAATTTGTACAATGCACCAATTCCCACACCGCTGAATACAATCTTCGCCCTTGCACCACCTTTATCACCAGCCTTGAGAATCTCGGCACAGGCAGTTCCTTCTGGATAGGGAAGTATCTTGTGTTCCTGGACAATGAGGTATCTGCGTAATGGAATCATAAAGAGAATTCCTAAGAAACCGCCTAAAAAAGAAATCAGGATTATTGTCCAGGCATCAGAAAAATAATCCCACATAAAGAATGCCGGGATTGTAAATATTATCCCTGCAGCAAGGGATTCACCAGAAGAGCCGATTGTCTGGGAGATGTTATTTTCTAATATCGTTCCCTTTTTTAATGCACCTTTGAGGATTGCCATTGATATTACCGCAGCAGGTATTGATGCGGAGACGGTCATACCGACCTTTAATCCGAGATAGGCATTTGCCAGTCCAAAAACAATCGCCAGAATTGAGCCAAGCACAACCGCCCGCAGTGTGAATTCACCAACCTTCTCCTCTGGTTTTATATAAGGTTGAAAATCTGAATTTGCTTTTTTTGTTTCATTCATATCCACTTCCTTTTAAGTTGAACAATTATTAAGGGATAGTGTAATCAAATTTAAATATTTTTCAAGGAAGTAATAAAAAAATCTAATAGTTTGCCCCACCTCGTAAGTGGTGGAGAAATCTTATGAAATTTCATTGAGTTTTTGCCACCATTTTTTAAACCTTATCCCCCCACTTACAGGTGGGAGGTGCCACGTTTCTAAACCAGGTGCCCGAAGCAAAGCAAAGGCTTGATGAAATAGCAACGAAGAAATAATCAAGATAACTAACTATTCTTTAGCAATTCGCCACTAACGAATCAGCGTAATGCGTCTAACAAACAAATTATCATCTGCTTTTACAGCAATAAAATAGACTCCTGCTGGCAATAAACCACCACGCTCACTAACCCCTTTCCATACCAGAGAATTTTCATTCTTGGAAGTAATCTTGCTAACTGTCTGTCCCAGTGCATTGTATATTGAAATTGTTATATTACGGTTATCCCGGAGATGAAATCTGATTACAAACTTACTCCCCACACTGGGCGATACCGACATACCATCAACTTTCTCATCTGCCTTTTGCTCTTCAACAACCACACCACTGTGAATTGGTACAGCAAGTTTAGCCAGTGCAGCAACACCGGTCTGTATCACCTTGGTTGCAAACGGTAAATGATTCACACCACAATTTGTGTATAGATAGGGACCAAGTGTATCACCCGTAGTATGATACATAGGTGTTAGTACACGTTCAATGCCAAGCAATGCCTTGTAACCTCTTTTCCAGAAGCTTGCATGGTCCGAAGAACCACTGGTTCCAGTGTTTCTAACCTGCCTTATTTTCAATTGAGTATAAGTATCCGCAACTGCCTTGAAAAATTGGGTGACAAATAAGCTGCAATTAGGAACAGCTGTCGTGTAATGGGCATTCATTGAATCACGATTAGGATTTGCTGGCGTCACATAGCCAATCATATCATAATTAAGAACACCAAGAATGGTATCACCGTTCCGCCAGGCACGGGTTGCAAATGAATCACTACCATAAAGACCCAATTCTTCAGCATTGAATGCTACATAATAGACTGTATTCTCAAACAAATAATCTTTCATTACCCTTGCTGCTTCAAGCATGGCAACAGTACCTGATGCATTATCGTCTGCGCCAGGTGCATATCCACTTGATGGTACATCATCCATATGACCGCCAATCAGGCAATATTTCTTAATGGTCGGATACAAATAACCCTTTCTAATTCCTACGACATTGGGACCGTAGTTGCTGTTAAAATACTGAAAATAAACGCTATCCAAACCATAACTCAAAAGGCGGTCCCTGATCCATCTTACTGCTACTATTTTATTAGAATCAGTGGTGGTATATCGTGTGTACATTCTTTGCATTCGTAGGATTGAAGCCTGAATACTGTCCTGAGAAACAGCCAAAACCATTTTCTGGATTAAAGTGTCCGGGGCAAGTGAATTGATTTTTATTGGTGCAGGATCTTCGCTCAAAAATCTAATCGGGTCAAAAGTCAATCTTCTTAATTCAACCCTGAGTCTATTGAGTTCATAAACCATTTCTTCAGTCGTGCGGAGCAAAACGCAGTCTTCGTACCGATCAATAATATCACCGTATTGAGCGACTGTTTCAACATTCTCATCCAGAAGATAGACGATTTGATAATATTTCTGCCTTGGGTTGTCATCAAGAATTATGTATGGAACATTACTCTTTTCAAGATCTCTAATATCAATTTCACTTGCTACAATCAGTGCATGATTTTCTATCAGCTCAACAATATGAAAATTTCTATCCTTTATATTATCCACTCTCACCAGAAATTCGGTGCCTGCCAAAGGCTTTGAGAACAAAGCAACCAATATTATGCCAAAAATAGAGTAATTTTTCATAATCTCTCCTTTTTATAGGATATTATAAGCACAATCATCTCTATGTCAAGGTCAAAAATCAATTAACCGGGCGTAATTAAATCCAATGGCTCACGGGCAATGGCATCAATTGATAGATCTGAAGGTCCGTACCTTTTGAAGCGACTCTGTCCAGCAAGGGCAATCATCGCTCCGTTATCGGTGCAGAATTGTAGTTCAGGAATGTAAAGCTTGAATCTCATTGATTGAGCGAGTTGCTGAAATTTCTCAGCAAGTCTTTTATTAACTGAAACTCCACCCACAATTCCAAGACTCTTCACTTTTGTAAGCTCAATAGCCTGTTTTGCCACCTGAATCAAATGGTCAAGTGCAGATTCCTGGAATGAAGCAGAAATATCATTTATGTCATAAGTCTTTTTTTCTTTGATATAATATAACACTGCGGTTTTCAAACCCGCATAACTAAAATTCAATCCTTTTGGTTTGGGCACAGGAAATTTTATCTTGTGTGGGTCACCATTTTTTGCTGACTTTTCTATATATGGGCCGCCAGGATATGGCAGTCCGAGCATTTTTGCAACCTTATCAAATGCCTCACCACAGGCATCATCCAGTGTTCTGCCTAAGGTTTGGTATTTAAACTCTTCTTCAACAAAGATGATTTCAGTATGACCTCCAGAAACGAGCAAGACCAGATAAGGATAAACAGGTTGATTCTTATTGAAGAATAGCCCATAGATATGACCCTCCAGATGGTTGACCCCAATGAATGGTTTCCGCAAACCTATTGCCAACGCCTTCGCAAAAGAAAGTCCACTCAAGAGCGAACCTAATAAACCCGGACCCCTGGTCGCAGAAATCAAATCAATCTCATTCAATTCAATATCCGCAACTTCAAGTGCAATCTTAGTTAGCGGCAATATAATTTTTATATGATTTCTTGCAGCAATTTCTGGTACAACACCACCAAATCTTGTGTGTCCGATCTGAGATGATACAACATTTGCCCGAACCAGATTATTATGTATTATTCCAATGGATGTTTCATCGCAAGATGTTTCTATGCCAATGGTAGTCATAGTAGATAAAAAAGCCCGTAGAGACTACGGGCTCAAAACACACTATTTCTTCTTCCTGCCTTTCTTCTGCTTCTTTTCTCTCTTTTCCTGTCGGGCAATTTGCTTCTTTTCTTTTTTGGTTTTCTTCTCTCTTTGAGGTTTGGGTTCTTTCTTGGGTATTTCTTTTTCTTTTTTCTCTGCTTTCTTTGGTTTTTCCTTTTTGGTTTTTTTCTCTTTCTTTTCTTCTTTTACTACATAACGACGTTCAATCAATTTTCTTCGTTCATCTATTACGCCCGGCTCGCTCTTCTCAGTTAATTCAAGAATTGCCATTTCTGCTCCATCCCCCAATCTGGGACCAAGTTTGTAAATTCTTGTATAACCACCCTGACGATTTGCAAATTTAGGCGCAATCTCATCACACACGATCTTCACAAGTTTGTGGTCAGGAACAAAGCGATAGATAAACCTTCTGGCAGAGAGTGAATTTTCTTTTGCAAATTCAATCAATCGTTCAGCCAGCCGGCGTGCTTCTTTTGCCTTGGGTAAGGTTGTTCTGATCTTTTCAAAAATAAACAAGGCGCGACATAAATTGCGCAAAAGTGCTAACCGGTGTGCCTTTTTTCTGCCCAATTTCTTTAATTTTCTTCCATGTCTCATTATTACTCCATATCTCGTAGCATACTAAATATCTTCTTTCAAAAACCGACCCACATCCATTTCCAGATGTAATCCCATTCCGTGCAGAATTTTTTCCAATTCCTTTAAAGACTTCCTACCAAAATTATCATAAGTAAGCAATTCTTTGCCACTCTTCCGCACAAGGTCACCAATGGTCTTTATATTCTTGTTCTTCAGACAATTTGATGTTCGTACAGAAATCTCAAGTTCATCAATACTTCTCTTCAAAATCTCCCGGATCCTGCGATGTTCTGCATCAAGTTGTTCCTTAGAAGAGAATAATGGTTCAACAGCTAACTGCAAACCCTTTTTACCAATTACCTCTCTCAACTCATTAATACTCTTTTGTGTCACATCATCAAGCGCCAAAAGTGGTTTTCCTAAGTCAACGAAAAATGACAACTGATGTCTTAATAAACTTGCCGCCTCAACAACTGCCTCAACCGGACTTATGGTGCCATCTGTCTTTACCTCAAGAACCAGATGATCATAATCAGTCTTTGTGCCAACCCTTGTATTACGCACATCAAAATTGACAGAAAGAACAGGTGAAAAAAGTGCATCCACATATATTGTGCCCACAGGCATTTCGCCTTTCTTAAGCAGTTCAGCAGGGACAAAACCCCTTCCCGCCTCCACCGCCATTTCCATTGTAAAATTTACCTTGGCATCAGTAGTAGTCAAAATCTTCTGTTTAGGGTTCGCAATCATTACCAGTGGATTTTTCTCCATATCCTCAGCAAAATACTCTGTCTTGCCCTTCACCTTTAAAGTCAGGGTAGTGGGCTCGTCACTCAAAAGCTTCACTCTTATCTTCTTTATGTTCAGAATAATCTCAACAACATCCTCACGAACTCCGGGGATAGTTGAAAATTCCTGCATCACATTTGTAATTCGGATATTTGTAATGGATGCGCCCTGAATGGACGATAAAAGAACCCGACGCATTGCATTACCAATAGTTATCCCATATCCCCTCTCTAAGGGAGAAATTATAAATCTTCCAAAAACATCAGTTGCGGTTTCTTTTTCAATTTCAATGCCTTTTGGCATTACTATCGGTTTAAGTGCCATAACACTCCTTATTTGGAATACAACTCAACAATTAAATTTTCTTGCAAGGGTATTGTTACATCTTCGCGCTTGGGCAATCTAAGGATAGTTCCGGTCATATTCTCTTTATTCAACTTCAGCCAACCGGTTATCTTCTCTGGATCCCTCTCCTCAAGCGCCCTCTTAACAAAATGATTCTTGCGCATTTTCTCTGTCAATGAAATAACTTGGTTAGGCTTTACTAAATAACCAGGAATATCAACCTTTTTTCCATCCACCAGAATATTGCCGTGCTTCACAATCTGTCGTGCCTGAGTTCTTGAGGAAGCAAATCCAAGATGATAAACAACATTATCAAGTCTTCTTTCAAGTAGTATCAAAAGATTTTCACCAGGTGCACCTGCCATCCTGGTTGCATCATGGAAAATTTTCCTGAACTGCGTTTCAAGAACTCCGTAGATTGCCTTCACTTTTTGTTTTTCTCTCAATTGTGTAGCATAAGAAGTTAGTTTTCTACGTCCAACCTTGCCATGCATACCTGGTGGATAGCCCCTTCTTACAAAAGAACATTTATCAGTATAGCATCTACTTCCCCTTAAGAAAAGTTTTTCTCCTTCACGACGGCATATCTTGCACTTCGGACCAATGTAGCGTGCCACTTATACCCTCCTTTTTCTCGGCGGACGACAGCCATTATGAGGCAGTGGCGTCACATCCTTTATCGCTGTAATTGTCAAACCTATGGTCTGCAGAGTTCTTATCGCTGCTTCACGGCCAGGGCCAGGACCTTTTATGCGCACCTCAATTTTCTTAATACCCATTGAAAGCGCTTCTTTTCCAACTGCAGTAGCACATTGTTGAGCTGCGTAAGCAGTTCCTTTTTTGGTGCCCTTGAAGCCAACCCTGCCAGCACTTGACCAGCAAAGCGTATTGCCCTGATTATCACATATGGAGACAATTGTATTATTAAAGCTTGCAAAGATATTGGCAATCCCGGTAAGTTCATCCCTTGTTGTCTTTTTTCTTTTTATCACCTTCTTTTTCATTTCTTCTCTCCTGGTGGTGCCTTTGTTACTGCGACGGTCTTTCTTTTACCTTTGCGCGTGCGTGCATTTGTTCTGGTTCTCTGCCCCCTGACGGGAAGTCCAATCTTATGTCTCATGCCCCGATAACAGCCAATGTCAATCAACCTCTTTACATTTGCTGCAAGGTCTGCGCGCAAAGCACCTTCAACTTTATAATCAGACTCAATCAGTTTTCTTATTTTTGTTACCTCTTCCTCAGTCAAGTCTCTAATCTTTTTTGAACGGTCAATACCACAGCGTAATACGATCTGCTGGGCAATCGGGATACCAATCCCATAAATAGCGGTCAAACCGTATTCAACCTTTTTGTTTAGAGGCAAATCAACACCCGCAATTCTTGGCATAAACCTCCTTTATTGAAACAAAATGTGCTGCATTATTCTGTTTGCACATGCGCACATCAACCCTGTCTCTGTTTGTGTCTGGGATCCTTGCAAATAATTCTAACCACACCCTTTCTCTTGATAACCCGACACTTAATGCATCTTTTCTTAACCGATGATTTTACTTTCAAATTATCTCCTTAAATAAATATTTTATTAATTTTCTAAAAAAAGTCAACATTTTCATTTGTAGCGCCAAACAATCCTACCCCGAGAAAGATCATAAGGTGATAATTCCAACAAAACCCTATCTCCAGGCAGAATTTTTATATAACTCATCCGCATTTTGCCAGAAACATGCGCAAGAACCTTGTGTCCATTGTCAAGCTCAACTCTGAACATAGCATTCGGTAAGGTCTCAATTATCGTTCCTTCAGTTTGTATCAAATCCTTTCGCGCCATATCAGTCCTCTGTGACCTTTGTTGTGTTCAGATTTCCATGCTCAAGGATTATTATAGTATCTTCAAAATGACCAGATAGAGAACCATCCAGGGTTGATATGGTCCAACCATTATCCGCGGTCTTTACTTCAAATCTACCCATATTGGTCATCGGTTCAATTGCCAGAGCCATATTAGGAACCAATTTTGGGTCCGGACCTCTTGAAACAAAATTTGGAATCATTGGCTCTTCATGTAAAGTCCTGCCTACACCGTGTCCGGTGAGTTCACGTACTACACTGTAACCATTTTCCTCAACCAATTTTTGGATCGCCTGAGAAATGTCAGAAACATGATTACCCGCTATTGCCTTTTCAATCCCTTTTTTCAATGCCTGTCTTGTCAAATCAATAAATTTCAACACATCTTGGGACACCGAACCAACGACAAAAGTCCTGGCCGCGTCCGCAATATAGCCATTATACAAAACACCAACATCCACCTTTACAAGATCTCCATTCTTTATAACTCGCTCATCCGGTATTCCGTGAACAACTTCATCATTCAATGAAATACATGCACTTTTTGGAAAACCACGATACTTCAGAAATGCAGGCCTGGCATTGCATTCGGCTATTCTATTATGAATATAATCATTCAAATCAATAGTTTTCATTCCTTCTAAATGCATTTTCTCAATCTGTTTGAATATCTTGTGGATAATTTCGCCCGCCCGGATAATATTTTTAATCCCTTCATCATTTAATAATGCCATCAATAACCCTGACTATCCTCTGAAGAATATCCTCTTTAGAACCTGATGCGTCCACCGGAACATATACGCCCAATGATTTGTAGTATTCAGTCAGGGGTCTGGTCATTGCTTCGTAAACTTTGAGCCGGTTCATAATAACCTCCAGATTGTCATCTTTTCTTTTCGCCAGTGTTGAACCGCAAATATCGCATAAATCTGGAGTTCTTGGTGGACTGGTTATCTCATTATAAACTGCGCCACACTTAGGACAATAGGCACGTGCGAGTGTTCTCTTTATTATCTCTTCATTTGGAAGTTGTAATTCAATAGCAAGCCCAATCCTTTTGTTGTGCTGGGCAAGAAGTTTTTCCAATTCCATTGCCTGAAACAAATTTCTCGGAAATCCATCAAATAGAATATGGGATTCTAAATTTTCAAGTACATAGTCTTCAACAATCTCAAACACAATATCATCAGGTGCAAGAACACCATCTTTCAGATAGGTTTCTACCTTCTTGCCTACTGGGCTGCCAAGTGCAACTTCCTCTCTCAAAACATCACCCATGGAGAATTTCTTGAAATTATATCTATCCACAAGCATCTGTGCCTGAGTTCCTTTACCAACCCCTGGAGCACCAAAGAGAAAGATCATCAACGACGTCCCCTGATCTTACCCTTTTTCATAAAACCTTCGTAATGATACATTAGCAGCTGAGATTCAATCTGCTGGACTGTATCCAAGGCAACACCAACAATGATCAGAAGTGTGGTCCCGCCAAAATAAAATGGCACTTTCAAATAGTTTATCAAATACCACGGTACGAGCGCGATAAATCCCAAAAATAAAGCACCAGGAAGAGTAATCTTTGACAGAACACCATCAACATAATCGGCAGTCTTTTGCCCGGGTCTTATTCCCGGTATGAAACCACCATATCTTTTCATATTCTCAGCGAGTTCAGTAGGGTTAAATACAATTGAAGTATAAAAATAGGTAAAGAAAATGATAAGCGCAAAAAATATCAGGTCATAAGCCCAGAAACCCGGTCTGAACAATTCAGCCAAATATTTGAGACTCGGGACATACGCAGCGACTGTTCCTGGAAATACCACAAGTGACTGGGCAAAGATTATTGGAATGACACCGGCAGTATTAACCCTTAAAGGCAGAAATGTTGATTGCCCGCCGTACATCCTTCTACCAATCACTCTCTTCGGATACTGAACAGGAATACGTCTGGTTGCCTGGGTCATAATGATTACTGAGGCAACAATCAGTATCATAATGATAATAACGATGATCAAGTTAATAATGGAAAGACCCTGGGTTGCAACAAGCTGTGCAGTTCTGAAAAAGTAAGTCGGATATTCCTCAAGACATCCAATGAATATCAAAAAAGAAATACCATTGCCAATACCTTTTTCGGTAATCTGCTCGCCTATCCACATTGCAAATATCGCGCCGCAGGTCAAGGTCAAAACTGAAGATAGGCGGAAAACCCATCCTGGTTCATAAACAATGGGCACAACCCCGGTAGCAGTTGAAAATTTTTGCATCTCAAGATAGGCAGCAATTCCGAAGGCCTGAAAAGCAGCCAGGGCAACCGTAAGATATCTTGTATACTGAGTTATCTTACGCCTACCTGCCTGATCTCTCTGGAGTTTTTCAATCTGTGGAAAGACTGAACCAAGCAATTGGAAAATGATTGAAGAAGAAATATAGGGCATTACCCCCAAAAACAATATTGCTGCCCGTGACAATGCACCACCAACAAAAATATCATACATTCCAAATAGAGAACCTTGCTGTTTCAATTGTTGCATCAATAATCCAAGTGCCTGGGCATTGATGCCTGGCAAAGGTACATGGGCACCAAGACGGTATATACTCACTGCGCCCAGGGTAAATAGCAATTTTTTCTTTAGATCCGGAACCTTAAAAATATTTTGGAATGTTGACATCATACAATCTTCTCCACCTTACCACCAGCAGCAATTATCTTTTCCTGGGCTTTCTTTGAGAATGAATGAACTTTTACAATAAGTGGTCTGTCAATCTTACCCTGGCTAAGAATTTTTATCTTTGAATCGCCTTTTATAAGACCCTTCTGCTTTAAAAGTTCAGGAGTTATCTCAGTATTTGCGGAAAATTTACTCAGTTGCAAAAGATTAACAATCTCAAATCCTTGACTTGTGAAATTCTTAAATCCGCGTTTGGGTAAACGTCTGGTTAAAGGCATCTGTCCACCTTCAAAACCCATTCTGACTTTGTAACCAGAGCGTGCTTTATGCCCCTTATGACCACGGCAGGATGTTTTTCCATGTCCTGAGCCAGGACCACAGCCAATTCTTTTCCTCTTGTGTATACTACCCTTTTTGGGTCTGAGGTCAATTAACTTCATTCCCCATTCTCCTGTACCTCAACCATATAGGAAATCTGTCTGATCATCCCTCTAACTGCTTTATTGTCCGGAAGTATTCTTGACTTACCGATCCTATTCAAGCCAAGCGCCTTAAGAGTAAGTTTGTGTTTCTTTATCTTATCAATCGGACTCTTCTTTAATATCACTTTTATCTTTTTCATATTTTTTCCTCACGAAATACTCAACTGGTTTGTTTCTCATTTCAGCAACGGCCTGGACCGAGCGAATTGATTTCAGACCTTTGACTGTTGCCATTGCCAGATTTGTAGAATTTCTTGCACCCAATGCCTTTGAAAGAATATCTCTTATACCCGCTGCCTGACATACTGCCCTTACTGCATTGGACGCAATAATACCGCTTCCCGGAAGTGCAGGTTTCAGAATCACCCGACTTGCTGAATACTTTCCAATCACCGGGTGAAGAATAGTACCATCAACAACCGATACATGAACCATATTCTTTTTAGCAATCTCTGTCGCCTTCCTTATTGCGGGTGCAACTTCAGCTGACTTGGCATGTCCAATACCAACTTTGCCCGCGCCATCTCCTACCACCACACAGGCATAGAGTTTCAATCTTTTACCACCTTTTATTACCTTTGAAACCCTTTTAAGTTCTACAACCCTTTCTATGAATTCAACAACATTCTCCTGCATATAGTCGTCCCCCTAAAACTTTAATCCTGATTGTCTTGCGCCTTCAGCAAGCGCTTTTATTCTTCCATGATATCTATATCCAGCACGGTCAAAACAAACCTCTTTAATCCCTTTTTCAAGGGCGATTTTGGCAATTGTCTTACCGATTTCCTGGGCCACATCAACCTTCTTCTTTGCCTTTAAATCCTTCTTGTTAACTGAAGATACACCACAGATAACAATACCCTTTGTATCATCAATGATTTGAGCATAAATATGTTGATTACTTCTAAAAACACACAATCGTGGTTTATGTGAAGTTCCAAGTAAATTTTTTCTGATTCTTTTATGTCTTCTTGCTCTACCTTCTAATTTCATATTCACTCACCATCAATATTATGTTGCCTGAGCAACTGCACGCTTGCCAACCTTTTTTCTAATAACTTCGTTCGCATAACGAATTCCTTTATGCTTATAAGGATCAGGCACGCGCACCTTTTTGATCTTTGCAGCGATATCGCCAACCAGTTGTTTATCAATTCCCTTCAGTGTAATATTAGTAAGATCACCTTTGTCTGCGCTCTTTACAGTCTGCAATTCAACTTTTATACTTGAAGGAATAGAAATAGTCACAGGCTTTGTGAACCCCAAGAATAATTGAAGGCCACCAGTGACAAGTTGTGCCCTGTAACCAGTTCCCTGCACCACAAGGGTCTTTGAATAACCTTCAGTCACGCCTTTAATCATATTGAGAATCAATGTCCTTGTTGTTCCCTGATGATATTGGGCTTCTATGCTATCATTGGCGGTCATTACCGTAATTGCCTTATCTTTTAATTCAACTTTCACATTTTTTGAAATGATTAAATTCAGTTCGCCGAGCGGACCTTTTACCATTATTTCTTGTTCATTCACACTTACCTGAACTTTGTCAGGAATCAATACAGGCTTTGTTCTCACTTTTGCCATTTCAATACTCCTCTTCAAAAGACATAACCAATCACTTCGCCACCAATTTTTTTTCTCCTCGCCTCGCGGTCACTCATCAATCCTCTGGAAGTTGTAAGTATTGCAACACCCAGTCCTTTTAAGATTGTGGGAATTTCATCTTTGCCTACATATATCCGGCGTGAGCTCCTTGAAATCCGCTGCAAATCCCTGATAACAGATTCACCATCCTTTGAATACTTGAGCATCACAGTAATATTTCGAGGTTTCCTTTCCGAATCAAGCGTAAAATTGTTAATAAAACCTTCCTCAAGCAGAATACGCAGAATTTCTGTATGCAATTTTGAATACGGTACAACCACCTCGGTCTTGCTTGCCCGGCAACCATTCCTGATTATCGTAAACATATCAGCAATTGGATCCACTAACGCCTCCTAACGCAATAATATTCCTCTTAAGTTCGCTATTAATAATAATTGTCATAGCATATATTATAATCATTTTTTGAAAAAAGTCAAGAAAAAGATGCATTGACCAAATCTCTTGTAATTTGAGGCTTTTTGGCTATAATCCTCCATGATGAAGAACATTAAAAGCCTCTCTATGTCTGAAATTGAGACCGTATTCAAACAACTTGACCTTGAATCGTATCGCGCACGTCAGCTTTTTCAGTGGTTATGGCAGAAAGGAATAAAGGATTTTCATCAAATGACCAATCTTTCCCTGAATTTGCGAAAACTCCTTAATGAAAAGTTTGCAATCAAAGATATTAATCTCATAGAAAATATTAAGGCATCAGATGGAGCAGAGAAATTTTTGTGGAAACTTGAGGATGGCAACTTGATTGAATCCGTCTTCATACCTGAACCACCAAGAAAAACTGTCTGCATTTCAACTCAAGCTGGTTGTCCTTTAGGTTGTCTTTTCTGCGCAACCGGTATCATAGGATTCAAGAGAAATCTAACGGGCTTTGAAATCGCCGATCAAATACAACTCGCGCAAGACTCCATTGGAGGAAAACTGACCAATATTGTTCTTATGGGAATGGGTGAGCCGCTTTTGAACATAGAAAATCTCTTCAATGCGATGGAGACTATTACTTCTTCAATTGGTTTGGGAATCAGTCAGCGTCATATCACAATTTCAACCGCTGGAATTATTGAAGGTATTGAAAAACTTTTGATCTCCAGATGGAAGGCCAAACTCGCTATTTCTTTAAATTTCGCTGACCAATCTATGCGTGAAAAATATATGCCGGTGGCAAAAAATAATCCATTGAGAGAGATTTTGAAGTTGACACAAATGTATTCAACAAAAAAAGAAATGGTCACCTTTGAATATGTATTAATCAAGGGTTTAAATGATTCTCAAAAAGATGCCCATCAGCTATTGAAATTGTTGAAAGGAATCCCATCAAAGATAAATCTTATACCTTACAATGAATATCCAGATTTGCCATATCAAACACCAGATTCTGAAACAATCGCTAAATTTCAGGCGATACTATTCGATTCAGCCCATACTGTAACCCTGCGTAAATCAAAAGGCAAGGAAATTTTTGCGGGCTGTGGCCAGCTTGCCGGGAAGAGTGAAATTTCCAGACCCAACAGTTAAACCATTATCGCGGTTAGAAACCGCTCCTCCAGAATTGTCGTGAAAGGTGAAACTTGGAACGTGAAACGGAAAAGAATCAAATTTCGTGTAAAGAGCAATGTAGGGCAAACCTTCAGGTTTGCATTGATTTCTTGGAGTAGGGACTTCAGTCCCGTTAACCACGATTAACGAAACCTTAAGACGATACGGGCATCGTAACCGTATAACGATGGACGATATTTCAAGGTATGTAGCATCCAGTTTCAACTGGACGGAAGAAAAATAATCGTCCATCTAATCCGCCACACTGAATGGCAGATGGACGCTACAAAATCTGACGACCAACGACCTACAAATCGCTTTTCGCAACCGCTCAACGATTAACGATCCTCAATAATTCTCTGCCAGAACCTCATAGTATGACTGTGGATGTTTGCATGCCGGGCACTCTTTCGGTGCCTCGGACCCTTCAAATATATATCCACAATTCCTGCAATGCCACTTTACGACATTTCCTCTCTTGAAGACTGTTCCGTTTTTCACATTTTCAATCAATTTTCTATAGCGCGACTCATGAAATTGTTCAACCTTTGCAATCTCCCTGAAAGACCTTGCAATTTCAGGGAAACCTTCTTTGTCAGCGTCCTTTGCAAAATCTGCATAAAGTTTTGACCATTCAAATTTTTCTCCGTCTGCAGCTGATTCAAGATTCGTTCTTGTATCTTTGATCATTCCTGCAGGATACGCAGCAGTAATTTCAACATCGCCACCTTCAAGATACTTAAAGAATACCTTGGCATGTTCTTTTTCATTGTCCGCAGTCTCAAGAAATACCGCAGAAATCTGCTCATATCCTTCTTTTTTTGCAGCGGAGGCAAAAAATGAATAACGATTCCGTGCCTGGCTTTCACCGGCAAATGAAATCAATAAATTCTTTTCGGTTTTTGTTCCCTTCAATGACTTTGCCATATATACTCCTTTACGGCTTTAATTGCCAATAATTCTTTGAACCTACCTTTTATTTTAGTGTCGCTTTAATCAATTCTGCAACCTGTGCCGGGGTCTCACCTACCTTAACGCCGGCGGTTTCAAATGCCTTTATCTTCTCTGCAGCAGTGCCTGCAGTTCCTGAAATTATGGCACCGGCATGACCCATTCTCTTATCCGGTGGTGCAGTTTTACCTGCAATAAAACCAAAAACTGGTTTCTTGAAATTCTTCTTTATGTATTCAGCAGTGTCTTGCTCATCCCGTCCGCCAATCTCACCAACTATCACTACTGCTTCAGTTTCAGGGTCTTTAGCAAACAGTTCAAGACAATCAATGAATTTAGTTCCGATTATTGGGTCACCGCCGATACCAATACAGGTTGATTGTCCCAGCCCAATCTTAGTTATATGATCAACAATCTCATAGGTAAGGGTCCCACTACGAGAAATCACGCCGATTTTACCTTTCTTAAATATATGTCCGGGCAAAATACCCACCTTTGCCTCTCCCGCTGAAACAAGCCCTGGTGAATTTGGTCCAATAAGTCGGCATTTCTTATCTTTTATGTAAGCCATTATCCTGACGAGTTCAATTGTCGGGATTCCTTCAGAAATGCAAACTATCAGTTCAACACCCGCATCAATCGCCTCATACATTGCAGCCACTGCAAACTTTGCCGGCACAAAAATAACTGAGGTATTGGCACCGGTCTTTTGAACTGCTTCAACCACTGAATTGAATACAGGCACACCTTCAACCTCTGTACCCCCTTTGCCTGGAGTCACACCTGCAACAACATTTGTTCCATAATTTTTCATCTGCCGTGTATGAAAACTTCCATCCCGACCTGTAATACCTTGTACTACAAGTTTGGTTTTCTTATTTATCAAAATACTCATTGATACTCCTTTCTAATTACTCTGAAGAAGTTCAATTGCCTTCTTTGCACCCTGGACCATTGTCTGGGCAAAAATCAAACCTGCTTCTTTTAGAATTTCCATTGCTTTATCCTCATTTGTTCCGGTCAATCGTGCTACAATCGGCTGTTTGATATTTAGAGATTTCTTTGCCTCAAGTATGCCTAAAGCAACATCATCGCAACGCGTAATGCCGCCAAAAATATTGAAGAAAATAACTTTGACATTCTTATCCCGTAGTAATATTTCCAGCGCATTCTTCACTTTCTCCGGAGAAGAAGAACCGCCAATATCCAAAAAGTTTGCAGGTTCTCCGCCAAAATGCTTTACCAGATCCATTGTTGCCATTGCCAGACCAGCACCGTTTACCACACAACCAATATTCCCATTCAACCGAACATAAGAGAGGTCATGTTCCTTTGCCAGAAGTTCATTTTCATCCTCACTCTCCCTGTCCCTCATTGCCTCAATATCCGGATGACGATAAAGCCCATTATCGTCAAAATTGATCTTGGCATCAAGGGCAATAAGATTTCCTGCTTTGTCTACCACCAGGGGATTTATCTCGGAGAGCGAGGCGTCATTTTCAACAAAGAGTCTGTAGAGTTTATCTGCAATAGAAGCACATTCAAATGCAATCTTTGTATTTCCATAAAGAAAAAGACCTATCTCCCTTGCCTTATGCTCAAGCAAGCCAAGCAATGGGTCAGCATATACCTTGTAGATCGCCTCAGGTTTTTGGCGGGCAACCTCTTCAATTTCAACACCACCTTCTTTACACGCCATTAAAACGGTTTTTTTCTCGTTCCGGTCAACAATGATGCCAAGATACGCCTCAGATGTAATTCCAACTGCCTCAGAGACCAAGACTTTTTTTACCGGAATCCCTTTTATTTCCATACCCAGTATCTGGGTTCCAAAAGTCTTGACCTCTTGTTCATTATTAGCCACCTTAATGCCACCTGCCTTACCTCTGCCACCGACCATTACCTGAGCCTTTATAACACACGGCAAACCAATTTCCTTTGCTGTCAGTATCACTTCATCAAGATTAAAACACACCTTTTCCCTTGGCACCGGAATGCCGTATTTTTTGAAAAATTCCTTTGCTTGATATTCATGGATTTTCAAATTACCTCCTTAAGTTTGTTTACCATTATACCAATAACTCAACAAAAGTCAAGATATGCAGGATTGTCTAAAAATTCTGTCATTCTCAAAAAATCAATACACTATTAGCATATTTTTGCCCAAAGTAATACACATGATATATCCATAATTGTGCATATATCAATATAAAAAATTTATTTGTAGTAATTGTTATCAGTATGAATTCATTTTAATTTCCAGATTGGACGTCCAAATGAATAGATCAAAACTGCGTAAATTAAGGTTATCGCTGAAGCAAGAAACATTGCAAATCTCAAATTAATTAACTGGGCAGCCGTGCCAATCCAGAGTGCACCAAATGGCATCAAACCAAAAAACACAAAGGTATAGATTCCCATAACCCTGCCCCGCATTCCTTCTTCAACCTGTAACTGAACAAGTGAATTGCAGAGGTTCATAATCAAAATCTGTGCGGCACCTGCGCCAATGAGGAAAATCAGAGCAAATGTGAAATTATTATTCAAAGCAAAAAGGAGAATAAAAATTGGATAGAAAAATGTTCCGATTGTTAGTAGTTTGCCCTTGAATTTGAATATGCCTAAAGAAGCAATGAAGAGTGCAGAAATAAGTGCACCGACACCACGTGCAGTCTGAAGAAAACCATTGGTCCGGGCATCACCGCTGAGTATCTTTACTGCCCAGGCTGGCAAGAGTGTAGTAAAAGCCGCACCAAATAATGCCATCACTCCTATGGTAAGAATCAAAAGTCTTATTGTCGGATGGCTTAATGTGTACTTAACACCCTGTTTCAGATCTTTCAGAGGGGAACTTTCGGTTCTGGGCGTTTTGAAAATCTCCAGTTTCATTGACAGGAGTGCACCAATAACTGCAATGAATGTCAGTCCATTAATTGTGAAGCACCAGCCCGGTCCTAATCCTGCATAAATCACACCACCGGCTGCTGGCCCGAGTGCGATTGCGGTATTGAACATCGCAGAGTTTAGTGCAATAGCATTGGTCATTGCCTCAGGTTCAACAAGTTCTCGGACAAATGCCTGACGCGCAGGTGCATCAAAAGCATTGGCAGTTCCCATACTGAGGGCTAATAGAATGATATGCCAGGGTTGAACAACCTTTAAAAATGTGAGACCGGCCAAGACAAACGCAAAAATCATCATTGCCGTCTGAGTAACGAGCATTATCCTCCTTCTGGAAACTCGGTCAGCAACAACACCTGCATAGAGCATAAAAAGCCAGGTTGGCAATCCAGCAGCAAATCCTATATAACCCAGATAAACAGGAGAATGGGTTAATTCATATATGAAAAAACCCTGGGCAGTTGTCTGCATCCAGGTACCAAAGAGTGATATCATCTGACCATAGAACCATAAACGATAATTCGGATATCTGAGTGCCAGAAATGTTTTCTGCCAGAAAAATCTCTTGTCCACACTGGTAGGATATTCTATACTATTCATAAATATATTTCTTTACCTCTTTCAACCAGTGATTCTTCAACGACCTGACGATATTCCTTTGGTGTTATCCGGCGGTTGAGTTCAAGATATTCATTCGCCTTGTATACAGGATGATACTGATCCATAATATTGACAAAGGAATTTCTTGATATCTCATTGGCAATGAACTCAAGGCATTTGTTTGAATCTGCCAGATTGTTGGGAAGAACAAGGTGTCGTATCAATAAACCCTTCTTAGCAATTCCATTTTCAATTATCAAATCGCCAACCTGCCGGTACATCTCTTTTATTGCTTTTCTCACAATGTCCCAGTAATCCGACACCTTTGAATATTTCTCGGCTTTACTATTGTCACCATATTTTATATCGGGCATATAGATATCTATTATTCCTTCAAGCATATTCAGTATTTCAACTGATTCATAACCACCACAATTGTATACTACTGGTAAATGTAAACCATCTGCCTGTGCAACAAACAGTGCTTCAACAATCTGGGGTACCCAGGGTGTCGGAGTAACCAGGTTTATATTGTGACAGCCAAGCTTTTGCAATTCAATCATCATTTGAGCAAGCCCTTCAACACTGACTTCCCGACCAAGACCAAGCTGGCTTATGTCATAGTTCTGACAATAAACACAATGAAGGTTACAGTGGGTAAAAAATATCGTTCCTGAACCAGAACTACCCACAAGACAATATTCTTCTCCAAAATGTTGATGATAGGATGACACCTTTGGTTTCAAACCGGCTTTGCAATTTCCATGCTCACCCTGCAAACGATTTACCTTACACTGTCTTGGACAGAGCCTGCAGGAACCAAGTAATTTATATAACCTATCAATCAATTCTCTTGGAACTCTTTTCATTTGTTTTCAAATAGAACCAGGTTCATAACCCAAAGATATTTAACATTTTCAATAATCTCCATATTTGTAGTATGCTGCGCATGAACCTTCGGAAGAAACCATGCAAGCACCTACCGGATTTCCTGGTGTGCACTTTTTGCCGAATAAGGGGCATTCTGGCGGTGTTTTCACGCCAAGTAAGATCTTGCCACATATGCATCCTTTTGGCTCTCTGCCTTTAAATATCTTGAACTCAAACTTCTTTGTGGCATCAAATCGTGCATATTCTTTTCTCAAGGTCAGTCCGGATTTTGGAATATCACCTATTCCTCGCCAGACAGAATCCACGGGTTCAAATACTTTATTGAGCATTGCCAGGGCGGTCCTGTTACCTTCGGGTTTGACGACCCTTTTGTATTCAATATCTACTTTTGCCTTATCTCTAAATATCTGTTCGGAAAGATTTTTTATACCCAGCAAGACATCAATCGGTTCAAATCCTGTTATACAGCCTGGAATGCGATATTTTTTTGCTATCTGTTCGTAAAGTTTTGACCCAATTATAGTTGAAACATGCCCGGGTAGAATAAAACCATTGACATTGATTTCCGGTGATTGAGCGATAAAATCCAGTGCTGGTGGAATCAATTTAAAAGCAGGAATAATAGAAAAATTTCCTATGTTTTTTGCATCTGCCTCAAGTATGGTCGCGGCAACGGTTGGTGAAGTCGTTTCAAACCCAACACCAACAAAGACCACATATTTTTGGGGATTTTCCTGGGCGACATTCAGGGAATCCCGTGCTGAATAGACAATGCGGGGATGATATATTTCAAGATTTTCTCTGGTGCCGGGCACGCGCACCATATCACCAAAGGTAGTAACTATTACATCCTTTCTTTTTGCGAGTTCAATTGTCCAATCAATCACCTCCTGGGGCGTAACGCAGACCGGACAGCCTGGTCCTGAAAGCAGTTTTAGAGTATCAGGCATCATTCTTCTTATTCCTGCACGGGCAATTGCCATTGTATGGGTTCCGCAAACTTCCATCAAATAGATAGTTCTTTGTCTTGAATTTTCATTGATTTGCTTGATAATTTCCTCAACCAGATTTTTCATATTATTGAAAGAAGTTATGGTGTGATCAAATCTTTTCTACCTTGTGATAATACATCATAACCCTGGCGCGTCCTGCATTTTTTGCCTCATACAATGCCCTGTCTGCATTTTTTATGAGTTCTGATGGATTTAAACCATCTTCTGGATATGCAGCAATCCCGGCAGAAAACCTGATCTGTTTCTCACCCGGGGCATGAGTAGAATCATACAATTTGAAATTGCTCAGCAAATTCGCTACCATTTTCGCAGATTCCTCTTTTCTTGTCTCCGGGAACATTACGATAAACTCATCACCACCATATCTACCTACAAGGTCTGTATCACGAAAATATTTGCTGAAGATTTGTGATAGACGGATTAACAACTGATCACCTGCCTGATGGCCAAAGGTATCGTTGAAATATTTGAAATTATCAAGGTCAATAATTGCCACAGAAAGACTGTGCTGGAATCTCTTGGCACGATTCAGTTCCTCAGCAAGTTTATCCCTGAAAAATCCTATATTGTACAGTTTTGTCAGTGGGTCAATTGAAGCAAGGTCGCGCATAATTGCAAGACTCATCGTATTCTGTAATGCGGTTGATGCAATTCTGACAACTACACCCACGATATTTTTTTCCCGTTCATCAAGATTTTGCTCACGAGTAAATGCAATAACGCCAAACAATCTATTTTGATACACAAGTGGATAGCATACATCAGGTACATAAAATTGATATGGCTCTTTTATTCGCAAAATCTCTGATTCATGTGTGCCCAGGGGCATTCTCTTTTCCGCAGCCACACCGACTCTACCTTCACCAACATCATAAACGAGTTTGGGAAGCCAGTTTTCATTCAATCCATGATGAGCAACAACATTTAATCTTCTTTCTTTTTCATCAAGGAAAAACAAAGCAACCTGAGAAGCACCAAGGTAATTATTCAAAAATCCAACAATTTCACGGGCAATCTCAAGGGGTTCCAGTCTTGAAGTCAAACGTATTACAGAAGAAAACAGTAAATTATCCTGGGAGATAATGGTACGCAGTTCATTCCTCAAACTGATATTCTCCTGCTTTTGTCGATCAAGCTCATCGGTAATAATGGCAATCTGTGAAAGAACCTCACTCTTCTTCTGCGTTTTCTGAATCACAACGACAATAACAATGATCAATCCCACGACCAGTATAATGGCGCCGGTAAATATGTATTCCATTTCAATGCTCCAGGTGCCATTATTATATTCACTATTTGCAAAAAATCAAGACCTCGATTTAAATCAAAAATAATCTTACCGAAGAGGGGTTATTTAATCAAAATAATA
>JBNAVN010000026.1:0-7695 GCA_049700315.1 bacterium
CCAATCATCCGCCACGCAACTTGGCGGATGGCGGAATTCAACCATTTAACCAGGTGGTTTGGTCTGGCGACGATGGTTCAGGTAAGAAGGTTTCTAATGGAGTATATTTCATCCATTTAGAAACAGATGATAGAACAATCCTGATGAGTCAAAAGGTTATAAAACTGGAGTGAAAGATACAAAATTTCACAATATTTTCACAATTTTAGATTATAATATAATGCGCCCTCTTGAATCAAATA
Organism: bacterium; assembly: GCA_049700315.1. Lineage (GTDB taxonomy): Bacteria > Hydrothermota > Tepidihabitantia > SM23-42 > JAOAFX01 > JAOAFX01. The sequence continues at coordinate 243 of JBNAVN010000026.1, forward strand.
TATTGAATCAGGCATTCAGTATCGTCTGGGTGGGTGACGAGGAATATGGTGATATAGTTCCAGCAGGTATTTATTTCTGCGTATTGGAATGCAACGATTTAAAGATTTGTGCTAAAGTAATCAAATGTAAATAGGAAGTAAGATGGCGAAAAAGTTTTTACCATATCGGTAAAATACGACTGGGAATTGATTGGCTATGGTTATATTTCATGTTGAAAGAAATCGGTGATTTTTCAAAATTCTATCCAGAGAAGTATTACAAAATAGGTAAAAGGTAAGTTTTTCCAAAAAATTCCCTCTCCCCGCCACACTTCTTGGCAGGTGGGAGAGGGTAAGGGTGAGGGGAATTTAGTATAGGTTATCAGAATATCAGGATAACAGGATATCAGAAATAAGAAAACTGATTTCCTGGTCTTCTGGTACCCCGATCTCCTTTTGATTATTACCCTCCCATCAAGCGATGGGAAATAAATGTTAATTTTTTGGGAAAAAATAAACTGATACAGGAGGCTATATGACTTTTTTACTATGCTACATTCTTATGTTCCAATATTGGTCGACACCGATGGACTTAGGGATTCCCGGTATTGTTGATATAAATCCCCAGTCCTGTCGGCGTCAGGGAGAACACACCTGCCTTGTATGGGAAGCATATATTAATGGTAACTGGGAAATCTTCTCACGATTCTGCTACGGTGCATCATATACTGATACAATCCGAATTTCTAATGATGTTTCGGATGATCACCATCCAGCCATTGCCTATGACCAGATGAGAAATTGCTTCTGGTGTGTATGGGAGAGATACCTTACTGATAGCTCAGAGATTTATATCAGTCAGGGACTACCGGGAAGTGGATGGCAACCACCACAACCGGTTACCACGGATTCCTTTTACAATTCAAGACCTTCGGTATGCGTCATTAATGGCATAATCTGGGTTGTATGGGAAAAATATGGATTAATTTATGATTCGGTTAGGATTGGAAATATTTGTGCACAATACTATGACGGTAATACCTGGTCGCCTGTAATGCAGCTTAGCAATGATATGTATCTTTCCAATGTTAATCCTAAAATCAATAACCGCTACGGCCATCCCTTTGTAGTCTGGCAGAAAGGTGTCTATTATTTTGATATTTACTACAGCGAGTATATTAACGGCAATTGGCAACCCCAGCAGGATATTGCACCCCATCCAGCTCAGGATAGCCGACCTGAAATTGCGGTTGAGCCTTCTCTACTGGGTGATGCTGGGGTTTGGGTAGCGTGGATGACTGACCGCATTTCTTATAATCAGTTTGAAATATACTGTACTGCTTATGATACCTTTACAACTTATTATCGCATTACCACGCACGACTCAGCAGATGTAAACCCAAATCCGCTTCAAGCCATTGCCATTACAAGGCAAAACCTACCCGGGATAGCATTTGCAACAAAACGACATGGCAATTATGACATCTATACAAGCGAGGGTAATGATACAATATTCCCGGTTGACACTAATACCGCAACCGACATAAATCCAGTTATGACTGGAGGTGATTGGTATGTCTGGGTTCTCTGGCAGAGTGATAGAGATGGAGATTGGGACATTTATGGAAGTTTCATTTATTGTGGTGGGATTGAAGATACAAAGACAAAAAATTTAAAGCAACAAAACCAGGTGCTAACAGTTTATCCAAACCCATTCACCGATGCACTCTCAATTAGATTTAAAGGTATGAGACCTGAAGAAAGGATAGCATTGCAGATTTATGATATAACTGGTAAACTTATAAGACAGTGGAACAGGCAGGCTATAGATAAAACAGATATAGTTGTTTGGAATGTTCAAAACAAATCCTGCCATAAAATCCCTGCAGGAATTTATTTTATAAAACTTGACTGCGATGATGAATCTTTTATTCAGAGTGTAGTTAAAATAAGATAAGGATAGACGGTAATTTAAATTACGACACAAACTCTTACTTCTTTTTCTTCCGCTGTCCGACTTTTATTCTCACCAATGCACGCTGGAATGCAGCCATTGCCTCGGCATGGGTCATCTTATCAGCCCTCTTCTCCTCCATCAATCTTTGAGCCCTTTCCCTTGCCTTCATCGCCCTTTCAATGTCAATCTCCTCAGCCCTTTCTGCTGCATCGGCAAGTATGATCACCTTATGCGGCAGTACCTGGACAAATCCACCGGTTATTGCGATGTATTCAATCTCACCATCTTTTTTTATTTTTATCTCTCCAGGACTGATTATGGAAACCAGCGGCACATGTTTGGCAAGGATACTTATCTCACCCTGGACCGTAGGAACGGTGAGAACATCAATATCCTGTGAATATACAAGCCTTTCCGGAGTAACGATTTCTAAGCGGAATTTCATCTTCTAAATATCCAAACCTCCACACATATATAGACTCTGCTCTGACATATCATCACAAGCACCTTCAAGTATTGCCTTAAATGCCTTTATCGTCTCTTTTAATGGCACATATTGTCCTGGTCTGCCGGTAAATGTCTCCGCAACAAAGAATGGCTGGGATAAAAATTTCTGAATCTTCCTTGCCCTGGTCACAGTTAGTTTGTCTTCTTCAGAAAGTTCTTCAAAACCTAAGATTGCAATGACATCCTGCAAATCCTTATATCTCTGCAAAACCCTTTGCACACCCCTTGCTACATTGTAATGCTCTTCACCAACAAATCTCGGGTCAAGAATCGTAGAAGTTGAATCAAGTGGATCAACTGCCGGATATATACCCAATTCAGCAATCGGCCTTGATAGAACAATCGTGGAATCAAGATGACCGAATGTCGTTGCTGGTGCCGGGTCGGTCAAATCATCGGCTGGAACATATACTGCCTGGACCGAGGTAATTGAACCATGTTTTGTTGAAGTGATTCTTTCCTGCAATTCACCCATCTCTGTAGCAAGTGTCGGCTGATAGCCGACTGCAGACGGAATCCTGCCCAGCAATGCTGAAACTTCTGAGCCCGCCATGGTGAAACGATAGATGTTATCAATGAATAACAATACATCCTTGTGTTCTTCGTCTCTGAAATATTCTGCCATTGATAAGGCAGTCAAACCAACCCTTGCCCTTACTCCGGGTGGTTCATTCATCTGTCCAAATACTAAAACCGTCTTATTGATAACCCCTGAACGGTTCATCTCATTATAAAGGTCATTACCTTCACGCGTCCTTTCTCCGATCCCTGCAAAAACAGAAACACCACCATGCTCAAGTGCAATGTTTCTTATCAATTCCATTACGACCACAGTCTTACCCACACCCGCACCACCAAAAAGCCCAACTTTTCCACCTTTCATAATCGGTGCAATGAGATCAATAACCTTTATGCCGGTTTCAAGAATTTCAACATTCGTTGATTGTTCCTTAAATGCAGGTGGTTTACAATGGACAGGTCGACGCAGTTTTCCATCCACTGGACCCTTCTCATCAATGGGCTCACCCAGAATATTAAAAAGTCTGCCCAGGGTCTCCGGACCAACCGGCACAGTTATTGGTTCTGCCAAATCAATAACCTCCATTCCTCGTGCGATATTTTCAGTAGGTCCCATTGCAATTGTCCTTACTACATTGTATCCAAGATGCTGTTGCACTTCAAGAATGAGGTCACCGTCCTTTAATGTTAATTTCAATGCACCATAAATCTCGGGCAATTTCTCGGTAAATTCAACATCCACAACTGGACCCATTACCTGTAAAACTCTTCCTTTATTCATAATTCTATAACCTCCTTGGATATATCAAATACCTAAATTCCTAAACACCTAAATACCTAAAAGATAATTACCTGCAAGGCTAAATTGCCTCGCCACTGGCTTTTTAAGTAGAACCATTTTTTCTTTACCATCTTTCTTACCCTTCAGAGCCATCTCAAGTCTTCTGTCTTTTTCGCGTTACCATAAGTCTTTCTTCAATTCAATTAAAAATTAGTTTTCTGATTCATTAGATTTCTTGTATCTTTCTGCCCAATAAATTGGGTAACTACAATTTTATCCATATTCTATTTTCCCAGACCCTCAATCACTGCCTTGGTGGTTGACAATTCAGTCAATTCCTTTGTGATTCCTTCCTGCCTTGCCTTGTTATATGAAAGGGTAAGACCCTGAATAAGACTCTCGGCATTCTCTGTAGCATTCTTCATTGCCATCATTCGTGCGGAAAATTCTGATGCCTGTGATTCAAGGACTGCAGCGTATATCCTGTATTCTATTATTCTGACAAGCAAAGTATCAATCACTTCCTCAGGTGAAGGTTCATATACGAACTGGGCAAGGAAAGGCTCTTCTGGTTGTTCCTGATGAAATGGTAATAATCTCAAAACCGTAGGACGCTGGACAACATTTGATACATAATCACTGTATACAAGGTTAACCTCATCAACAAATCCTTTTATAAATTCATCAATAATTATCTGGGAAATGGGTGTGATGCTGATAAAGGAAACTGGTGCACCAAGACCGGTAAACTCAGCAATTATTTTATATCCGCGTCGGATAAAAAAATCCCTGCCTTTCCTTCCTACCGCAAGGATGGAACAGGTTTCTTTATCTTTAATCTGTTTCAGTACCTCGCCAATTATGTTCATATTAAATGCACCGCACAAACCACGGTCTGAAGTAATAAGGACGATTAGTGTATTCTTGATCTCCCTTTTCTGCAATAATGGATGGAGTTCACGCTCGGTCTTTGGTGCAAGATTCAACAGTAGATTCCAGGCAAGCTGGGCATAGGGTCTTGAAGCCAGAAGTGCAGACAAAGTCTTTGTCATCTTCGCACCTGCAACCATCTGCATCGTCTTGGTAATCTTTTTGATATTGCTTACGGATCTGATATGTCGTTTTATATCACGTACCGAAGCCATAATAATAAAGGTTTATGATGGGATGCCTTGTTCACCCCTGTTAATCATTTTGAAAATAGCCCTCTAAATTCCTGTATTGCCTGACTCAATTTCTTTTCCATATCCTCATCAAGGTCTTTTGTTTGCTTTATCTTTTTACCAATTTCAGGATGGGATGTATCCATATATCTTAAGAATTCATCTTCAAATTTTTTAACCTTATCAATCGGAATATCATCAAGCATGCCGGAAATTCCAGCATATATAATCATCACCTGTTTCTCCACTGACATTGGAACATATTGTCCCTGTTTTAAGATTTCAGTCATCACCTTGCCCCGGGTCAATTGTTTGCGGGTTGCTTCATCAAGGTCGCTGGCAAATTCCGCAAATGCAGCCATTTCACGATATTGTGCCAGGTCAAGACGGAGTTTGCCCGCAACCTTCTTCATCGCCTTTATCTGGGCAGTTGAGCCAACCCTTGATACAGAAAGACCGACATTGATAGCAGGCCTTATACCCTGATAAAATAATTCAGGTTCAAGATATATCTGCCCATCGGTAATTGATATAACATTCGTTGGAATATATGAAGTTATATCACCTGCCTGGGTTTCAATTATGGGCAGGGCAGTCAAAGAACCTCCGCCATGTTCTTTATTCAATTTTGCTGCCCTTTCTAATAGTCTTGAATGAAGATAGAAAATGTCACCTGGATATGCTTCTCTACTCGGTGGTCTTCTCAATAGAAGAGAAATCTGACGATATGCCCAGGCATGTTTTGAAAGGTCATCATATATGACAAGGGCATCTTTTCCCTGGTCCATAAAATATTCACCCATTGCACAGCCAGAATAGGGTGCGATATACCACAGAGATGCAGGGTCAGAAGAACAGGCACCAACAACAATCGTCCACTCCATTGCCCCGTATTTTTCTAACTCAGAAACAATCCTTGCAAGTTTTGATTCTTTCTGGCCAATTGACACATAGATACAAATGACATTTTCTTCTTTCTGATTAAGTATTGTATCAATCACAATTGCCGTCTTACCCGTCTGGCGGTCACCGATTATCAACTCACGTTGCCCCCTGCCGATCGGAATCATACTGTCAATCGCCTTTATACCAGTCTGGAGTGGAGTATTCACCTGCTCACGCAATATGACCCTTGGTGCGATCTTCTCTACAGGATAATATGTTGATGGTTTGACCGGACCTTTTCCATCAAGTGGTTCGCATAGAGGACTGATAACCCTGCCAAGCAGATTTTCACCAACGCCGACCTCAAGAATCCTGCCGGTTCCTTTGACGATATCACCTTCTTTTATCTTCTCATAATCACCGAGCACTATTGCACCAATGCGGTCTTCAAGGAGATTTAAGGCGACGCCCTGGACACCATTGGGAAATTCAAGCATCTCTGATGCAAAACAATCCTGGAGTCCGGAAAGGTGTGCAACCCCATCACCAATTTCAATGACCGTGCCCACCCTTTCAACCTTAACCTTCTTTTCAAATTCAAATAAATCTTTCTTTAATTCTTTTAATAATTTTGTCTTTATGTCCTGACTCATAAGTTATCCCTGTTTTATGTTTTTCAGCAATTCAGAAATTTTTGATTTTAAACTGGCATCTATCATCAGGTCACCGCTCTTTATCACCATTCCGCCGATTATCTCAGGATCAATAATATTTTTTATGCTAACCGGCTTGTGCAATTTGCGGGCAAAACTCTGGTTGAGATTTTCTTTTTCTTCGTTTGTCAAGGGGACTGCAGTCTTCACCTCAATCTCTAAGATTCCGGTTTCAACCCTTGTTCTCTGATAGTTCCTTAGAATCTCACTCAGGCTTGATAAGGCATTACTCCTCAGCAGGAGAAATACGAAATCATAGGCTTTATCGCTGATATAATCTTTGAATAATCCTCTAAGAGTTTTTTGTTTTTCCGCAAAAGGAATTCTTGGATTTTCAAGGTAACCACGAAGTTTTAAGGATGAGCGAAAAGAAGAATCCACCAATTGTAGTTCAGTGAGAATTTTCTCCAAATCAGTTGCATAGGATTGTATACCCACCACCTCTTTTGGTGGATTATTCACTTGTCGCTGTCTTCCCAAGTTCTTTCTCCACTTCTTTTATCGCCTCTTCAATCAATTCCCTCTGGGACTTTTCATCCAGTTTCTTTCTTATCAATTCCGCACTCAATGTGACAACCATCTCGCCTACCTCTTTCTTGATATCGGCCATAATATTCTGCTTTTCTGCATTGATCTCCTGCATTGTCCGGTCAACAATCTTTCTCGCCTCTTCATTTGCTACCTCAATAATCTTTTTCTTTTCTTCATCACCCAATTTTGTTGCCTGCTCAATAATCCGATGGGCTTCTTTTTTTGCCTCTTCAAGATATTCCTTGTGTTTTTGTTCAGCCTCAGATGCCTGTTTTTTCAGGTTTTCTGCAGTCTTTATTCCATCTTCTATCTTTGTTGAACGGTCTTTGAAGAGTTTGAGAATCGGTTTATAGAGGAATCTATTCAATATCCATAAAAGAATCAGAAAATTCACAATCTGGGCAATGAGAAGTAAGGG
>JBNAVN010000026.1:7795-33014 GCA_049700315.1 bacterium
TGTCTTTAATGTTGCTGGTTCCATAATATATCCTCCTTTTTAAAAGATAGTATAGGGGTTAAGGTCGGGATGCTTGTCTTTTTTAATCATTTTGCCGATTAACATTCAACCACTCCAGTTTCCCAACCCAAACCCAATAACCATCGGTTAATGTTCCTCTTCACTCGTTGCAATCTTTATAAAAAATAAGGTAAGAAAAGAAAATATTATTGCCTGAATCACTCCCACAAATATCTCCAATGCCAAAAATGGCAATGGAATGACAAAAGGCAATAAAAAGAGCATCACCGTTAATAAAACCTCGCCGGCAAAGATATTCCCAAAAAGACGGAAAGAAAAAGAGATGATCTTCGCAATCTCGGCAATAAATTCTAATATGCCGACAAAGAACATAATAGGATTCTTTAGTTTCACAAACCTTTTAATAAATCCCTTAAAACCGAGTATTTGAATGCTGTAAATCTGGGTGAATATCACCGATATCAGCGCCAGGGCAAGTGTTGTATTCAAGTCTGCTGAAGCGCCCCTGAATAGAGGAATGAATTCTTTATGCCCCGGTATCTCAGCATTATGGCTCTCTTCACCTGAAACTTCTTTCTGTTCTATCTGCTCACTTTGAATAGGTCTCTCTTCTTTATAAAACCCGATAGAACCAACCCCTGGTAATAGACCAAACCAGTTGATAATCAGAACGAATAAAAATATTGTCATTACCAATGGAAAGAACTTTCTACCCTTCTCTTCGCTACCAAAAACCTCGCAGATGAGATTATAAAAATATTCCATTATATATTCCACCACATTCTGGATCCCCACCGGAATGATATTCTTCTTTGCCCTTATGAGGATTACAATTATGATTAACAATAGAATCGTAAGATATGTGACAAGTAAAGAGTTGGTCACGGGCAAGGGTCCAATCCTGAATAATTCTTCAGCCGCAATTGAGATATGCATAACAATAATTATATACAAAAATATAAAAAAATCAACAATTTTGTTGACGGCTTCCTTTTTAACATTATTATTGACTTTTCTAATTATATGAGTAAAATAAAGTATGCTCGGGAGACAGAAATGATGCAAAATTTTAGACGCAATACGCGGATTGTATTATTTATTGTTGTTGCCGCATTTGCCTTATGGATTTTCTTTCAATGGGGACTTGATATTAAGGGTATAAGCGGAAAAGAAGAAATCAATATTGCCCAGATCGATGGTAAACCAATTTCTTACACTGACTATATACGATTTATTCAAAATAAGCAAAATGAAAAAAGGGGCATCTCAAGAGAAGAAATCTGGAATTTGATGCTTGATGAAGTAATGTGGAATAATTTGATCCAAAAGGAAAAAATCAGGGCAGTTGACGAAGAAATCTGGGCAATTATCAAAAGTAATCCACCCCGCGAGATTTATGAGTCTGAGTATATGAAGGATAGCGCTGGTAAATTTGACTACAATAAATACCTTGATCTTTTGAAGGCACCCCAGAGCAGACAATGGCTTTATGAATACGAATTCAATTTGCGAAAGGAACTGCCTAAAGAAAAACTACGTTCGTTAATATATACGATGGCGTGGTCTTCGCCCTTTGAAGATAGCGTAACAATGGCAAAACAGGCAGTATTATATGATTTTTCTTTTTTGAGCCTTCCTTTATTTAGATTAAGGGGTAAAACAATAATTACTGAAGAAGAACTAACAAATTATTATGATAAACACAAAAAAGATTTTACCTATCCTGAAACAAAGATATTGAAATATGTATTTTTTGAAAAGACCCCTTCAAGTGATGATACGACTAAGGCAAGAGAACGGCTTGAAGACTTTTTACTCAGAATTAAGGAAGGCGAGGATTTTTTGACGGTTGCCAGGGAAATTTCTGATGATACATTAATACAAAGAAAATTCAAAAATGAAAATGAACTGCTCCCCTATGAATTAGAAGTTTATAAAAAACTAAAAGATGGTGAAATTTCAAATATCATCCTTACCTCAAAAGGTTTTGAGGTAATCAAGCGTGTTGGTAAGGGTTCATTCTACTCGGTGCGCGCCAATATTGATGTTTCCTCAACCACGCTCGGGGACATAAATGACCGTCTTGAATCATTTAAGACCTCAGTAAAAGAGATTGGCTTTGATGAAGCAGCAAAAGATTTTAACCTTAATGTTCACAAAACCCCACCTCTGGGTTCTGAAAGGATAAACTTTCCAGTACGTAATCAGGAAGGACTGGCTAAAATTCTGAAGAAGAAACTAAAGCCAGATGAAATAATTGGTCCTTTCAGCAGTTTTGGTGGCTATTACCTATTTGCACTTGACTCAGTAATACCTGGTAAGGTTTTGAGTCTCAATAATGAAAATGACAAGAGTATCATACGAATGCGATGTGAACGAGAAAATCTGAAAAATTATCTTGGTGAATATCTGAACAACGTCTTTATGCAACTACAGTCAGGTACAACCCTTGAACAAATTGCAGAAAAGGATACGGTATTTTTTGTGCAAAATAATATTAAAAATGTTGCACTTGCTGAAATTGAAACAAGATATGGACAGGAATTTGCTGGGGTTCTTGCCGGGTTAGAGTCAAATCAAATATCTAAACCATTGTTAACGGACTGGGCAGGATATATAATCCGTTGCGACAAAAAAACCTCTCTTCCTTTTGATTCCACAATGGTGCCTTCTTTGCAATATGTGCGTCAGGTGCGTCTGCAAAATTTGAGTCAATCAATATTCACACCCAAAAAGATAGTTGATAACCGGGACAAATTTTTTGAGTAGTTCCAAAGTCTATTTTTTATTGTAAAACACTTGTCATTATAAACAATTTACAGACTATTTCTGATTTTTTCTACCAGACCTTCAGCATCAAGACCATAATTTTTGTATAATACCTCTGCTTCATCAGAAACACCATATTGTTTAACACCAATTTTGAAAAATCTTGTGTTTATATTTTCTTCAGCAATTATCTGAGCAATAATACTACCCAGACCCGTCTGGACAATATGGTCTTCATAAGTTAAAATCAAGCCTGTTTTTGCCGATTCTCTTATTATCTCTCTATCAATCAAGAATGGTGATGCTACATTATACACCCTGATTTTTATACCCTGTTCATTCAAACGATTGTATGCCTCTATTGCCTGATGTACCAGTGGCCCCATTGTGAAAACAGCACAGGTATTACCGTTTCTTATCAAATCAGGTTTACCATATTCAAACTTGTACTGGTCACTAAATAGTGGCTCACCATTATCTTTTTTTATTATCGGTAACTTTGTCCTACCCACCCCAATAACCCAGTTTCCAGGCTGTTGCAGGACATAGCGTACAATGTGATCGGTCTGATTTGGATCTGCAGGAATGACAATCCTAAATCCAAAAAGATTTCTCAGTACGCCGAGATAATCAATACAGTGGTGGGTCTTGCCATCTGGTCCTACATTATAACCAAGATGAGAAGCAAATATCTTCAAATTTGTATTGTTTATATCATTGAGCCTTAATTGATTATATACTTCATCAATAGCAAACACACCAAAATCCGCCCAGATGCTGATTACACCATTTATGGATAATGCACCGGAAATTGTTGCTGTTGTATGCTCGCTCACTCCAGATTCAAAGAAATTCTGCGGCAAGATCTTTGCAAACTTATTGGTCTTCACTGAATCAGTGAGGTCACAATCAAATACAGCAATGGTGTGCACAGGATTCAATTTACCGACTTCTTCAAGCACATTGCCAAAAACCACCCTTGGGTCAGTAGTCTCTCTATAGATCTTTGGTGTCCCCGTGTTAACTTTGGGTAAGGGTATCTCAACTTTTTTATATGCTTTTATTTTCTTGTTTTCATCCCTTAGAAGAGTATCTATATCATCTTCAATCCCCAATTCCTTAAGGGCACGACTGCATTCTTCCCTGGTCAATGCCTGACCATGATATTTTGCGTTGTTCTCCATAAATGAAACACCCTTGCCGATTGTCGTTTCACATATTATGGCATATGGATTGGATTTATCTGATATTGCCCTTTTGATCGCATTATAAATTTCTCTGTGATCATGTCCTGATATTTCAATAACCTTCCACCCATCAGCAAGATAGTTTTCTTTTATATTTACCGGCATCACATCTTCTACCTTTCCCGATATCTGAAAATGATTATAATCAATCAAAACCGTAAGATCATTTAGACCAAATTTGCGGGCAAATCGCCTTGCCTCACCAACCTGACCTTTTGCCTGTTCTGCATCACTCATTACTACAAAAGTATGGTAATCAAGACCTTTCAATTTTGCCCCAAGGGCAAATCCACAACCCGCAGACAACCCCTGTCCCAAATTTCCTGTGGACCATTCAACTCCGGGAATATGCCGTTCAATATGTCCTTCAAACGGACTATAAATTCTTCTAAAACTAATTAACAAATCCTTCAATTCAATGAAGCCAAGGCGCGCAAGCGCCGAATAAAAGCCAGGTGAAGTATGACCATGACTTACAATGATTCTGTCCCGATTTGGCATTTCAAAATCTTCCGGTGTGATATTGGCAAAATAAAGAAGTGTCAGATAAATATCAATTGATGACATTGAACCACCCGGGTGTCCGGATCCAGCAATGGTGGTCATTTTTATTATGTCCCCGCGGCACAATCTTGCAGTCTCTTTCAGTCTGGTCCAGATTTCCTGATTTGTTTCTTCAAAAAAGTTAATCTTCTTCATAACACCGACACCTTAAAGTCATCTTCCGCCATTGTAAAATCTGATTTTATCTTCAGAATGAGATTACAATCACGCGAGAATTTTGCCAGTATATCAGAACCCCGGGTTGTCAGAAAATCAGCAATACGCGGTGAGACCTGTAATTCCACAATCTTGTTTTTTATAGAACGAGCATTATTGAAAAACCACCTTTCAATATCGCTGATCACACTTATTTTAGATATGATTCTGCCCCTTCCCTTACACACCGGGCATACTTCACTCAATGAATATGTCAGGCTTGTTCTTGAACGTTCGCGCGTAAACTGGAACAAACCAAATTCACTGATTTCACCGATCCGATAACGAGCACGATCACTACGGATTAATGATTTGAATTCCCTTATAATCCTTTCCAGATTTTCTCTTTTCTCAAGATCAATCAAATCTACCACAACCAGCCCACCAATATCGCGCAGCCGTAGTTGCCGTGCAATCTCCTTTACTGCCTCAATATTGGTAGAAAGGGCAAGCCTTTCTGCCTGTCTTTCCTTTGATGATTTCCCGGTATTGACATCAATTGCAAGAAATGCCTCAGTTTGATCCATAACAATGTAGCCACCACTTGGCAACCACACTTTCCTTTCAAATATTGTCTTCAACTGGTCTTCAATACCGTATTTAAAAAACAGTGGTTCAGAGTCCTTATATAACTTGACCCTTGAACGCATACGCGGTGAAACATTATTGAGATATTGGATGATCTCACGATATCTTACTTCATTATCTACATATAGATTCCGCACTTCCTGATTAAAAAGATCGCGAACGATTTTTATCAGGGTGCTGGGTTCTGCATAGACCAAATGTGGTGCGGGTTCAGTTGCAAGTTTCAAATTCTTTTCCCAAGTTGATTTCAAATATTGAACTTCCTGTTGTATTTCTTCTGACCGGGCAGATGCTGCAGCAGTTCTGATAATTAAACCCATTCCGGTCGGTTTAATCTCTTTTCCAGTCCGGGCAAGTTGTTCTCGTTCGTGACGGTTATGTATCTTTCGTGAAACACCCACATTTCTGGCATTGATAAGCAATACAACATATCTTCCCGGAATAGAGATATAAGATGTGACACGCGGTCCTTTTACACCATACGAATCCTTGGTAACCTGAACAATTATTTCTTGATTTTCCTTAAGTTTCATTCCTTCGGCTTTGAATTCCTCATTGATCTCTATATCTTCATTCTCAAACAATTCAGAAAATTCCTTAAAGGGAATCTCATCAAGTGGTAAAAATCCGTTCTTTTCAAGGCCGATATCAACAAATGCTGCCTTTAAACCCGACATCAGGTTCAGTACCCGTGCTTTGTATATATTGCCGACAAGGCTTACCTGATCTGGTCGGTCAACATGGAATTCAATCAAAACATCATTTTCTAATACTGCAATTCTGGTCTCGGTAGTAGCAACACTGACAAAAATATCTTTTCTGATCATCTTGCCTCCATTGGTGAGTATAATAGACCACCCTGTTTAATAAACATCAAAGTTCTCGTCACCTTATACTTTTTTGCCTGTTCAATGGGAACTTCAGTCAGGTATGAACACAACTCATAGATGTTTGCATATTTCTCACCGTAATACAGACCACAATTCAAGACAGTGTCTTTGAAAGAAATATTCTCCACTGTTTCTGACAGATTTTTGACCCGTGATTTTGAATTTATGTATATTGGTTGGTCTCTGAAAATATCTATTGGTTTGTGTATTTCGTTATCAGGGATATGAACTTCATAGTAAATCAAGTTTATTGAATTTGATAAAGATGGAGTATTGTGAGAAATTGCTCGTATATCAAGAATGCGAATGCCCGGTGGGAAATGAGCATTCAAATCCCTTGATATGTTGCCGAAATATTCGCTTTCAAGATAGAAGTCAAAGTAGTCAGCCTTTGATATCTGACCAACACTCTTGGGCGGACCAAATGAAACCTTGGGAATTGGGGAAAAACCTGATGTAAAACTCAACGGTAAATCTGTTCGCCTTAATGAACGATAAATTGTCCTTGTAATATCAAGATGTGAGGCATAACGATAATCTTCGCCAATTGAATATTTCACACGATAAACAAATTGCTGAGGAACTTTTTTTGGATATCTTCCATAACCAAGATGTTTTTCATCGGTTTTCTGGAATTTCATCATATTGCCATTGCAGGCACCGCAGTTAACGCACTCATCATAATAGCAATTTGCAGTCGGAATTCCTTTTTCTGCACGTTCATATTCTGCTTTCAAAAATTCTTTTTTTACGCCGATATCAACAAAATCCCAGGGTTGGTGATCTCTTTTAGTTAGATATTCCTGAGGATTAATACCTGTTTTTTCAAAGGCTTTTTCCCATCTCGCAAAGTCAAAAAATTCTCGCCATTCTTCAAATTTACCACCATTCTTGTATACTTCTTCAATCACCGGGAAGATCTTCTCATCGCCCCGGGAAAGAAATGCCTCAATAAAAGAAACCTCAGGTGATTGATAATTCAAATCAACCCTTGATTTTTTAATTTTCCTGACTATTTCAATTCGGGATTTCAATTCTTCAACAGGCAAAAATGGAACTGATTCAAAAGGGGTGTGTGGTTTGGGAATGAATGACGAAACCGAAAGTTTTATTCCACCCTTTGGGCATAACTTCATAATTTCATTAACCAGTCTTTTTATCTCCTGGACATCTTTTTCCTGCTCAAAAGGCAGACCAACCATGAAATAGAGTTTCACCTGACGCCATCCTTGTTCATAGGCAATTCTAATAGAATTCAGCAGTGTCTCTTCAGAGAATGGCTTATTAATCTTGCGCCTGAGTTCTTCACTCGCTGCCTCAGGGGCAAATGTGATGCCCGTTTTCTTGATCTCTTTCAACAAAAACGCAAGCTCTTCGGTAAATAATTCTCCACGCATTGCCGGAAGAGAAATACTGATATTCTTTCGCTTCAATAATTCATTTAGTTTTCTTATAAGATTTGGAAGATCCGGATAATCCAGGATAGAGAACGATAATAACGAAACCTCTTCCCAACCGGTCTCCCTTATTCCCTTCTCTACCGCCTTAAGAATGTCTGCATCAGATCTAATTCGCAGAGGACGATTTGTGTATCCTGCCTGACAGAATCTGCAACCATGGGTACAACCCCTCATCGCTTCTATTGCCAGCCGGTCATGGGTAATATCACAAATTGGAAGAATTGAAGGAAAAGGAAATGTATCATCTGAAAATTGATCAAGAATTCTTTTTCTTATAGTCTTTTCTCTTCTGTGAATCTGAGGAACCCAAACGCCTTCTAATTTTGCCATTGCCTCAATTCGCTCAGACTTTTTATTCCGGGGAATGTTTGTGAGAATTTCACCTATTTCTTTGATTGGCACTTCACCATCACCAATGACAAATGCATCAAATACCGAACTCAAAGGATTGGGATTTAATGTGCAGGGACCACCGGCAATCAATATCGGATCCTGCTTGGTTCTTTCACTGCTCTTATACGGAATATTCGCAAGTTCCAGCAAATAAAGAACATTTGTATAATTCAGTTCACTCTGAAGAGAAAAACCTAAAAGGTCAAAATCCTTTAATGGTTTCTTTGTTTCAAGACCATACAATAGTATATTTGATTGCCTTAAATATTCGCCAAAATCAGGCCAGGGTGCAAATACCCTTTCACATTGGATTGAAGGCTGTTGATTCAAGAGATGGTAGATAATCTTGATACCCTGGTTGGACATTCCTATTTCATAGATTTCAGGAAACACAATGCCTGCAAAGATCTGGGGGTTGTTTTTTACAGTGATATTGAGTTCTCCGCCTGTATAGCGGATTGGTCTTTTTACCAGAGGAAGGATATCATCAAGCATACGACTCTGTCAAATAGCTGGCACACTAATTAAACAAAACTTAACTTGCCACCATTTGACCAATTCCTTATACCAATTCAAAACCCCTTTCTAATGCCTTATCATTCAAAATAAGTTGTTCTTCATTTGCCCGGGCAAATCTCTTGCGCTGTGCCTTTTTCATACTTGCAATTCCAATCATACCAACTTTCTTTATCATTGTGCCGAGCATCACCATATTCGCTACTCTACCCTGACCAAGTTCCTCGGCAATCTTATTTGCCTCAACTGGAATAACTTCAATATCATTCCTTCTTGGTCGGGATTTAATCAGGGTCTGATTAAAGAACAGTATACCATCCTTCTTAACCAGTGGTTCAAATTTCAATAAAGATGGCTCGTTCATAATAATAACAACATCCGGATTTGTCACAACAGGCGAAGCAATTTTTTGATCAGATACTACAACCGAACAGTTAGCTGTACCACCACGCATTTCTGCACCGTAAGATGGAAAGAATGTTACATTCAAATTCTCCAATAATCCGGCATAGGCAAGGATAATTCCCGAAGAAACCACACCCTGACCGCCAAAACCAGCAATGATTATCTCCTTTGTCACTTTGCCTCCTTTGCCCGATTACGAAATTCAGCGATTGGATAATATTTTGCCATCACCTCAGCAATCCATTTCTTAGCCTGAACCGGACTTACACCCCAGCCAGTTGGACACATTGAAAGAACCTCAATCAGGGAAAAACCCTTGTTATCAATTTGATACTGAAATGCAGTCTTTATTGCCTTTTTTGTCTTAATAATATTCTTTGGCGTATCAACCGCAACCCGCTCAAGGTAAAATGGTCCATCCAAACCATTGAGAAGTTCACAAACTTTAATAGGATAACCCTGTTTTACAACATCACGGCCTTTGACCGAGGTTGTTGACCTCATACCAGGTAAAGTAGTTGGTGCAAGTTGTCCTCCAGTCATACCATAGATCGCATTGTTGATGAAAATTATCGTGATGTTTTCGTTCCTTGCTGCACTATGAACTGTCTCAGCAGTGCCAATTGCTGCAAGATCACCATCACCCTGATACGCAAAAACAAAACACTCAGGTCTTGCCCTTTTTATCCCTGTGGCAACTGCCGGTGCCCTTCCATGGGGAACCTGGATCATATCACAATTGAAATATTCGTCAGCGAAAACCGAACAGCCCACGGGTGCAATACCCACTGCCCTTTCCCGGATGTTCATTTCCACCAGCAACTCACCAACTATACGATGGACAATACCATGGCCACAACCCGGACAATATCGTTGTTTAATTTCAGTGAGTCCTTGTGGCCTTCCAAAAAGCATTTTCATTTCTTACCCCTTATCTCAAGAATTCTATTAAAGACCTCCTGGGCATTTGGTAAACCACCACCCGGATGTCCAATAAAATGAACCTTTGAACGACCATCAATAGCAAGTTTCACATCATCAATCATCTGACCAAGACTCATTTCAACAACCAGAAAATTTTCCACTCTTTTTGATAAATCACCGAGAATATCAGCGGGAAATGGCCAGAGAGTAATGGGTCTCAGTAACCCAACTTTTATGTTGTTCTCACGCGCTATCCTCAAACCTGCCTCAGATACCCGTGCTGAAGTTCCATAGGCAACAATGACTATCTCAGCATCTTCTAATTTTATTGCCTCATATCTTTGTTCATTTTTGATTATCTTCTGGTATTTTTCCCACCTGCGCCAATTCCATTCTTCAAGTTTTCCAGGTCTTAAGTCATAAGAACGAATCACCCTTCTTTCTCTACCTTTGCAACCGGTAAGGCACCAATCTTTTTCAGGTAAATTTCTTGGGTCAACTGGTTCACCTTTAAGTTCTACAGGTTCCATAATCTGTCCAAGCAATCCATCAGCAAGGATCAGTGCAGGATTTCTGTATTTTTCTGCAAGTTCAAAGCCAATCTTTGGAAATTCAAACAACTCCTGGGCAGAATTTGGGGCAAGCACAATTGTATGATAATCCCCATGACCACCACTTCTTGTCGATTGATAGTAATCTGATTGGGCAGGTGCAATATTACCCAGACCCGGTCCACCACGAACAATATTTGCTACCAATACTGGCACATCCGCACCAGCAATATAGGAAAGTCCTTCCTGCATTAAACTTATACCTGGTGAAGATGAAGAAGTCATTGCCCGTGCACCGGTTGATGCGGCACCGAATAGCATATTTATTGCCGCAAGTTCACTCTCAGTCTGCAAGAAAACACCGCCAACTTCGTTCATTCTTATTGACATATACTCGGGCACTTCATTCTGGGGTGTTATCGGGTATCCCGCAAAAAATCTGCAGCCTGCGTGTATCACGCCTTCAACCAAAGCATGATTTCCGTACATCAATTGTTTTTCAGCCATATTATTCTCCTGATCTTCTGATATCCTGATATCCTGATATCCTGATATTCTTCATTTATAGACTTCTATTGCTGGTTCAGGACAGGACATATAACAATATCCACAACCAATACATTTGGACATGTCAGTAACTTCTGCAGGATGGTAACCGCTTGAATTAATGTGGTCCGGAGCAAGTCTTAAAATCTTCACAGGACAAATATCATCGCAACACAAACCACAACCTTTACAAACTTCTTCCAGAATCTTAATCTCAGGCATCAAACCTCCTTACGATTTTTATTTATCTGAACCTCTGAAAATCCTCTGCATTTCCATTGGTTTTCATCGGAAATGCCATCATAAAAATTATCAATGGGAAATAAAATAAAAAATCCCCACAACCAATTGTTCTTGGAAGAAAATCAAATATTGCCACTTCTTTTTCTATACCCTTATTATATGAAAAAATTTATCAAAGTCAAGGACTTAAACCATGGGTGGGGGGTTAAGTAGCTGGTTGGATTTTTGGAGCTTAGCCGTAAGCCTTTTATGAAAAAATCGCTCAGATAGTTACTGATTGAATTGCCAATCAGTGAAATATCTATTTTTTATATTGCACAACCATTTTTTTTCCAATTTTTCATTATGCTCTCTGGCAATCCTGGCCGAATTTGAGATTGAACCAAAATAAAATCTGTTGAACAGAAAACTGAATATCAATCCCGCATCAACATATTTTTTGTTTTTCATAGAATTATATAAAAGAAAGGCACTGAGAAAGGTCAGAGAAAAATCGTGCAATCCCTGTTTAATATTTCCTGCATAAACCTCTCCAGAGCCAGGCAGGATTGCCGAGAATAACATTGCCCTGGTTATTGATTTTTCAGGTCTTCTGACAAATTCCTTTACCTCTCTATAAATTCCTTCATCCACCTTTTGAAATTCATCTAAGGCATTAAGATACTGATGATTAAACAGATAACAGAGACCCAATAGTTTAATTTCCTTTGTTGGTTTCAGAATATCAATTGCAATGCCATAATAACCGTTCTTTATCAAGGCCTTACTTAATATCAGTCTTGATTCATTGTCAATCTCAAAAAAATCCTTTAATAGCCTATCAGCCTCTTCATACCCTTTATAAAAATCCTGATTTACACAAGCAATAGTATAATGCAGGCGCAATTGTAAATCTTTGTTGCTTGCTGAATCAAAAAAAAATAATCTTTTATATTCAACAATTGCCAAATCATAAAAGTCGTTTGAAAACAAAGATTCGGCAAGGGCAATCTGACAAAAAATCAAAAAGATCATTGATTATTGCTAAAAACTATTTTGCGATATCTCTCATTTTCGTAGTAATTGTAGTTATGTACGGCGTTGATTCCACCATAAATGTTTCCCGCATAAAAAATAAGACTGACACCAAGGGCAACATAAAATTTTGTCTTTTCATCTTCGTGATAGTAATGATAAGCAACAAGCGAACCAGTAGCAATAACAAGCATTGAATAGATACCATCACCAATCCTTTTACAATAAAAATGACCGCCACCAGGGAATAATGCCAGCAGTCCACCAATTAGTGGACTTTTGTGTCCGGGCAATGGCTGGGGTAACTCAATGAATTCCTTTGCCCTGATAAAATCAAATTCACCTGCATAACTCAAACCAATTAAACGTCTTGATTCTGATTCTTCTGTCCTGTTTTTGAGCAATTCCCGGACCATTGGATAATCGCCTTTAAGTAAATAAACTGATGACCTTGTATAGATCGCCCTGGTAGTATCTGTAAAGAATTTTGTTGATGCAATTGCCTCATCATACCTGTTTAATCTTATCAGACAATCAACGATTTTTTCATTAACTTCTTGTATGCTACTGTCATTCAGAAATAGATATCTGCGGTATTCATTCAATGCCGAACTAAAATCACCCTCAAGATATAAATGGTCAGCAAATTTCAGGACTTGTTCTGGCTGGAACATCTCCGTCTGCAAAAACACAAAGAATATCATCATTCTATCTTTTGAATGAATACATCCGGTGGTTTTCTGATCGGTGAAAAAATAAAGTTGTTCTCCACCGGGTCATAAACCTTTCCATCTTTTATTCCTGAGTAATATGTATCATAATAACTTATTACATTAGGATTACAGCGCATCAAACGGTCTGACGCCATTAATGTTCCCCAGAATATACCATATTTTCCAATCGCATCTCCGGCAAAATGTGAGCAGGAAGGCGAAAAATTACATATATCACCCTGGGCAGGTGAAATCACTTTTTGATATAATTTGATGGTCGTTCTGAACACTATCTTTATCGGATTGGTTTGCTTGGGATATTGATTAAAAAACAATAATACTATCAAAAGATTCATCTTCTTATTATATAAAAATTTTTTGATAATGCAAGCCTTGACTTAGCAATCAATATTATTATAATTTCGGGTGAAGAAAGTATTATTGGCACTGATTTTGTTGCTTCAATCTTGTTTGAATACAGAAAAAGTTACCGAGGTAATTGATGGAGATACATTCAAAACAGAAAAAGGGAAAACAATTAGACTTCTTGGAATAAATGCCCCTGAAATGACAGACCCCGGCGGTGATATAGCAAAGGAGTTTCTAATGAATATGATTCTCAATAAGAGGGTCACACTGAAAAAGGATATTACTGAAAAGGACGATTACGGCCGATATTTGTTTTATGTCTATCTTGATGGTAGATTTGTAAATGAGGAAATGGTGCGTATTGGTCTCGCTGAAACAAGGTTCTACCCACCAGATACATTATACAAAAAAGAAATACAACAAATAGAAAAAATTGCGATCAGAAACAAAAAAGGATTATGGGGGTTCCCTGTATTTCAAATACCTGATACCACCGGGTCATATCCTGAAGAGACTGAAACAACAAAAACCGCAACTGAAGTCATCTCATACCAGGATGCCCATAAATTCTATGGAAAGGTCAAAACCATTGAAGGAACTATTGTAGTAACCAACAATACCGGTAAAGTATGTTTTCTGAACTTTCACAAGAACTGGAAAAAATATTTTACAGCCGTGATCTTTGCCAGTGACTATGACAAATTTCCTAAAAATCCTGAAGACTATTATCTAAACAGAAAGGTAAGGGTTACCGGGCTTATTAAAGAATACAATGACAAACCTGAAATTGTTGTAAAAAGTCCTTCCCAGATCCAAATAATAGAATAACAGGGGATTTCGGCATTTTTGATATAAATTATTTCAACAAAATCTGAGGAACTTTCTTTTCTGGATGTATTATGATATTGGTCTCAATTTTGTAAATCTCAGCAATTGTCTCTTTGTTAATAATTTGTTCAGGTCTGCCAATTCTGTAAGTCTGCCCCTGATGCAAAAGAATCAATCTTTTGCAGTACTGGCTCGCAAGGTTTAGATCATGATTAACAACAACCACTGTCATTCCCTGGTCATTCAACTTTTTCAATAATTCCATTATTGCAGATTGATGCTGAATATCAAGGTGGCTTGTAGGCTCATCAAGAAGCAATATCTCTGGTCTCTGGGCAAGGGCGCGAGCAATCACTATCATCTGTCTTTCTCCAGCAGACAGTGAATTGATTGATCGTCCGCATAATTCTCTTGAATGTGTTTGCTCAATTGCCCATTCTATCGCCCAGATATCCTGTTTTGTCATAACCTGGAATGGTTCAAGATATGGATACCTTCCCATTGAAATAATGTCTTCTACATTATAATTGAGATAAAAATGTGTTTCCTGAGGCACAAAACCCACAAGCCGCGCAAATTCCCTGGTTTTCAATTTCTTCCTATCTTTACCCATAATGGAAACAATGCCTTTTTTCTCTTTCAAAATTCCCGCAATGATGCGTAAAAGGGTGGATTTGCCTGCACCATTTGGTCCAATAATTCCACAAAATTCACCTTTCTCAATCGCAAATGTAATATCCTTCAGAATTTCGTTTTGATCATAGGCAAAAAATATGGCATTCAATTCAACCGCGTTCATTTTATTTTCTGCGATACAAATAGACAAAAAATGGCACACCAATCAGTGAG
Source organism: bacterium (assembly GCA_049700315.1). Taxonomy (GTDB): domain Bacteria; phylum Hydrothermota; class Tepidihabitantia; order SM23-42; family JAOAFX01; genus JAOAFX01. The sequence goes on from JBNAVN010000026.1 coordinate 22,881, forward strand.
GTGATAATACCTGTAGGTAATTCATAGACCAGCAAATTGCGCGCCAGACCATCAGCAAGCAACAAAAATGTTGCACCTAAAAATAATGAACCAGCAAGATTCCTGAAATGTTTTGGTCCAAATAACATTCTTGAAATGTGAGGAATGACAAGCCCAACAAAGCCAATCGCACCCACAATTGAAACAACAAAACTAACAAGCAATGTGATAACCACAAAGATTTCAATTGAGAATCGCTGAATATCAATGCCCAGGCCTGCCGCAGTCTCAGTGCCAGTGCAAATAATATCAAATTCACGATAGAACCTATAAAGATAAAAGAGCAAGATTATTGAAAAAACCAACAGGATTATTATCATTGTACGGTTTTCGGGTGTAATAATAATTCCTAAATAGCCCATTAGTAGATAAAGGATTTCATATAGTTCTTTTCTACCGGCAATCATTATGATCATTACAAGTGAACTGCATAAAAAACTCATCACCACACCGGCCAGGATCAACCTGTCACGCAAAAGACCGCCTTCTATCCGGGCAATGGCAAAAACAAGTACCCCTACAACCAAAGCCCCTGCAAACGCAAAGATAGGATTAGAATAACCGAATAATACAATACCGGTTGCAGCACCAAGTGCTGCACCTGATGCAGAACCTAAGGTATATGGTTCTACAAGCGGATTTCCAAAAAGTGCTTGAAGAATATTTCCACTGAAAGCAAGTATACTACCAGCAAATATCCCTAATATTATGCGATAGATACGCAGTTGTAATATTTCGCCTGTCATTGTACCTGGTCCGACGAACAATTCAAGGGTTACTGACATCAAAAATATTATGACAAGGATAACCGTTTTATTCAAACACCTTCTCCAGTTGCTTAAAACCAAGGACAAGTCTGGGACCCGGTCTCATAAGCCAGTCCTGGTTCAGACCTTCATAGATCTTTCTACTCTTTACGGCATTAATATTATTCCAGCCAATACGCTTTTCAATCTTCTCAGGATGGAGTACAATAATGATATCAGGATTTTTTGTTATCACCTGTTCCTGATTAATGACTGGATAATCTTTTTTCAGGTCAGAAAAAATGTTTTCACCGCCTGCCATTTCAATCAATTCATTCAAAAATGATTCACCACCAATAGTGATCAATGGCCTTGCGCAGATTTCAACATAGACCTTTTTCTTCGGGCGATTTACAGGCTTGAGGTTTGACTTCATATAATCAACAAGGGAATCTGCAGTTCTTTCTCGTCTTGTAATTTTGCCCAGATTCATAATTTCCTGATAGATATCCTCCAGTGTCTTTGGAGAAGTGTTAAAGGTCTTGATCCTGAATTTTTCAAGTTGTTTTTTAATGCGCATTTGTTCTGGAAGATTGACAATCACCAGGTCAGGTCGTAGGTTAAGGATTCTCTCCAGGGACGGATTGGAAAAATCACCGACCTTATAGATTTTTTTCGCTGAATCAGGATAATCACAATATGTGGTAACTCCCACAAGATTATTTTGAGCACCCAGGGCAAATATGATCTCAGTCATTGCTGGTGAAAGGGAAACAATTCTAAAATCTGAGGTGACTGATGATTTCTCACAGGAAACAAAAGCAAGAAAAAGCAATACAATGCCCGGGTTTGTGCGCATATTTATGATTATATTTATTCGTAGCCAAAAATCAATGATTATTATTCTGTCACTAAATTTTGTCATTTTCTACCTTTGCTGTGGCTTGTTGCAAAAACTACCTGCCAAGTCTTCTTTGTTCATTTTCGCCTATTGACACATTCCAAAATATATATAGAATAATTAGGTTATGAAGGATTTTAGCAAGGTAATTTTGTTTAAATACCTATCGCCGCAGGAAATAAACTGGATGATGGTGAAATGGGAACCAAGAGAGATTGTCCAGGATACCGTGATTGTGAAAGAAGGAACAACCGGTGATGAGATGTATTTGATTGAATCAGGAAAGGTTGAGGTTTTTCTAACTCGTGGTGATCTGGTCCTTGTTTTATCAGAATTAGGAGAATCATCATTCTTCGGTGAAATGGCAATTTTGACAGACAAGCCACGTTCTGCAACAGTAAAGGCAAAAACTGATTGCCGGCTCCATGTTTTGAAGAAAAATCAATTTATGGAAATTATCAATGAAAATCCCAAGGTAGCAGCAAAATTCCTTCTGGCAATGGGTGAAGACCTTTCACATAGAATAATGACCACTAATGCAAACTTGGAAAACTATTTTCTGATAAACCGGGCAATTGTGGATAATGAATCTTTTAGAAATCTATATATTCTTACACACAAGGCCCCATCGTCTAGTGGTTAGGACATCACTCTTTCAAGGTGAAGATACGGGTTCGACTCCCGTTGGGGCCAGGTTCTTATTGGTTTTCAGGCAATCTCTCAAAAATGCCCAGCCCATTTCAATCTCTATACTCTGGTTAGTGAATCAATAATTACCAGAAAACAGGCGATGGTCAATGAATTTAAATAAAAGGAGGCCCTTATGAAGAAACTCTTCCTACTTTTGGTCTTGTTTCCTGGTCTGTTTGTTGCTCAGGAAATATCTGTTTATGGAAATCGGGGTATGTTCAAACTCCAATATGCTGAACCCCATAATATGGGCGTGCTCTCATTCCATCTGTCACCTTCAGAACGGTATGAAGAGTTAACATCAGTCCAGCAAGGTATCAATACCACAGACCGCAAGCATTTCTTCAATCTTTCAGAAGGCATCTCTTATGCAGTGATTGATTATCTGGAACTCCGTTTTCGTATGACCGAATTCTTGAAATGGTTTGAAATGAATAACTATCCGATAAAACGGGGAGACCCTGATCCACCCTGGGGCATTGAAACAATTGAAATAGGTGGTAAGGCAGGCTATTGTATCACCGCTGACAAAAACACACCTTTGAAGTATGCGTTTGGTGTTGAAGGACACATCAATTGGGGACCAGCATTACCTGAAGACAAACAGGCATTTGACAAGGCTTTTTACTCAGATTCGTTTACTGATGCAGGTGCTACGCCAGTTACACCACATTTCCCGCCTTATATACCACATGAACCTGATTATGCAGGAGTTGGTTTAATTGATTTCAGGGTAGGACCTTTCGCCTCACATCTGAACTGTGGTTATCTGATGACTGGTGTTGATCATCAACCAAACTATGTTGCTGATGTAGACTTTCATCCCAGACCAGATTATGTTATCCATGGCGGTGGGGTGGAACTAATTCCTTCCGAGGATGTCCGGATTCTTTGTGAGTTATATGGCTATTATGATATGGATGCCCAGGAAGAATCACTCTGGATTACCCCGGGATTAAGATTTGGAGCAAGGAGTGTAAGTTTTGACCTTGGTTGTGAAATTGGGCTTGTTGGCGGACCTTTGAGCACTAACTGGTGGAAGGCATTTTTCAACATTTCTGGTGGTGCTGACTTGATCAAAAAGGTTGAGGTACATATACCAGTTGCCAAGGTGTCAGGAAGAATTTACGATGCCAAAACTGGCGAACCGGTCCTGGCAACCGTTACATTCCCTGGTTCAGAAAAACAAGCAGTTCAGACCTCTGCAAATGGCACTTATGAGACTTCATTTTCACCCGGGAGTTTTAGAGTTCATGTTGAGGCTGAAGGTTATCGGTGGAAAGAACAGGGTGTAGTATTGAAAGATGGTGACCAGATTATCCTTGATTTTGCATTGAACAAGAAAGAAGTTGCCAAAGTCATTGGAAAAGTCTACGATGCAGAAACCAAATTACCAGTTCTGGCAACAATCACCTTCCCCCAGACCCAATTTCCTTCAATAAGTTCTGATACCTCAGGGATGTATTCAGTTGTGCTTGTTCCCGGGACTTTCAGAATTCATATTGAGGCAACTGGTTATCAATTTGATGAAAAAGTTGTAACCCTGCAGGAAGGTGATACAAAAGTCATTGATGTAGCATTGAATAAAGTGAGTCTTGCCCAGGGTACACTTGTCGGAAAGGTAGTTGATCGCGATGATGAAAAACCTGTGCTTGCTCAAATCTCCTTTGTTGACGCCAATATTCCTGCAATCTCTACTGATCCGGCAACAGGCATTTATAAGATCACGCTTGCACCAGGAACCTATGTCTTAAAGGTTGATGCCCAGGATTATATAACTGAAACAAATCCTGTAGTAATTGTCAAAGATGAAACAAAGGTTCAGAATTTCTCTTTGCGCAAAGTGCCTAAAGTCGGTGAAAGAATAATTCTGAGAGGTATCTATTTTGACTTCAATTCTGCAGTGATTAAGCCTGAATCATATCCAGTCCTTGATGATGCAGCAAAAGTCTTGATTGCCAAACCCAAAATGAGAGTAGAAATCGGTGGTCATACTGATAGTATTGGTTCTGATTCCTATAATATGCAACTTTCATATCAGCGCGCCAATGCAGTAAAAGACTATCTTGTACGTTATCATAACATTGACCCATCACGTCTTGATGTCAGAGGTTATGGCGAATCTCAGCCCATTGCTGACAACCGCACAAAATCTGGTCGCGACCAGAACCGACGCATTGAATTCAAAATACTGAGTGTAGATTAAAAAGAAATCAGGGGTTGGGACAATTTGTCCCAACCCCTTGTTATTTCATATCTATCCCATTGGTTTTAACGCCCGAAATTTTTAAAATGTTATTTGGAAATATCTACTGAGACGATTTCGTGTTCAATCCTGTCCAGATAGAAAAGATTTCCTATTTTCATAAATATTTCATTTGCCTTCAAAAGAAACTGCGCTGCTTCCTGATATTTGCCCTGTTTTTTATAATTCATTCCTTGAAGAAAATATATCTCTGCAGCAATTGAGTTATCGGGTAGATTAACAATGGCATTCAGAGCCTTGCTATAATATTCCTGTGCTTTTTTGTGCTCTTTCAATGCTGTGCAGACTTTTCCCTGATAGATATATGCATATATGCGACGATTTACATCCGGATCATTCTTCAATCTGGAATAAAGAATACCAGCAAGTTTCATTGCCCCTCTTACATTCTTTTGCATTATCAAGTATTCAATTTCCTCAAACTGACAGTCATATGTGTATTGCTTCACTTTGATCTTATTGGCGTAAAGAATTGCCTTTTTCAAATGAGTTAAACCCTGTTTGCGTTTTCCCTGTTCTCTATAAAATTCACTCAAGTGAATATTGACGAAAATATACCCTTCAATAAAATCTGTTTCCTGGGCATATTGAAGCGCAAATTTATAGTTTCTCAATGCATCATCAATCATCAACCGCCAAAAGTATATGCTACCAAGATTATCGTAAAGGAAGACTATATCCCGTCTGGCATTTATTAGCTTTGCTATTGCCAATGCCTTTGTGCAATACTCCTCAGATTTCTTCAAGTTGTAATGAAAATATAGAGTACCTAAATCTAACAGGGTAACAACAATACCACTTTGATAGCCAATTTCCTCATAGATCTTGAATGCCTTTTTGTAGTATTCCTCACTTAATGAAAAATTCAATTGTTGCTGGTATGCTACTGCCATATCCAGATAGCAGGCAGCCATTCCTTTCCTGTCATTCAATTTCTGCCTTATTTCAAGTGCTTTCCTAAAACATGTAATTGAACCTTCAAGGTCTCCAAGATATAACAATGCCACACCCTGGGTAACCAGAATCACCCCCAATTCCTGCCCTGGAATTTGTTTTGCCTTTTTCAACAACCGTTCACACTCAATCTTTGCTTTTAGATATTGGCCAAGGCGGGTATAAACCCAGACAATTCCTGCCTTGAACTGATATGATGAACTCGTCTGTTCAGTAAGTTTCAAACCCTTATCATAGTATTTCAGGGACTTTTTATATTCACCCATATTCTCATAGATTTGACCGAGTTTGTTATAGATTTTATAATCATTGGGGTTTATATTCAGACAGGCATTCAAATGATCTATTGCCCTTTCATTCTCACCCATAAGATAATAAATTTCTGAAAGACTGAATTTTATCTTGAAAATCTCATCAAGGTTGTCTTCAAATTTCAAAGCACTTATAAAAAATTCCACTGCTTGCTTATGGGCATAACTTTCTTTGCATTTTGTCCCTGCTTGTTTTGAATAAAAAAGTGCCTTTACTGGATCATTGGCGAGAATAAAGTGATGGGCAAGTATTTCATAATAAGTGGGCAAATTACTATGAAAGTATTTCTCAATTGCCTCGCCTGTCTGACGATGGTATTTTGTCAAGTCTGCACGATTGATATTCCTGTATACAATCTGCCTTACAATGTCTTCACCAAAAAAGAAAATATCTGCCCCTCGTTCTTTAACAAAACCCAATTTTAAGAGACGATCAATGGCATCCATTGTTTCACCAACATTCTTCTGAGCACACAAGGCGATTATTTCATCATTGAACTCCTGCCCATAAACAGCGCAGATCTCCAGAAATACCTTTGTTTCTGAATCAACAAATTGTATTTTGCGTAAAATGGTCGCCTCAATACTCTGGGGAATCTTCAGTTCCTTGTCAAAAATAAAAATCCATTCCTTGCCATTATAGAATATTTTATTCTGCCTCTCCAGCTCCCTTAGTATCTCCTCTGTATAGAATGGATTTCCGCCACTCAGCCTATAGATAAATTTTGCTGTTGATTGTGCGACACAGCCCATTATCATTTCAAGAAGTTTAAAGGTTTGTGCTTCATTCAACGGTGACAATTCAAGTTGGCTATAAAGATTTTCCCTTGCCCATATTCCGAAGAAATCATTAATCGGTGCAGCTTTTATTTCTTCAGTACGATATGTACCTAAAATTGTAAAATTATTATGGGGACTTCTTATCAAAAAATCTAACAATTCACAACTTGATCGGTCCGTCCAGTGTAAATCATCAATGAGCAAAATCGCAGCCCGTGGTGATAATAGTTCAGTCAATGTTTTGAAGAAAAGATTAATGCTATCAAATAGACGATATTTGTCCAATTCTTCAATTTTTGTGGATACCGCCTTATCTTCAGGTAACAATTTCATTATTTCCTGTCTGAAGACCTCAGGGATCTGCTTTAGCACGCGCTGGATAAGAGCAAAGTCCTGATTCACAAATTCTTTGAACATATTACGAAATGGATGGTAGGGAACCGAAGCAAGTGCTGCATAGGAGTTCCCCTTGAAATACAGACATTCAGGGAAAAGCTTCTTTACTTCTAAGGCAAGTCTTGTTTTGCCAACACCTGCTACACCACTGATAAAAATTGTTTTATACTCTTTTAATTGACGCAAACACCAGTTAAGTTCTTCTTCACGCCCGATAGTTGTCTTTACCGGGAATTCTAATTTCTTGGTAATTTCTGCCTTTTGCCCGATACGATTTTTCCCATCCTTCTTAGCCTGATACATTAAACCATCTGCGTAGTTTATCAATGCCTCAATGTTGGTTCCATCATCAGGATAAACTGCACAGCCAATACTGCACGAAATTTTGTGACCAATAATAGAAATTTGATTTAAACTGGTAAGAATCCTCTGGGCAAGGTCCAGGATACCGTGTTCATCAGTATTGGGAACAAGCACAATGAATTCATCTCCGCCATAACGCACAAGATTGTCAACTTCTCTGACTGTTTTCTTCAGAAAATTACTTATTTCAATCAATACCTTATCACCTTCAAGATGACCATAATTGTTGTTAATATTTCGGAAGTCATCAAGGTCTATAACAATCAGTCCAAATTTTGTTGCAAAACGATTCGCCCGTTTTATCTCATTATCAACCCAGTAGTATAAAAACCGGCGGTTATAAATGCCGGTTAACTCATCATAATATATCTCTCTCATTAAAAAATTATACTCAAGAAATGCCCTGCGTCAATCCATTTAACGAAATAAAGAAATCTATGCATTTGAACCACACCTATACAGGTTATCACACCCAATGCCTTACGACAGCATCTTTTCTAATTAAAGTGCACCTTTTTGCTGTTGTCTTATTGATTATGCGCTGACTTGAAACAGCTCCGTCAGACTGGAATTGCTATCGTCATTTTAAGTCTTGGCAAATTATAAAAAACGTGTATAATTAAGATAGAGATTATATGCGCTACGAAGTAAACATTGGGGATGACCTTGACCGTGAATTGGAAATCATTGCTGGAATATTTGAATTTGACAGATACTATAAAAATCAATATGACAAAAACCTGGATTTTGGATTAGCCTGTGAATCCCGGCAGGATTTAATATCATTATGATTAAACAAATTACAAAATGAGGATAAAGATAACGATTGCACCATTAGGAGAGAAAGAAATTACCTTGCCTCGTCACTACAATTATTTAGTTCAAGGATTCATATATAAAAACTTAAAAAAGCAAATTGCTACGAAGGTGCATGATGAAGGATTTACCTATGAAAAACGGGGATTTCGCCTTTTTACCTTTTCGCGCCTGTTCGGCACGTTTGTTAATTCAGGAGAAAGTATTATATTTAAAAATAACTGTGTCCTTTATTTAGCCTCTCCTGTGACCAAAATTCTTGAATCCTTTGCCAGTTCACTTGCCCGAAAGGGTAAAATCAGGATTGGTGAAAAATACCTTCAGGTAACATCTATTGAAGTCTTATTCAATAGAGAATATTCTCCGCCGATATATATCCGCACTTTATCACCCATTACAGTATATTCAACTTTAATAACCAAAGAAGGACGCAAAAAAACCTATTATTATACACCTTTTGAGGAAGAATTTGGTATCCAGATTAAAAATAATCTATTAAAGAAGCATGCTGTAATTAACAGTAGACAGAACATTGCTGAATTGGATTTTATAATCACTCCGCACCGGGTTTCAAAAAATAATGAACATATTGTTTTTTATAAAGATACTGTGGTAAAAGCCTGGTCTGGTATATACAAACTTTCTGGCTCAAAAGAACTAATTCAAATAGCCTTTGACTGTGGTATTGGTGCAAAAAACAGCCAGGGCTTTGGTATGATAGAGGTATGGGAAAAAGAGATTTCCCCTGTGATTGTATAAAAAATGTATCAGGGGTGGAAGTGATTAAAGGTATATTGGAAAAGGTTGTTTCCGAAGTAAAAAATAAATTTAAAGATAATCTCATTGGAATCATTCTCTATGGTTCTTGGGCAAAAGGAACTGCAAAGGAAGATTCGGACATTGATCTGCTCGCTGTCTTTGATAAGATAGATAATAATATTGTGAAAACCCTTTATAAAATAGAAAGTTCTAATGATTCGGAAAGGAGCATTACAATTGTTCCTGCGTCAAAAGAGGACTTTCAGAAAGAAAAAAATCCACTCTTTACCGCGGTCAAAAAAGAAGGAAAGATAATCTGGGGCAATGTTAACCTTGCTATTAACTCTGAACCCCCAGAGATAAAGTATGCTGATTACTTTAAAAAGTCTAAAGAGGTTGAGACTAAAAAGGTTGAGATGGCAGAAGGTATTCTTAAAGAAAGTCCTGATTATGGTTCTGCTGTGCTCTGTTTCGTTGCCTCAAAGCATGCCATTCAGATGGCGCTTGCGATGAAGGGTTTGGGATATTCAAGTAAGGTCGCGGTTCTTCTCCCTCTTGTGAAAGAACATATCAGTATTGATGTTGCAATGAAGTTTAAAAAGTTATTTGAGTTTTACATTAAATCCGAATATGGTATGGAATTCCTGACAGAGGATGAAGCGAGATTGGCAATTGAGTATGCGAAAAGTATAATAGATATATGTTACGGTATAGAAACCTAAAAATATCTATAAAAAATCAAAGACCAAAATTGTTTCACAACCTTGGGATGATTTTGTTGGGAATGTTAATATTGTGTCAGATTATTTCCCGAGCCGTAGGGCAGGGCTTTAGCCTTGCGAAGAAAATTCTATTCATTCCTGTTCCATCAAAAATAAACCCCGATGAAAATCAGAACAAAAAAAGTGCTCAAATAGTAGTATCCAAAATTATGTATAAATTACTCTTAGAAACTAAAAAGATGGTGTATACTTTCGACTATTGACAAACTTTAAATTTTGAGTATAATGGTATCACAGTATAGGAATTTGAAAAATTCCTATACTGGATAAGGAAACTTTCATTATGAAAAAGAAATACAAGATACATCAGGACTTGTCGGTATGCTAAAGG
>JBNAVN010000027.1:0-32714 GCA_049700315.1 bacterium
TAATCAAGACTTTTCCATAGCAGAACTTCAATTGAGGGGTTATCCAAACCCTGCTTATGATAAACTTACAATTCAATACACCCTTCCCCACAGAACCGTGGTCAACCTTTCCCTTTACGATGTTTCAGGAAGACTGATTGATATTCTGGTTAACGAAGTGCAGAATTCTGGAATCTATCTTAAAAAACTAAAAACAACCCACTTTCCTCAGGGTATCTATTTTGTTCGACTCAATATTGACGGTGCGTGTCAGATGGATAAAATTATTTTGTTAAGATAAGGTTTTGTTGATTAAAGGAGGCATTTTGAATAGATATTTACTTCTGGTAATAATCAATTTTACCCTAATTATAAACACCTTTGCATTAAACATAAGCCATTTTGACCAGGAGAAATTTCTATTTCAGGATGAATTTCTCATTGACAAAAATTTCATTTGTCGTCCTGCAATCAGCGTACAAGTTTCTCCAAAAGTTGCCTCTGATGGTATAAACTATTTTATTATGTGGGAGGATTGGAGAAATGGTACATCCGATATTTATGGCACAAGAATGACACCGGAAGGCGTGATTCTTGATAGTATCGGTATTCCTATTTCAGTTGCAACAAGATACCAATCTTCACCAGCGGTCGTTTTTGGCGATAGTGGTTATTTTGTTGTATGGGACGATAGCCGAGCCGGTGGTTCGTCCGGAATCTATGGTGCTCGCGTTAACCAGGATGGCATTATTCTTGACACCAATGGCATACCAATAGCACCCGTTCCCTCTTATACTCCAGCAGCGGGATTTGACGGCACAAACTATTTTGTCGTATGGGTTGATGAAAGGAGTGGGTATAATAATCGTGATATTTATGGTTCGCGTGTGACCCAGGATGGTGTTGTACTTGACCCGGGTGGTATTCCTATTTCAGTCGCCGAAAACCAGCAGAGTAAACCTGCAATCTCTTTTGATGGCACAAATTATCTGGTTGTGTGGTGGGACGAAAGGAATGGAGAGTCTGATATCTTCGGCACCAGGGTAAGTCCAAATGGGATAGTGCTGGAACCAGCAGGTATCCCTATTTCAACTGCTCCCAATCATCAACTATTCGCTGATGTCATATATGGAGGTTCAAGTTATCTTGTAGTCTGGGCAGATATGCGCAATGGTGTGGATTATGATATTTATGGTACCCGGATTACTACTGATGGAATAGTCCTTGATAGTTCAGGTATTGCTATCTCCACTGCAATAAATAATCAATGCCGTCCTGCTGTTTCCTTTGATGGCATAAACTATCTAGTCACCTGGGAAGATAGCAGGAGTGATACTCTTAATTATCACTATGAGATTTACGGCGCACGCATAAATCAAAACGGCAGTGTGCTTGATCCCGAAGGTATCCGTATTTCACTCTTTCAAGCCCATAAAGAAAAAAATGCCATCGCGTTTAATGGAACTCATTATATTGTGATATGGGAAGACTATCGCAACGATAATTCTTCTCCTGACATATATGGAACCCGGGTGAACCCGAGCGGTGTTATACTTGATAGCACAGGCATTCTTATTTCATCTGGTGTCTATTTTTATGACCAACATACTCCAGCTGTGGATTTTAATGGACTAAATTATCTTGTAGTTTGGGAGGATGAAAGGCACGAACCAGCAAATTCCGATATCTATGGTGCACGCATTGAACAGGCAGGTAATGTGCTTGACCCCGAAGGTATTCCCATTTCAATTGCAGTAAATATCCAGAGACATCCGGCTATTGCCCACGATATTAATAATCATTTTGCAGTCTGGCAGGATATGCGTAATGGGGTAGATTATGATATTTATGGGGCAAGAATCACTTATAACGGATTGATTCTTGATAGTGCAGGAATTGTCATCTCAACTGCGACAAATCATCAGGAGTATCCTTCGGTTGCCTTTGATGGTACAAATTATCTTGTTGTATGGCAGGATAAAAGAAATGGAGCAGATTATAATATCTATGGTGCCCGCATAAACCAGGCAGGTGTGGTTCTTGATAGCATCGGCATCTCTATTGCGAATGCACCGGGGTATCAAGTTTATCCTGAAGTGGCTTTTGGTGGAACAAATTATTTTGTGGTCTGGGAGGATTATCGCAATAATAAATCCGAAATATATGGGTGTCGTATAAGTCAGGATGGAGTGGTACTTGACCCTGAAGGGTTAATCATTTGCAATTCCCTTAATTACTGCTGTAATCCTGCTATTGCCTTTGATGGCAATAATTATCTGGTAGTATGGGAAGAAGCCTGCTCAGGTACATATTGGGATATCTTAGGGTGTCGTGTTAATCAATCAGGTGTGGTGATTGATAGTATACCTATTGTAATTTCAAGCGCTCCAAGTAGTCAATGGTATCCTGCACTTACATTTGATGGTTTAAAATACAATGTGGTCTGGCAGGATTCTCGGAATGGCTTATCCTGGGATATTTACGGCGCAAAGGTAACCACTGGTGGCACTGCCACCGAACCATTCAATGTCAGTATTCAATCAGGCAATCAGATTTTTCCTGCGGTTATCTCTGGTGGGGATAGTGTCTTGATTGTCTATTCTGGTTTCTGTGATTCTATTGGTGGGTTTCCGGCGAATGTTATGAGAATATGGGGTAGATTTATTTTAAGGACAGGAATAGATGACTATACAGATCAAACTGCAAAAAATATACACATAACTCTGTATCCAAACCCATTTTCTAATTGCCTCAAAATTGGCATTCGTGCGGGTAAGTATGGTAGATACAGTCTTGAGGTTTATAATATTTTGGGTCAAAAAATAAAGACGATATTTAATGGTGAGAAGCAGGCAGGATATTATGAAGTTGTCTGGGATGGTAAAGATGACCTTAATCGTCAGATGCCTGCGGGTGTTTATTTTTTGACATACCAGATGGGCACCATCAAAACCACTGCCAAGGTGGTGATGGTAAGATAAGAAGGCAATAATAAAAGTCTATTTTCTAACCTACAATCAAACTAAAACCGATTCCTGCAGCAATCAGAATTATTGGTTCTATTTTCTTCACCAATACAAGCAAACCCAGACATAAAATCCCGAATATTCCATAAGGTATATTAGCCCAGTTCATCATTATGAAAAAGATGCCAGTGGATAACAAAATCGCAACAACTGCCGATTTTATTCCACTGATAAATGACTGTACATACTTGTTGTGTTCAATCTTATTGTAGACTTTTATTAAAACAATAAGCATTAAAAATGAAGGCAGAAAAATGCCGATTGTCGCAATAAGTGCGCCGATAATACCCATCGCCTTAAATCCAACAAAGGTTGCAGTGATTGCTACAGGTCCGGGCGTAATCTGACCCAAGGCAAATCCATCAAGGAATTCCCTGGTTGTCAACCAGTTTCTATAAATGCAAACCTCATTCTGTATGAATGGAATCGCAGCATAACCGCCACCAAATATCACGGCACCAATCTTAAGAAATATGCCAAATAGTTCCATTGCCTTTTTTAGGTCAAACAAGAAAAATGGTGCAGCAAGAAAAATTTTCCGAGCTTTGACCTGTTCAAGAACTACATTCAATAATCCTGCAGAGAGCACAGTCAATACCGGATCGAATTTGCACATAAAGAGAATAAAGGCAAAGATAAATACAAGCAATCTATTGATATTGTTATTCAGCAATTTGCCCATATCATAACCTGCCCACAGGATTATTGCAGTCATTACCGCACCGATGCCCTTGAAAATCTGATTGATTGCAGGCAATGTGTGAAATGCAAAATAAAGATAAGAAAGGATAACCATCAGAATGAAAGAAGGAAGTAATAAAGAAATTCCAGCAATAATCGCGCCCCTGAATCCTCGTAGGCAGTAGCCAATGTACTCGCAATAATTGGGTACAAATGGTCCGGGTAACATCTGTCCCAGGGCAACTGCGGTCGTAAGCTGGTCATCCGATATCAACTGCTTTTTCTTTACACATTCTGTTCTCAAAATTGCAAGCATACCAACCCCGCCACCAAAGCCAAGAAGTCCAACTTTTAGAAATGTCTGGGAAAGACCCTTTAGCGAAATCATAGATTCATACTGCCGGTTCTATATCCTTCCAAATCAAGAGCAATGTATTTATAACCAATCTCTTTGAGAAATTTTATGATCTTAGTTTTATGTCTGAATATTCTTGAAAAGTCTTTTTGTAGTATTTCAATACGCGCAACAGGAAAATGGTCCCGAACCCGACATTGCGAAAAACCTAAATTTTTTAAAAATCCTTCTGCCCTTCCAATGCGTATCAAAATAATTTCATTAATCTTCACTCCATACGGAATTCTTGAAGCAAGACAAGCCATTGAAGGTTTATCCCAATTTGGCAATCTGAGCTTTCTCGCAAATTTTCTGATTTCATTTTTGGTCAGTTTTACTTCTATCAAAGGCGATTCTATACCCAATTTTTTTGCTGCCCTTATCCCCGGGCGAAAATCATCTAAATCTGAATAATTGCTCGCTTCCATAACTGTATAATTTTTTTTTCGGGCGATTTTTTTTAGTTTGCTGAATAACTCACGCTTACAGTAGTAGCAACGATTAACTGGATTATCCGTGAAGTTTCTATCCCTCAGTTCTCGTGAATGGATAACAAAATGTCTCACACTTAATAACTTGCAAATCTCTTTTGCAACCTTCAATTCAGTTTCAGGGTAAAGGGGTGATGTTGCAGTCACAGCAATTACCTTATCCTTCAACACATCCTTTGCAATTTTCAAAAGCAAGGTTGAATCAACACCTCCTGAGAATGCTATCAGAACTCCACGGTGTTTTTTCAGGATTGCTCTTAATCTCTGAAGCTTTTTACTTCTCATTGAAATCTATCGGTAAAAGAAAAGTATAATGCATTATGTAAGGTAAGGCAAAAACTCTTCACTAACTGGCGGTTTCTTAGTCCAGCGCACGAGTTCCCTATCATCATCAAAGATAATAACGGTCGGTATATCAGAGACTTCATAGAAAGAACCTTCAGCAAGTCCATCAACCGTATCCATATCAACATACTGGATAGGTGCATTGAATCCTTTCTTTTCTTTAAAATAACACAGTTTTTCATAAGTATCTTTGCAAACCGGACAGGTTTGCTTTCCAAAGATAAAGACTTTTTTCATTTTACCTCCTTCTGGAAACCCTATTCTATGCTAAAAATTTTGAAAGTCAAGAAATGAATAGCAAAGATAAGATTGATGAATTTGATATCATTCAAGTTGAGCATGGAGAATATTGACTTGGTTATGCAATTATGTATAATATCAAAAGGGAGCATACAATGAAGAAAATTTTGACAATATTGATCTTGCTTGCTATAATCGGTATCACTGTTTATTTGTTTCATCTCATCCCACGAAGTTCAAAGACATTGTATTCACAAGAAGAAGTGCACAATGTCGTAAAAGAATTTTCGGAAGAATGGCTTGGTATCTTTATCCAGGGGCAACGCGTTGGGTATTCACTTACCAAGGTTGCAACCCTTGAATCAGGGCTTGAAATAGAGAATAGAAGCCAGATGACGATAAATATGATGCAGGAGGTAACTACCCTTGTTACACATTTGTATGCCCACACCGACAAAGAATATGCACTCAGTGATTTTTCTTTGACAATTCATGCCCCAGGGCATGAATCAAGGATTGAAGGCGTTTTCAAGGGCAATGAGCTGACCCTGACAACATATTCTCAAGGGACAGAGCAGACCCAGATAAGACATGTAAAAGAGAAACCTTATTTTCCGGATGCTATAGAACAACTCGTTAAAAAGAAAAATCTAAAACCAGGTGATGAAATGACTCTCCCCTATTTTGACCCAACAAGCCAGTCTGCCGGACAGGCACGATTAAAAGTCTATCCTGAAGAAAAAGTGATGGTCCTTAACAAAGAAAAAACAGGGATGAAAATTGAAATCAATTTTATGGGTGTAGTTTCTTATCTGTGGATTGACAGAGATTTCAAGGTCATTAAAAATGAGACACCTAATCTTCATATAGAAATGATCCCTCTAACAAAAGAACAAGCCCTTGCTGAGATAAAAACCCAGGAGGCATTTGATTTGCTAAGTTTTTTCTCAGTCAAACTGCAGAAACCATTACCTGCAGACAAGAAAATCTCATATGTGAAATTGAAACTCATTGATTTAACTCGTGAAGGGCTGGATCTAAGTGACGACTTTCAAAAAATTGTTTCAGAAGATCCCCTTATAATTGAAATCTCCCTTGCCAATATTCAATCTATGAATGATTTAAACCTTCCAATAAATGAAAACAAAGAATTCCTGAAGCCATCAGCATATATCCAGTGTGATAATGAAGAGATCATAAAGGAAGCAAGAAAGATTGCCGGGAAAGCAAATTCTGCAATATCTGGTTCAGGGGCATTGGTTCAAGGTGTTTACAGAATGCTCAGGAAAATACCAACACCATCAATGCCATCAGCAATTGATGTTTTGAAAACAAAAGAAGGTGATTGTAATGAGCACTCGGTTCTTTTCACTGCACTGGCAAGGGCATTAGGAATACCCACAAAAATCTATGTTGGACTTGTGAATCTGCAAGGGGATGCTTATTTTTATCATGCCTGGTGTGCAGTATGGATCGGTCAATGGATACCCGTAGATCCAACATTCAATCAATTTCCTGCGGACGTGTATCACTTGAAATTGAAGGAAGGTGAAATATCGGACTGGGCAGAAGTAATGAAGGTTGTAGGCAAGCTCAAAATTGAGGTCCTGGAATATCATTGATGAACGCACTTGTCATAAGAAATTTGTCCAAACATTTCAATAGCATCTGGGCAGTAAAAAACGTAAGTCTTGAATTGAAAAAGGGTGAAATCTTTGTTCTGCTGGGACCAAATGGTGCTGGCAAAACAACAACCCTGAAACTGATTGCCGGACTACTTCATCCTGATTCCGGTGAAATTTTGCTCAATGATATTGATGTTAAAAAAGATCCAGTAAAATATAAGTCAATGCTCGGGTATGTACCTGATGAGCCATTTATCTATAATAAATTGACTGGTCGCGAATTTATCAATTTCGTTGCTGGTATTTTTGGTGTAAACAGACAGGAATACGATAAAATTATACCTATGCTCCTGGAAAAATTTGAAATTGGCGAATGGATTGATACACCCGCAGAGACTTATTCCCACGGAATGAAGCAGAAGATCATTATGTGCCAGCTTCTCGTGCATGAACCCTTGTTCATATTGATTGATGAACCACTCGTAGGATTGGATCCTAAAATAAGTAAGACAGTTCGTGAAACTTTTTCTGAATTATCTCAACAGGGTAAGACATTGCTGGTCTCAACCCATACCCTTTCTTTTGCACAACAGATTGCGCACCGCATTGGAATAATAAATAATGGAGAACTCCGATTTGTAGGAACACCAGAGGAACTTGCAGATATTGCAGGTAGAAAGGATATTGAGGAAATTTACCTCAAACTTACTGAAGAAGATTGAAGATTATTCCTCTGATATTTGGTATACGTCTGCGTCTCATCTTTAAGTACTTCACGCCTGGAGAATTCAGGCTTCCCAAGGTGACATTTTTCATAATCCTCTTTCTATTTTTCACGGGTGGTTATTACACATTTTTCAGGATCTTTCAGTATCTTAATACGGTTGAGATTATTGGACCTGCAATTATGACACGCACCCTTGAGATGATACTATTTGTCTTCTTCATCATGCTTCTATTCAGTAACATTATAAGTTCATTTTCTACTTTCTACAATAATCAGGAACTTGATTTCCTGTTCTCATTGCCTGTGTTACCGACAACCATATATCTTGCAAAACTCTTCGAAAATGCACTTTATGCATCCTGGGCAACCTTCGCAATAGCAATCCCGCTCATTCTCGCCTATGGCATTTCTAACAGCGCAACGCTTATCTATTATCCAATATCATTTTTGAGTTTCGTTATTTTCCTTATCATTCCCGCAACTATATCTTCTATCATCATATTTCTTCTCGTCCGCTTTTTCCCAAGATTGAAGCCAAGAAACATCATCTTCATTTCTCTCGTGCTTATCGTATTGTTAATCATGTTGTATATTAAGATTGGTAATCCTGGTCTATTACAAATCTTTGAGACCGAAAATGAAAAAGAACTACTTTTGTTCGCTGCCAATCTCACTACTGTTGGGGGTACCTATGTTCCTTCAACCTGGTTGAGTAATATTTTGAAAAATTTCGTGCAACTAAATCCATCCGGTCTTTTCTACTTTTTGCTTCTCTTGTTCTCTACTCTCAGCATACTCGCAATCTCATCAATTTTTGCCCGAATTGTTTATCACAAATCTTTTCTTCAGATCAGCGAACATAGTGGCAAACGCAGCACCAGGCGTTCAGCTCTGGCAGACTATCAGGAGAATCCCATACGCGCATTCCTGTGGAAGGATATCTTGCTTTTTGTCCGCGAACCGACACAATGGGTACAACTCGCAATTTTTCTCATATTACTAATCGTATATATTTTTTCCTTGCGGAGGACGCCGATATTCTTCAGTTTTTCGTTCTGGAATATTATCATCTCATTTGCTAATTTTGCCTATGTCAGTTTTGTAATTGCAACGCTCGGAGTCAGGTTTATCTTTCCGGCAATCAGTTTGGAGAAAAAGGGATTGTGGATTATTGCCACATCACCCTTGAGTTTTAAGAAAGTAATAACGACCAAGTATTATTTCTATGTGACCATCTGTATTATAATAATGGAAGTACTTCTTATTGTCGCGAATATGTTTATTAGAAGTGCACCTGTCGTATATTACGTGTCCTTGTTCACTGGTTTATTTGTGGCTGGGTCCCTGGTTTCAATCAATCTTGGTTTCGGTTGCGTATTCCCCTATTTCAATGAAGATAATCCTTCAAAAATTGCCTCAGGTAGCGGTGGCATTATTGCAGCATTATCAAGTATTGCCTTCATCGCGGTCGTCATAATGATCCTATCTTCTCCTATTCACAATTACCTAATCAGCTGGTATTTCAAAAAACCGTTGAACAAAAGTCTCGCGGCAATATGCCTTGCATCATTCTTCATACTGAATTTTCTCGCAATCTATTTGCCGATGAAATTTGGTATCAGGGCAATGAAAAAAAGAGACTTTTAGGCCATTCTTTCAAGATATTGCACAATCCTCTGAATTTGTTCATCAGGTGTAGATGCCCCAGCCGTAATCCCTATACTTCCGACATTAACAAACCAGTCTTTCTTAATATCACTGATTGACTCTACATGGTAGGAAGGTTTGATGCTTTTGCATATCTGATAAAGTCTTGTAGTATTGGCACTGTTCTTCCCGCCAATGACAATCATCAAATCTACTTTTTGAGCAATTGAAAGAGCTTCATTAATTCGTAATATTGTTTCATCACAGATAGTATTGTAGATCTTCATTTCTGTTATTTTTGAAAGCAAATCTTTAACCGCGCTGTAGAAATGGTCAAGATCAAGTGTGGTTTGCGGAACAACACCAATTTTTTTGTGATTCAACTCAAGACCATCAGAGTAGATTGCTGAATTCTTTCCTGCATAACCGAGAAGCCCTTTGACCTCAGGATGGTCTTTCTCGCCGACGATAATTACAAAGTACCCTTCTTTAACAAGTCTCTCCACATAACGTTGGGCGCGCCTCACCTTTGGACAGGTCGCATCAATAATATTCACACCTTTATCCTTAAGCCTTCTAAGCAATGAAGGCCTGATACCATGAGAACGGATGATCACTGTAGATTTCCTGTCTTTAATATCTTCAATTTTGTCTATTATTCTAATACCCTTCTGCTCAAGGTTTGCGACAAAATCACGATTGTGTATAAGAGGACCAAAGGAATACACTAAATGCCTTTTCCGAGCAGCATCCATTGACATTCTTATCGCCCTTTTCACACCAAAACAAAAACCCGAATGTTTTGCGCGATAGATCTTCATTTCAATTTTTCAACCTCCTCTCTTATTTTCAAGGCGAATGCCTCAAAATCCTGCTTTGATTTACGATAACCATCCGGAAGAATAGGTTCACCAAAAATGATTTTCAATTTGTGCCAGCGCAATATTAGACTGATCAGTTTTTTGTTGGAATTGATTATCCTGATCGGGACCACGGGTACATTGTATGTAATAGCAAGAAAACCAACCCCTGGGCTGAACGGTAGCATTGCTCCAATCCTTGACCTTGTACCTTCAGGAAATATTACTACTGCCTTTCCCTGTTTCAATAGTTTAATTGCGGGTCTGATCCCCTGACCACCTTCAAGATTTATTGCATTATAGGTCTTTATCAACCAAGTAAAGAATTTTGACAGGATAAACAATCCTGGCTTGGCAAGAAAGAAAACCTCTCTAAATGCAGCATATCCAACAAGTGGCGGGTCCAAAAATGACAGATGATTGCTTGCCAGAATCACAGCACCACGTTTTGGAATTTTACCTCTAATTTCAACACCGGAAAGAAAGACAAAAACCGGAAATGTCAATAACCAGGAAATAAGCCACTTCAAACTCATAGCCATATTCATTATATAACAAATGGCAAAAATTGCAAGAGATACAATACACTTGACATTATCAGACAATTCAGTATAATCAATTATGAGCAAAGGCAAAAAGGTCATAATTGTGGAATCACCCACAAAAGGAAAGACCATTAAGGGATTTCTTGGCAGAGAATATACGATCATCTCATCAAAAGGGCATATAAAAGACCTGCCCAAATCTCAGTTGGGTGTAAATATCAACAATAATTTCGACCCCAAGTATATAAGAATCAAGGGTAAGGCAAAAATAATAAAAGAAATCAAAAAAACTTGTAAAGATTCTACAAAGATCTACATTGCCTCAGACCCGGACCGTGAAGGCGAGGCAATTGCCCAGCATATCGCAGAAGAGCTCAATTCCAGTGCACCCATAATAAGAAGGGCACTGTTCCACGAAATCACACCCGAGTATGTGAAGAAAGCACTACAAAATCCTGTGTCAATCAATACCAATCTTGTTGATGCCCATAAGGCAAGACGTGTGCTTGACCGTATCGTTGGTTATTTTACCAGTCCTCTGCTATGGAGAGTACTGAAATCAGGCCTTTCTGCGGGTAGGGTCCAGAGCGTTGCCTTAAGACTGATATGCGAACGAGAAAAAGAAATTGAATCATTCATACCAACCCCATACTGGAATATCTCCGGGGTTTTCCAGACTGATAAGAATGAGCAATTTGATGCTGTGCTTTTCAAAATTGATGGTGTCCAGCGAAAAATCCTGAGCAAGGACGAACTTGCGCGACTTGAAAAAACTCTGGTTCCGGACACAAAATTTGAGGTGATTGCTTATCGCATTACAACCCCTGAAAAAATTCCTGCACCCCCATTTATTACATCAACATTACAACAGGAGGCGTCCCGTCAATTTGGCATTTCGCCCAAAAGAACAATGCAGATTGCCCAGGTTCTTTATGAGGGAATTCGATTACCCCAGGGTACAATAGGGTTAATCACCTACATGCGCACTGATTCTACAAGGGTTAATGAACAAGCAATAGAAGCAGTAAGAGAATACATTGCTGGTAAATTTGGTGGTGAATACCTACCGCGTGAACCAAGGACGTTCAAAGATAGAAAAAGTTCTCAATCAGGACACGAAGCAATCAGACCTACGCGTATGAATATTGAACCTGAATCACTGATTGATCATCTGACACCTGAACAATACAAAATATATAAATTGATCTTTGAACGGTTTGTTGCCTCACAAATGGCACCTGCCCGATACGAAGTGAAAGAACTATTTCTGAAATATATGGGATATGAATTCAAAAGTGAAGAAACAAAACCTTTGTTCCTTGGTTATCAACTGCTTACAGGTGAAACTACCCAGCGTGGTTTTGTTCCAAAACTCAAAGTTGGTGACACTGCTATTCTTAAGAAAATATTATGCGAAGAAAAGCAAACCGAGCCACTCCCGCGATTCACTGAAGCAACATTGATAAAGAAACTTGAAGAAAATGGCGTAGGCAGACCCTCCACTTATGCCCACATAATACAAACCCTTTTTGAACGTAGATATATAGAGAAGACCAACAGCAAACTCATGCCCACAGACTTGGGCCGCGAAGTTTACAAAATCATCATACCGCGATTCAGCAATATCTTTGAGATTGCATTTACTGCCAAAATGGAGGAAGAACTTGATCAGGTTGAAGCAGGAAAGAAGAAATGGCAGGATGTTGTAAGGGAATTCTATGAACCATTTGAAGCAACTATGGAATCTGCAAAGGCTGATGCAGATAATATTAAAAGGGATATCCAGCAAACAGTGGAGAAAAAATGCCCAAAATGTGATAGACCCATGGTCATCAGATGGGGCAAATATGGTAAATTTCTTGCCTGTTCTGGATTTCCTGAATGCAAATATTCAGAAAACATAGAAGTCCAGTTGACAAACAAGACCTGTCCAAAATGTGGAAAAAATCTGGTCATAAAAAAAGGGAAATTCGGTGAGTTTCTTGCCTGTAGTGGATATCCAGAATGCAAATATACTGAGAATCTGACACATGATATTCCCTGCCCGGTCTGTGGAGGAATTATTCTTATCTATTCCGGGAAAAGAGGCAAAGTTTATAAATGCAAACAATGTGGATTTAGCTCCTTCTATCCCCCGGTTGATAAAAAATGCCCAATATGTGGTAAGGGTATGGTTTTGAAGAAAAATAAACCCACATGCATAAGCTGTAAGAAATAGTCCTGATAATATAACCGAATATGAAACTCGGCTTTCACATTTCAATTATGGGCGGCTTCAGAAATGTGTTGACACGTGCCAAAAGAAGAAATTGCGAAACAATACAAATCTTTTCCCGTAATCCGCGAGGGTGGAAATACAAAGATATAGACGAAGAAGATAGTCAGGTATTTAAGAAACAAATTCGTGATAGTAACATTGCACCAATTTTCGTCCATTTGCCCTATTTGATAAATCTTGGTTCACACAACAACGAACTCTTCAATAAGTCTATTGCTTCTTTAACCGCAGATTTGATACGCACAGAAAAACTCGGCGCCAGATACTTAATAACGCATAGTGGTTCCAATCAAAATGTAAAAGCCGGGATTAAAAGAATGGTCAAGGCGATTATTCAGGCATTTGTTCAGGTTGATAATGATGTTGTCTTACTGGTTGAAAATACTGCAGGAAGCGGTAACGAATTCGGTCATAAATTTGAACAACTCAAAGAAATTTTAGACGGGGTAGGTTCTGACCGAATTGGCATCGTCTTTGATACTGCCCATGCATTTGAAGCCGGGTATGAACTCAGAACAAAAAAGGGAGTTGATGAAACAATATCAAGATTGGAAAGGATAATAGGTATTGAAAGGGTTCATCTGGTCCATTTCAATGATTCAAGAACAAAAATTGGTTCAAAAAGAGACCGACACTGGCACATTGGAAAAGGTGAGATCGGCAGGGGTATGAAATTCATAATAAATCATTCAGCACTAAGACATCTGCCCTTCATAATGGAGACACCAAGAACCGATACCAAAGAAGATTTGGTCAATATGAGCATCGCCCGGAAAATGATAAAGAATTCTTGACCTGAGCGAAAAAATATATATAATATATGTTAAAGGAGGCATAATTGGCTCATGCTTATACTCCTGGTTTGAAAGTACTGGCATATACGGTCATTGAGAAACAGAGGCGGTTACCCCTGCCTGGTGAAGTGCTTGTCAAAGAAGGTATGAAAGTTCATGCTGAACAGATTGTAGCCAAGACTTCTCTGCCAGGTAGTGTTCAGACTGCTAATATTGCCGGACTTTTAGGTGTGTTGCCCGAAGAAATTGAAGAGGCAATGCTTAAAAAGGTCGGCGATGATGTACGAAAAGAGGAAATTATTGCCCAGAGCAAGGGATTTTTTGGACTTTTCAAGTCCACTGTAAAAAGTCCGATCACGGGCAAGATAGAGAGTGTTTCTAAAATAACCGGGCAGGTGATACTCAGAGAGCCACCAATTCCTGTCCAGGTCATTGCCTATATTGATGGTGAAATAGTCAAGGTTTTTCCAAACGAAGGAGTATTGATTAGAACCCAGGGAAGTTTTATCCAGGGGATATTTGGCATTGGTGGTGAGACAATTGGTGAACTGGCGGTCGCTACAGATAATCCCGGATCAATTTTGACTGAGCAGGATATCAATGATTCATATAAAAACAAGATTATTATCGGTGGTGCGATGGTAACCTATGACACCCTTATCAAAGCAAGAAACATTGGAGCAAAGGGAGTAATCATAGGTGGCATTGAGGACCAGGATCTGAAAAAATTTATGGGATATGATATCGGTGTGGCAATCACAGGTTCTGAAAATGTCGGGCTTACCATTATTGCAACTGAAGGATTTGGTAAGCTCCGGATGGCAGATAGAACTTTTAATCTCTTAAAATCACTGGCAGGAAAAAAGACCTCAATAAATGGCGCAACCCAGATCCGTGCGGGCGTAATGAGACCTGAAGTCATCGTTCCCCTTGAAAGGGCACCAGATAAGAAAGTTGTGCACATCTCAACTGGTTCAGGATTGGAAACAGGAATGGCAGTGAGGATCATAAGAGAACCATATTTTGGGATGATAGGTAAGGTCGTGGACCTGCCCGTAGCATTAGAAAACATTGAAACTGAATCCAGGGTGCGTGTCCTTGAAGTTGAGTTAGAAAATAAAGAGCGTGTCAAATTGCCCCGGGCAAATGTGGAAATCATTGAGGAATAAATGAATATCCTTTTTTTTCTAATCACTTCAGCCGGCATAAATACACTTTTGATGCCAGCATCAGCAAAGGGTGTGTTAACTTACTATTCTCGCACGGTTGGCGATGAAGCAATATTTTACAACCCTTCAGTCTTCTATGCACACGAAGATTACCGCATATCTATTTATTACAGCAACCTTTATACAGATATGAAAAATCTGCATTTTGCTTTAACCAGGGAATTTAACAAAATTGATTTTGGTATAAGTATTATGAATTTTGACTACGGATCAATTGAAGCACGACCTGAATATCCAACTGAAGATTCTACAGGGTTCTACTCGGCAAACGATTTCTGTGTGGGGTTATGTGCATCAAAAAATGTAACGACCAACGGCAGATTAGGATTAAAGGCAAAATACATTTATGAGAATATTTTTGTTTATTCTGGTGCTACACTGGGTTTTGACATTTCATTGGCTTATTTGAATCAGCATTCTGGTATAACAGCTGGTGCAAATAATATTGGCGGTACAATAAAGATCGCAAGCGAATCCGTAAATCTGCCTGCGAAATTGAGTTTTGGTTACTACCGTATCATAAATAAATTCACCCTAAGTCTTGATATACACTATTTGGTGAATACTTCGTCATTTGAATCAGCATTTGCCAGCGAACTGAAATTAACTGACAACCTGGAATTCGGTATTGGAATGAATTACCGCGATTCCGTGTATCCTGGATTTTATCTCGGAATTGCGCATCACAACCTGTTAATCAAATACGGCACCTCAATATATCCGCATAATCTGGGTATGATTAATACAGTAGGAATTAGTATTCTTTTTTGAATGAGAGACAAAATGATGAATATCTACATAGATACTACAAGGAGTTCCTGAGAAAATGAACGGTGGCATATATCTTGATTTTGAGAAACCGGTGCTGGAACTTGAAAAAAAGATTGAAGAACTAAAGAAATTGCATGGCGTTGACGATGAAATTGAAAGACTGAAACTTCAGGCCGACCGATTAAAGAAGAAAATCTATTCAAATCTAACTCGCTGGCAAAGGGTTCAACTTGCCAGACACCCGAGACGTCCATATGCAGTAGATATCATTAATCTTATTACCAACAATTTTATTGAATTGCACGGTGATCGGAGATTCAGTGATGACCCAGCCATTGTGGGTGGATTTGCAAATCTTGATGAATACTCAATCGCAATAGTAGCACAGCAAAAAGGTCGTGATACAAAAGAAAAAATAAAGAGAAACTTCGGCATGCCCCATCCCGAAGGCTACCGCAAAGCATTGCGGATAATGAAAATGGCTGAAAAGTTCAACATTCCAATCTTAAGCATAGTTGACACACCCGGGGCATATCCAGGAGTAGGGGCAGAGGAACGCGGGCAGTTTGAGGCAATTGCCACCAACCTTCTGGAATGTGCGGTCATAGAGGTGCCGATCATTGTAGTAATTCTGGGTGAAGGCGGTTCAGGCGGTGCCCTTGCTATTGCCCAGGGGGACAGGGTTTTAATGTTGGAAAATGCCATATACTCAGTGATTTCACCTGAGGGCTGTGCTTCAATACTCTGGCGTGATGCATCAAAAAACAGGGATGCAGCTGAAGCCTTGAAGATAACCGCACAGGATTTGCTGGAATTCAAAATCATTGACGAAATCATTCCAGAGCCGCTCGGTGGTGCACATATGGACCATCAGAAGACCGCGGAAAACATAAAATCTGCAGTCGTAAATAATCTACAGAAATTAATACCTCTACCTGTTGATAAATTGATTGAAGAGAGAATTGAAAAATATCGGGCGATGGGAGTCTACAAAGAATAATGGCATTAGAAGGCAATTTAGAAGATTTTGAATTAACTGATGTATTCCAGTTGATCCAGCTGGGCGCAAAGGATGGAAGCCTCCGTATCCAAAGTGCAAGTGATGTTGGAGTTGTGTATTTTAAAAATGGAATGGTCGTTCATGCCAAAACCAACAACCTCATTGGCGAGCAGGCAGTTGACTCAATACTTCAGTGGCGTAAAGGCAGATTTGTATTTAGACCAGGAGAAGAAACGCTTGAGAAGACAGTAGAACTGCCAATACAACAGGTGATTCTTGATGCAGCGCGCAGAATTGATGAACTGAACAAAATTCAAAGATTAATCCCCTCATTTGAGATGATACCAAGAATTGTTGAAGTACCTGATGCGGGCATTGAAAAGATCAATCTCCGACCTGAAGAATGGAAGGTGCTTGCATTTGTAGATGGACACCTCTCAATCAAAGATATTGCCCTGCGGGTGCGTCTTTCAGAATTTGAGACTGGAAGAATTCTTTATGGGTTGATTTCCTCAGGACTCGTGAAATTGATTCAGCAAACCATTGAAGAAAAAAACGAAACGCCAACCAGACATGCAGATGATGACAAAACAGGCGGTATTCTCGGAATTTTTAAGAAGAAGTAACTTCCATTAATTGATACTAAATGCTTTTTCCCAACTAAGTATTTAAATCACAATAAACTTATTTGTCAGACACTCTCCACTGTTCTTGTAAAGCCTCAAAAAGTAACAACCGCGAACAAGATCAGGCAATGATAAGACTGCAGAATCCATTAATTTTCTTTCAAATATTTTTCTGCCTAAAATATCGTATAACTCTGCCTTCCTGTAATTTCTTCCGTTGTTGAAATGAAATTTGATTTTTTGTCCATAGCCAAAAATCGTCAGCAATTCTTCTTTTGCTGTACGAATCTGCCATTCCTCAATTCCAACATTTAATGGCGTATATCTGAACACTGACAATCTTGCACCACCTGCATAACCCCACCTTGTATTGAACATATCCATTCCTAATGGAGAAACACCATAAGGACTATTATCAAATATTACCGTATCAACATTCCAGATATTCCCGCCATCTGTTGTTTTTAGAAAAATTCCAAAATAACTACCCTGCCATCCTGCCCGATTGCCTCCACCGGTCGCAAAACCATTCTGAGTATCAGTGAACTCAATTCCATATAACCCATATTTTCCGATTGGAACAGAAGGCGCCATTATCTCAATCCAATCATTACCACCATTCGTTGTGCGAAAGAACACTCCCGGAGATGCGGTATCCTTTAAACCACAAACCCACCCGTTTTGAGCATCAAGAAAATAAACACCATAGAATTGATATGGAACATCGGACATCTGTGCACTCCAGTTTGTACCACCGTTTGTAGTATGCAGGATCAGTCCATTTGTCCCTGTCCCGGTGAGTGTATCATAATCGCCACCTGCGATCCAACCTTCATTGGCATTCAGGAAGAAAATACTCTTCAGTGAGCTGGAAACAGGTGCACTCTGGGTAGTCCAGGTAGTTCCTCCGTTTGTTGTCCTGCGGATATCACTGTTGGCACCAGCAAGCCATCCATTGTTTGCATCAAGGAAAAAGACATCATCCCAGAGTTTGCCTACAAATTCAAAAGTCAATCCATAAATATTTGTCCAGGAACTACCACCATCGGTTGTTCTATACAATACTGCTGCTGGAAAGATGCTGGCGATTAAGCCCATTCCAGAAACATAACCAGTATTGGAGTTTATAAAATGCATACCAAAAACAAACATACACTGATTTACAGTCCAGGGTTGGATTTCCTGCCAGTTAGTCCCTCCATCAGTTGTTTTGTATATGATTCCTCCAACATTATCCCTGATCCCGCATAGGATTCCAATCATTGAATCAGGTGTAGCAACATCCATAAATCCATTATCAGTTAACTCAAAATGCCGGGTTTCCCAGGTTGAAAGACCAAATACCAAATTAGATAAAACAATAACCCCAAACAAGAACTTCATAAAGACCTCCTTTCCCTCTACAAAATCCAATCTTACTTTTCCTCAAAGTCATTCTACTCAAGACTTCTGAGATGCCAAAGAAAAATCTTCAAAATTTACCTCAATATTACAATCTTCCCCTTTCTTATAATTTCAGAATTTTCAACAACATAATAATAAACACCAGATGCAAGTCCCTTGATTGTTAGTTTCTTCATTTTGTGCCCAACTTTCTTTGATACAATAAGCCTGCCATCTACAGAATATAGTTTGATTATGGTGTTGGAAGGCAAATTGTTGATTGTAAAGTTTTTTTGAGGGCTGACTGCAAAAATATCATTTTTACTACAATAATTCCTTTCGGCTATTCCAATCAGGGTATCCATATACCCACAGGCATTGACCCTATACCATACGACAGAATCCATTCCAGTACATACAAACCAGTTTGTGATATGGTTAGAACCAATGATCCTGGTGGTTGCATAAATATTCCCAAGAGAATTTAACTTACTTACTATCAAGGAATCTGCATGCCATTGTGTATAATATCTTACACTCTCTATCTGGCAGGGCGAATTGCCCCAGTTCAACATTCCCTGGGTTTTTGTCTGTTCAACCCAGACCATATTCGTATTCTCTGTACGGGCAAGGGCTGCAACAAGAAAGGTCTTCTGGTTCTGGATGCTGTCAATCTTTGTAAAGCCAATTATACCATCGGTATTGCCAATCACCCTTATCCCACCTAAAATCACGGTATCACCAGCGGTCCTGCCAGAAAATACCTTTGTTCCTGGTGTATTAATTTTGAAGATACCCTTTTGTGAATCCCAGTGGAAGTGATTGAAGACCCGGTCCCTTGGTGAACTCGGTATCGCCTTATTCCAGTAGTTTCCAGCATAAATATCTCTTATTATCTGATCAAGATTGAAACTCATCCATGGAGTCCTTTCAAGGTCTTCAGACTCTGTATCACGCAAGAATGCAAGGGATGCCATTCTCAAAAGAACAAAGTGTATGGGTTGTCCTGCAGCATCAAAGAATGGTCTTATATGATTATTTGAAAAACTTCCTTCAGAATGGGCAAAGGCAAAGTTTATTATTGCATCATAATCCCTTAAGCCTGCATAACTGGCAAATGGTAAGAGTGTTACATATCTTGATTCGCAGGGTGCAGGATGCTGCCATTCGGTGATAATCATAGGTTTTTGTGCTGATGCGCACTGATTCATAAATGTAAAGAACCATTCACCATTACTACCTTCACCAAAATATGAATTTGTGATTGTGAAATCAAGTGTATCCCAGGGCTGGTCAGGAAAATTAGGATGGTCAAAATATGGATGTGCATCCATTACAGGCACAAGGTTTGCCCAGGCATATTGATGGAGTTGATTTGCCCAGAAGTATGAAGCAGTGATGAGGGACTGGATATGGAGCGTATCATTGAGTAAAGAGGAGATTCGTTGATAGAATCTTGATTCTTTTTCGTAAAAGAACCGTATCTGGTCAAAATAACGATAAGGGCTATAATCATAGCGATTGCTCCAGCGCACAAGTTTTATCGTTCTTGTTGAGAGACTTTCACCTGGGTCCAACACCTTAGAAAACGGTGCCCTGTGTAACTGGACATCATCAATCCAGACCCTCCCGGTATCCAGACCAAGATTAAATGTCAACTGGACTGTATCAGTATTATTACAATAAAATGGCAGAACAAAACTCTGACCAGAAGTTGTGAGATTGACTGTTTGTGAATAATAAACAGTCCAGGGAGTTCTGTTTCTCTGTATCACAATATCCATACTACGATTCCTGCTTGATTTTGCCTTGAGACTCAATCGGTAGGTTGAATCACTGTTTATTGTAAATCCGGATTGGACAAGCTGGATATGCCAGGAGTATTGGGCAGGTGAATATATATGGACAAAAACTGCGGGTTCTAAACTCAGTCCTGCATTCTGCACACCCCAGGTAGAATTGCCACTGAATTGATTGAGCCACCAGAATCTTGGAACACCATTCAAGGTATCGGAAAATTCACCATTGATAATTTTATTAGGACCGGTTGTTGTATCGCCACCGGACCAGACACGAATAAGGGTTGAATCCCAGTGATATCTATTGTATAACCAGTCATTCCACTGGTTCTGGAGTTCATTCTTGTAAAATCTTGGCAGGTAATAACTTGATTGGATATTATCCCAGTTGTCCCAGAAATATTGATCAATTAAACTTCCTTCATTCATTGGATTGATAAATACGAGGGCAGGCTCATCCTTATATGGAATTCCAGTATATGGATTTATGTGATTGAGAAGGCTGTCAGGATAATCGCGAAAGAGCGCATAGGCAGGTTCATAAAACATATATACCCTTTTTACAACATCCATTGACCGGTTCAAACTGTCATAAAATGGAATTCCATCCCCTGATTTAAAATATCTTATACTGTAAAGGTCAATTGCGGAATAGATGCCTTTCTGTTTCAGTTGATAGAATAGATAATCAAATTTATCCAGCACTTCATGATTCAATCTTCTTGTTGTATTTGATCCTGGGGCACTCGTCAATGCACCATCAATATGGTGATAACGAACCATATTGAAACCCTGCTTCGCAATGTGAGCTGCCACATTTATACTCATTCCCTGTGTAGGATAGGTGGCGGAGAAACAAAAATTTGTGCCAAAGAATTTCGCGCGATTGCCATTAGCAAAGTATAAATGTCCGTCAGACTGAACAATAACCCTGCCGTGGATTCCTGCAGGTGGTTCAAGTATGAACTTGCCAATATTTGTAGAATTATCCATCGTATCAGGGAATGGAGTGGTGAAGTTGATCCAACCCTGTTTTGGAGTCACATACTGAGCATATGTTCCATGGATGATCAATAGTATTATGAATAAATAATATTGCAGGTCCATCTTTTCAAATATAGATAATCGTAGGTTCATAATACCTTCCAATTATATTATAACATACAAAATTTTCCCTGTCAAGTCAAAAAACAATAACAGGCAGTGTTTATACCCTTGACAACTGCCCATTTTTATCTACAATTATATACTTTAATTATGAACATTGAGCAATATCTTACTGAGAAAAAACTGGTGGTGGATAGGGCTTTGAAAAGATACTTCAGCAAAAACAATCAGTTCTTTGAGGTAATGTACTATTCACTTGACCGGGGCAAGAGAATCCGACCTATCCTTGCAGTAGCAAGCTATGAAGCAGGTGGTGGGGAGCATATTGAAGAGATAATGGGAATTGCCTGTGGGCTTGAATTAATCCACACCTATTCCCTTATCCATGATGACCTGCCAGCAATGGACAACGACGATTTTCGCAGAGGCAAGGAATCTGCCCACAAGAAATTTGGTGAAGCACTTGCTGTCCTATCTGGCGACGGACTATTCGCTTATGCCTTTGAACTATTCACAGAGTTTGAAAATCATATAGCCCAGAGGCTCCGAATAATAAAGGAGGTCAGCGAGACTGTGGGACCAAAGGGCATCGTGTATGGACAGGTCCTTGATATCCAGAACTACAGAGACCCAAACCCAAAGACACTGCGTGAAATACACCTGAACAAAACCGCAAAATTTATTGCATTGTCAGTAAAGGTTGGAGCAATAATGGCGAATGTGCCTGAAGAACGTATTCAAATATTGCAAAAAGGTGGATTATATCTTGGTATGCTCTTCCAATATACTGATGACATCCTTGACATAATAGGAAAAAAAGAAAAATTGGGAAAGACTCCACAAAAAGACCTTTTGCTGGAAAAACTAACTGCACCAAGGGTATATGGGCTTGAAGGAGC
The DNA here is from genome assembly GCA_049700315.1 of bacterium. Classification (GTDB taxonomy): domain Bacteria; phylum Hydrothermota; class Tepidihabitantia; order SM23-42; family JAOAFX01; genus JAOAFX01. Next base: position 22,447 of record JBNAVN010000027.1, read on the forward strand.
AAAGTTTCGCGCACTGAGATATGCAACGCTCGCCAAAAACAGATTCAGTCAACTGGGTGAAAATTTTGATATCTTCAATCAAATCACTGATTTTGTCCTGCACCGTACTTTTTAAGATGTTTTTAGACCATCAAAAATTTCCAGGGATTATAGAGTCTTAATTTTCAAAGAAAAACTATATGGCACTACTGGAAAAAATAAAAAAACCTGATGATCTGAAAAAGTTTTCACTTGAGCAGTTGCAAATTCTTGCTCAGGAAATCAGAGACGAGATTCTGAAGGTAACATCCAGGACCGGAGGACATTTGGCACCATCGCTTGGTGTTGTTGAATTGACACTGGCAATCTATCGTGTATTTGACGCTGAAAAAGACAAGATTATCTGGGATGTAGGGCATCAGACCTATGCCCAAAAACTGATAACTGGCAGGCACCAATCTTTTTCAACCCTGAGAACTTATAAGGGGATTAGCGGCTTTCCCAAACGGGAAGAATCAATGTATGACCATTTCAACACTGGTCATTCATCTACCTCTCTTTCAGCAGCAGCAGGATTTGCTATCGCCCGCGACTTCAAGAATGAAAATTACCATATTCTCAGTGTAATTGGTGATGGTTCACTGGGTGCAGGTATGGCATTTGAAGCATTAAACCACATTGGACAGCTGAAAAAAGATGTTATCGTTGTTGTGAATGATAATGAGCGGTCTATTGGCGAGACAGTCGGTGCCTTATCTCAATATCTAACAAAAATAATCACTACCAGAACCTACAACCGATTTCGTGACGATTTATGGGTGTTTTTCGGCAAATTCCCTCCGTATGTCAGAGATCGTGGTCGTAACATTGCCAAAAGGATTCAGGAAGGTTTGAAAGGCTTATATTCACCATCTGTAATATTTGAAGAGCTGGGATTCAGATACATTGGACCCCTAAATGGACACAAACTGAATGAATTGATAGATACATTTTCACGTATCAAAGAAATGAAAGGACCAAGGCTTGTCCATGTAGTAACCAAAAAAGGCAAAGGTTATAAGATTGCTGAGGATTCTCCTGAACGTTTCCATGGTATCGGACCGTTTGACCTAAAAACCGGTGAGGAAATCCAAAAATCAAATTCATATACAAAAATTTTTGGTGAGGCATTAGTAAGACTCGGTCGGGAGAATAAAAAATTAGTTGCCATTACTGCTGGAATGTGTCTGGGCACAGGATTAAAAGATTTCTCACTGGAATTTCCGGACCGGTTCTTTGATGTGGGAATTTGCGAACAGCACGCAGTTACAATGGCGTCAGCCCTTGCGCTGGAAGGTTATATTCCGGTTTGCGCAATATACTCCACTTTTCTACAACGTGCCTATGACCAGATCATTCATGATGTTTGTTTGCAAAAAGCACCGGTCATCTTTGCCATTGACCGTGCAGGCCTGGTTGGCGAAGACGGACCTACACATCACGGACCATTTGACATTTCCTATCTGAATTGCATTCCTAATATGATTGTAACAGCACCCAAGAATGGAACTGAATTAATTGCCCTTCTAAAAACTGCAGTGAATTATCGCAATGGACCATTCGCAATTCGTTATCCACGGGCAACGTGTGAATCAACAACAGAATCCAAAATTTCCCAGGTAGAAATCGGCAAGTGGGAAATCTTAAACAGAGGAAAAAATATTGCAATCATTGCCTGTGGATCTATGGTGAAGCCGAGCATGGATACACTGCCCCTGCTCAAGAAAAAAGATATTGAACCTTTTGTAATAAATGCACGTTTCATAAAACCACTTGATCACAACCTCCTTGATGAACTGTGCGTTGATATAAAAAACATTGTGGTTATTGAAGAAAACACTCTTCTCGGAGGCCTTGGGAGTGCAATTACAACATATCTTACCAAATATACAGGAGTAAAAATTAGGAACCTTGCTCTGCCTGACAAATTTATTGAACATGGAGCCCGTGATATTCTGCTCAGTGCTGTTGGTCTTGACAGAGAGGCACTTGCGGATAAAATCATTAGACTATTATGACCTTCTTAATCATTTTTCTGATAAATCAGTTCACTCAACCTTATGATATAAAAACCTATGTCACTTCAGATGGGCAATATATACTATATGCCCGTACTTATCAGGGCAACATCATTAGCATTGACAGTATCATTCCTGTTTCTAAATATCTTGACCGCGGCCTACAAAAGAAGAATCAAAAATTGCTGTTAAAGGAATTGCAGAGTGATATTATTCAAAAAGGCGGTTATGCGAATAAAGGCATATTTGGCACATTTGAGGTACCTTTACCAAAGGGTGGCTTCAGTGATTTTATGGGCGAAACAGGAAAACTTGATGTGGGCGGCTATGTAAAAATTACCCTTGGTGGAAGCGAAACTTTCTACTCAAATCTACCCGCAGAACAACAACGCACTTCATTGCTACCTGAATTGACCATGGAACAGGAAATGGCAATTAACCTTGATGGTGAAGTCGGAGACCGAATGAAGGTCTTCATTGACCACAATTCAACAAGAGTGGATGAAAGTCAGAATAAGATCAGGGTGACTTACAAAGGCAAAGAAGACGAAATACTGCAAGAAGTGGAAGGTGGAGATACACAATTATCAATCCCGGGAACAAGTTACACAGGTGACATTCCTTCACACCAGGGGCTTTTCGGCATAAAGTCTACCTCCAAGGTAGGTCCGGTAGATATCGTGGCAATAGCCTCAAGAGAACAAACACAGATGAGCGAACAAGTCATTGAAGGCGGAACAGAAAGTCTTCCCGATACAATCTGGTCAAAGGATTATGCAAAGAGACAATTTTTCTGGCTTGGAACAAGCGATTCAATCATTGAACTTCGTGTTTACATTGACGATGGAAATGCGGCAAACAATAATAATGGTATTACCCGCTATGCCTATTCTTATCTTGATCTCAATGATGACAATATTCCTGACGATACGACCGAGAAGGAAGAAGGATACTTCACTTTAAAATACGAAGGTGCAGATATGGATTATCAATTCTTGGGAAGAAGGGTTAATATCATTGAATTGAAATCCGGACTTTACAACAACTTTGAAGCACTTGGTGTATATTATAGAAAGATAAACAGCCAGAATAGAGAAGATACTGTGGGCTTTATTGGTTCAGATACTCTGCGCCTGAAATTGATATGCCCAAGATCCTTCAAACAGACATCTTCTACCTGGAGATACTATGAACTAAAAAACTATTATCAAATCACGAACCCTGGTGCCAACATTGATACTCTCAAAATTTTCCACGAGATTCCCAATGGCATTGACGAAGATAAATACCAGGGCAAAACCTTGATAAACATTCTGGGAATTGACAGTGACAATAATTCCGAGATTGATCCGTATTTAGGCCAGGGCGGTTTTGATCGCGGCCGGGGGTTGCTTATTTTCCCTGATTCAATGCCATTTATTAATCCAAACCTGCCTGAACCAGACACTGAGATTTATCACAATCCTTACTATATAATCGGTGGTGGAAAATATTATATTTATACAAAATCAATCCAGGTGAAGCGAACCTTTACCCTACCTCCAAATACAAAAAGGGTCAGGGTTTATGTCAATGATATTGAAATGGATTCTACAAAATACATTGTGAACTATGATGAAAATAAACTTGAGTTTCTAAGACCCATCTCCTCTACTGACAGAATTCGTATCCAGGCAGAATACAGTCCCTTATTTTCAGCCGCCCAAAAATCCCTTATTGGACTTAGGGCAAACTCAAAAATCTTTGGTGAAGGCACACTTGGCTCGTCTTTCTTCTATCGCTCAGAATCTTATCAGATGGCACCTTATGAACATATAAGGCTCAACGAGGAGCCTTTCAACAGAATGGTCTTGGAGACAGATTTCAATCTTCCAGGAAAAGTTCCTTATCTTACAGAGATTGTTGACCGTCTGCCACTTTTGCAGACTGAGGTAGAGTCAAAATTCAACATAAATTTTGAAGGTGCATACTCATTCTCAAATACGAACTCACGCAGTTCTGTATATCTTGATGATTTTGAAGCAACGACAATAAGTAATTCTGTTTCACTGACAAAAGGATATTGGCACCTTTGTTCCAGGCCAGTCAATCAGGATACTGGGAATTTTGCCAAAAAGAAGATTGTGTGGTACAATCCGCCAAGTGGCAAGACATTTCAGATGGAAGACATATACGAAAATCCAACAGACCCTCACGCAATTGCTGAAGTAATGCAGGTGCAATTTATTCCTGACAATTATCAATCTTTTGCCGGGTTAACACAGTATATTACGAGTACCAATCTTGAAGAATGTGAAAATATTGAATTAATTGTCAAAGGCAGGGGCGGTAAGATGCACATAGAAATAGCCGAGGATATCAGCGAGGATCAATTGCGGAGAAATAAAAATGGTCAATTTGTCGGATTGACAACTCTGGAAGATGAAGATAACTTTCCAAGAAATTTTTCCTGGGACGCAAACACTGAAGACCGGGGTTTGGACGGTGTCATTGGCAATGATGCATCCAGTATTGCAGGGGATGATGGTAATGATGACTACAAAGAAGATGATTATACAGGCGGCATCAATGGTACAGAAGGCAATAGGATATGGGACACCGAAGACATAGATCATAATAGTATCTTTAATTTAAGCAATAACATATATCATAGTTATTCAGTTCATCTTGATTCAAGCAGGTTTTTGGTTGAAGGCGGATTAAAGAGTGGCTGGAAAATGTTTCGAATTCCTATGAAAGATTCCCTTGCACGAGACACGGTCTTTGGGATTTTGGATTGGCATAACATTAAATTTGTCCGTATCTGGTTTGACAATTTTGCCAGATCAGAAACAATTTACATTCACAAATTGAATTTAACCGGTAGTCGCTGGAAAAATTATGGAATTGTTACAAACGATTCTCTGAACCCCATTGATTCAACCGAAAAATTCACGATTACTCCAGTGAATACAGAAACTCACACATATTACAAACCACCCTATCCCCTGCCCATAGATCCTTCAACTGGCAAGACTATCAACGAAGGTGGGTTGGAATTCAATGTTGCCAATATCAAAGAAAATCACACCTGTATTGCTTATCGCCGAATTGAGACGAATGAAGATTATCGTGCATATGATACCCTTGAATTCTATTTCCTTGCTTCCCATTCAAATCCCCAGATTGCCCTGCGTTTTGGTTCAGATACTAACTACTATGAATACAAAACAGATTTTCAATCCGGTAATTCAGGATATAATAACTGGCGGAAATACCAGGTGGTTTTTGCAAAGTTCCTTGAGCTTAAGAAAATCACTCGGGGCGTTGGAAGATTAACCCAGGGGAATTATACAGTCTCTGGAAATCCTTCTCTTTCAGCAAATGCATTTTTTGAAATCCGCGTTACTAACAATTACACGACACCCTTAACCGACACCCTCTGGTTCAATGATATCAAACTTGTTTCGCCCAAATCCGAAATTGGCAAAACCTTCAGGTCAAATGGTTCACTAAATATTGCTGATCTGTCAAATATTTCCTTCTCCTATGCTGAATCTAATGGAAAATTCAAGCGTCTCTCAGAATCAAAAGACATATCTACTCAGGGTCCGGGACGTAATTATGGAGTCACAACTGGAATTTCTCTGGATAAGCTATTACCACAAGATTGGTCATTCAGCATACCGTTGGGTTTGAGTTACAACCGGTCAATTCAGGAACCACGTTTCTCCTCATTTATTGCCTCAGACATTGAATTAGATGACTCAAGCCGTATTCTTGAAAGATCAACCAGCACTGTTAAAGGTTACAATCTTGGCATTTCCAAAACAAACTCAAAAAACTGGTTTATGAAACAGACCCTTGATAATCTAAGTTTTAATAACGACCGGACCATCAGCATTACAAACGGTGCGAGGAATTGTGATACAACAGATATCAGAAACTACCGCAGTTCTTATACAATTGGTCCAAAAGCAGTAGTAAAAATTCTCAAACAGTCAATTTCACTTGCACCGCAAAAAATTATATTCGGAGCGTTATATACTGATAACATTATGAAATCTTATTATCGGGATAGTTTGAATCAAAATTTTATTGTATATCCGGGTTATCCTCAGCGCCGTCGCACTCTCAATCCTAACTTTTCTGCTGATTATTCACCTCACCCAATTATATCTACATCATACAATTTCTCAGAAACAAGAGATTCGGTATCCGAAAGACGAAGGTTCGGTGAGGAGGTAGGTCGTGTGCAAACATTCAATAGCAGAATTGCAAAAGACCTTGTAATCATAAATCCTTCTTTGCAATTCAGTTCCAATTATAACGAAGACCACCGTTTTGAAATGCGCGAACCCGAGGATGTGCGCGGAATTTCCAATGGCTCAATCATCACCATATCAGGTATTGCAGATGTTAAAAAATTTATTAAGTTCTTTACTAAACTCAGAGATGAATCAAAGGATTCACTGCAGGTTCCTGGTTCACCTCTATGGGTGCTCAAACAAATTGAAAATTTTGTTAGCTATCTCCAGAATCCCAATATCAATTTTTCACATCAAAAGGCTTCTGGATATTTGAGCAAAATCCGACCTGGTTTGAATTATCAATGGGGTATTGTAGATACAATCCCCTCTGATCAAATTGCACCTAATAGTTACTCAAGTCGAAGTATCAATGATAATTTCGGCATAAATTCAGGAATCAACTACAAAATTGTAGCATTTGGTACCGGTTACTCCAAGCAGATTGGAAGAAGCATTGGTTATAGCGGCTCCGAAAACAAAACCATTACCAATTCTTATCCTGATGCAACGCTGAGGATTTCAGGGGTTGAAAAGTTGCCGTTCTTGAAAAAATATACCCATACATCATCAATAAATACTGGTTTCAATCAGAATTACCAAAAAACCTACACAGTGAATCCTGATACTACACCAGAGTTGACATCGGATAGCAAATCCGTTTCATTGAATCCTCTATTAGGCTGGCAGGCAAACTGGAAAAGAGGTATTACGACAAACACCAGTATAAATTACAGTGAAACCGAAAGCCATCAATATTTAAGTGAATTCATTAACCCCTCAAAATCTATTAACTGGGGTGGGTCCTTTTCTTTTGCCTATACCTTTAGTGCCCCAAAAGGGATAAGCCTCCCACTCTTACAGGGAATAAAATTTGCCTCTAATCTTACCACCAGTGTTACATACAGTTATAATCGCAGCATAAGTTATTCCGCATCCCTTGAAAATCCCAATTATCTTGACCTTGATAACCCGGTCAATGACAATGAAAACACCACTGTTGACATTTCTCTGAGTTACAATTTTTCGGCAAGTGTTACTGGCGGTGCAACCCTCAATTATTCACGCAACCGCGACCGTATTTTTAACAACAATTACCGAAGGGTTGGATTGAACTTATGGACAAATATAAATTTCTAAGAAGAAAAGATTTGATTTTGCTTTTTGTTCTTGTTAGTCCACTACACGCGCGCGAACCATACGACTATCTTGTTGAGTTCTGCAGATTTGGAAACCGAACTATTGGAACTGAAGGACACAAAAATGCCTATCATTACATTGTAAAAAATCTGCAAAATCCCGAAGTTGATTCCTTCATTATTGATGGAGTATGGCTTTATAATATATATCAGAAATTCCCTGCTGGGCATCCCCTGATTGGAATTGGCGCTCACTGGGATTCTGATAGAGGTTGCCCCGGGGCGAATGACGGCGGTTCAGGTGTAGCACTGCTCCTGAAACTCGCTGATACACTATCAAAGAATCCGTCACCGTTAAGTGTTAATCTTTTGTTTTTTGATGGCGAAGATGTGGAAAAGGCAGAACTGTATGGCTCAACAAATTTTGCTATGAAATGTCTGGATGAATATTCATTTATAATGATAGTTGATATGATAGGAGACAAAAACCTCCAGATCTACAAAGAAGGCAATTCCACACGTTTCTATCCTGCACTGGTTGATTCTTTGTGGGAAATTGGCATGGAAATCTCACCGTTAGTCTTTATACCAATGGTAAAATATTATATCATTGACGATCATATGCCTATTATAAAGTATGGCATTCGCGCCATAGACATAATTGATTTTGACTATCCTTACTGGGATACACCCTTTGACACCATTGATAAATGTAGTAAAGAAAGCATTGATACAATGTATAAATTTCTTTTGAAAATCGTTTATCCTTCATACTAACATCTTCCCCCGTGAGTCGCAAAGAAATTGTATGCTTATGCTTTCTTCTTTTTATTCTGATAATAATAAATGTATTCAGTTATGCAAAATCAAAAACGAATGAAAAGGGTTATGTTGCGCTAATTGAAGAAGGAACTCGACAGATTTCCATAAATGATGCCGGGGCAGAAGAACTTGAAATGTTGCCGGGTATCGGGCCATCATTGGCGCAGAAAATTGTGGACTATCGCAGTCAAAACGGTCGGTTTGAAAAAATTGACGACATAAAAAAGGTAAAGGGAGTTGGTGAAAAGTTGTTTGAAAGAATTAAGCCATATTTAAAAAAATAGCATAAGCAATGGTCTAAATTTGCGTTTTGAAAACACGAATTTTACTTCTTGATTTTTTGTTTGAATTCTATATAATAGATTTAAGTCTAAAAGGAGAAGAAAACATGGAAGTTAGAACATTGAACCAGTCAATTTTGGATTTTGATGGCGACCTTCTGATTGTAAATCTGTTTGAAGGAGTAAGAATACCTGGCGGTGCTACCGGTGCTGTGGATAAATCACTTAATGGTGCTATAACAGAAATGATAAAAAATGAAGAGATTACTGGTAAACTTGGCGAAACCGTCATATTTCCAACATTTGGAAAATTAAAGGCAGGAAAGGTAATGTTGGTAGGACTTGGTAAGTCAGAGAATTTTGGCATTGATCAAATCAGGAAGATAAGCGGCTCTGCAGCAATGGCTGGGAAAAAAACAAAGGCAAAAAAGATTGGAACAATCGTCCACGGAGCAGGCATCGGTGGAATAGAACCTCAAATTGCAAGCCAGGCACTTACTGAAGGCACAATCCTTGGCCTTTATGAATTTAATGTTTACAAAAAACAGGAAAATAAACAAATCAAAGAATTTGCCATTGTAGAGATGGATAAAACCAAGATTGAAAAGATAAAAAAGGGTGTTCAAATCGGTAGGATTCTTGCTGAATCCCAGAATATTGCAAGAGATTTTACAAATGAACCAGCAAACAATCTCACACCGGAGAAGTTTGAAAAGAAGGTTAGAGAGATAATCAAAGATTTGGGTCTTGGCGAAAAGATAAAAATTACAGTCCTGAATAAGAAAGAAATGGAGAAATTGAAAATGGGTGCTCTCCTCTCTGTTGCCCAGGGAAGTGAGAATGAGCCAAGATTTATTGTATTACAATATCAAAACTCTAAGGGCCCAATGATAAGTCTCATTGGCAAGACCGTTACCTTTGACTCCGGTGGTATTTCATTAAAACCTTCAGAAGGAATGGGTGCGATGAAAGGTGATATGACCGGCGGTGGTGTTGTATTTGCTACTACTTTAGCCATGACACGATTAGATGCAAAGGTAAATCTCTTAACAATAATCCCGGCCGTTGAAAATATGCCTTCAGGCAAGGCATCAAGACCTGGAGATATAGTGAGGGCAATGAATGGTAAAACGATTGAAATCATTTCTACAGATGCTGAAGGAAGAATGACACTTGCGGATGCACTCTGCTATGCAGAAAAGGAAGGCGCCAAGATAGTCATTGACATTGCAACGCTGACCGGTGGTTGTGCAATTGCCTTTGGTGATGTAACTGCTGCATTGATGGGGAATGAACAGGATTTGATTGATAGATTATTGGCTATATCAAAAAACACAGGCGAAAGAATGTGGCAATTACCATTATTTGAAGAATATGATGAAAAGATAAAGAGCGATGTCGCAGACATAAAAAATTCCGGGGGCAGATGGGCATCACCAATCACTGCAGGTATGTTTTTAAAACACTTTGTTGAAAAGGCAAAATGGGTTCACATTGATATTGCAAGTAAGGAATTTGCAGAAAAAGAAAAGTTTTATCAGCCCAGGGGTGCTACTGGATTTGGAGTCAGAACCCTGTTTGAATTCTGTCAGGGCATCAAGTAGATATTCTAATAATCTGATGCTCTGATATTCTGATAGCCTTGTCGTCTAAAAGTCCTGGGAACGTATTAAATGTAGTTGCCCAATTTATTGGGCTATTTTA
>JBNAVN010000028.1:0-32063 GCA_049700315.1 bacterium
AGACCGTATGACGAAATGCATTTCGCAACCGCACAACGACAGACGATTTTTAAAGAAGGAGGTACCCATGTCAAGGCATATATTTTTGGCAATAATATTGCTCATTAACTCTTTGGTTGCGGGGGAAGAGATGTATTATTACGCCGGTAGTACAAAAATATATCTCTACCCTCATAATGAAAGAATTTCAATAACTTGGCAAAAAGATCTGACAACCGATGATAAAGAAAATATTTTACAGTCTAACCCGGAAATTAAATCGTGGTACCCAGCGATTGGAGTAAGAACAGGCGTTAATTATAATATTCTTCATTATCCATCTGAAAATAGGAAATTGTCGGGTTTGGGGTATAACATTGGTCTTGAATTCGAATGTGATTTTGGAGAGGTCGTGGGCTGTAATGTTGTGTGTTCTTTTTTGCAAAATAAATATACATACAAGATACCTTCTGCATGGAGCGATGAATCTACTTATGTCTTTAACAATTTGTATCTGCCTATTGAAATAGATTTCGTTCTAAAAAGACTCACGTGGGTGCAATTATCATTAAAAATTGGGGCAGCTGGTGTTTTTCAGTTATCTGGGCGTATTACAGGATGGGTTGAACCACACACAATTGATACTGAAATCGTTAATCTTTCAAACAAATTTTGCTTTCGATGGGGGGTTGGATTGCCTGTAAGATTTACTTCAAAGCTAAAATTGAGTCCGTGTTTCTATTATCAACATACTCTAGCTAATGATAATAGCTATTTTCCTCGGCCACATCGGTTTTATGATTTCTTATTCAATGTAGGATTTTTGTATATATTAGATAATAATCATTTTAAAAGACATAGGAGGAATAATGCTTAAAATCAAAATTTTATTATTACTCTCAATGACTACGGCTGTCTTTGCCCAGCACTCAGAGCGAGATTTTGTCTTAAGACTATGGTCAATGGGTAACCTTTCCCTTATTCTTGAGGACCCAGAAACAGCACTTAACATGTTTGCGTTCAATGAAAATCCTATAGACTTGATTGACTACTGCCCAGGGAATAGATTACTACAATTTATAAACAGAGTTGACTATCAGAATTACGAGTACATGGGGAAATTATGTTACGCAAATCCTAAAATAAGATATTTAGAAAAGGTTACCGAAGATTTAGGCATTGGCCTTGTTCTTAGCTCGCGCCTGCTTCCTCCACCTGAATTATCATATTCTACCAGTAGCAAATATAATTTCCTAATTCTATCAAATCTTCGGACTGGTAAGTTCTATTTTGGGTATGCAACCAGAATCAAAATGCTTCCGTACCAATTTTATTACAAAATTGAACAAGAACCAGGCATTTCCTTGAATTTAAGCAATGTGAAATTAGGCATTAGCTATAACTTGCAATACAGAGATAAAATACACCAGTCATACGAGAATTCATTTTTTGATGTCCCTATCTATTTTCTATACAATCTGCGGGGTATTAAAGAGTTGTTTACTTATCGCTACTATTCAAAAAGGCATGTTTGGCTATTTTTTGAAAGCGCCTATGGTTATGATGTTACAAATATTTTGGTCTACGGTGCTCACCTTGATGCTAATAAGTTTCAAGTTGGTCTTGATTTGAATTACCGACAACTATATGAATTAGAATACGATGGTGGCTCATCTATCTCAAAGTTGGTAAATATCGCTCCCGGGTTCTCATTTGATACAAAAACATTTACATTATCCGGTGAATTCCCCATACGCAATTCTTTTTCTAAAAAAGGAGGATGGTTTTGCCGACAAAAACTTGGGCTTGAACTCAAGATGAACAAAAAATTAGCAGTCCAACTGGGTTGGGCGAAAATTGAAGCTACCGAGATTTTACCCGAAGATTGGTTTGTATTTTATGATATTCCGCTGTTTCCTTATCCCACATATCCACCGGGAAACTGCTATACATTAGGTTTCACCTCTTTAATCAGTCAAAATTTCAAATTTGAGAGCAGTTTCAGTTTAAACTATTTTCCCGATGACGGTGTTACAGTCATTCAGAATATCTCTTTCCGGTGGCAATTTTAAGATTCAAAGTGACAGAGGTGATAGAATCTGATTCATTTGCTAAAAATGTAATTTCTCTCACTATCGCCGGAATGCGTAAAATTGCGGTTTCTACTGCTTTAATGATGAAAAAAGTAGCGTCCAAAATCGTTGAGGTCTTGACTCGCAGGAAAATTTCTGTATAATAATCTTATGTCTTTGATTGTAACCAAGTTTGGCGGCACCTCGGTTGCCAATGCGCAATTGATTTTGAATGCAGCAAAGCGGATAGCGCAGATAAAGAAAAATAATGATGTCATCGTCGTGGTTTCGGCAATGGGACATACGACTGATGAATTGATTAAACTTTCAAATGAGATAACGAAAAATCCAAGAGCAAGGGAGATGGATATGTTATTAACCGCTGGAGAACGAATTTCAGTTGCACTATTCACAATGGCATTACAGAAATTGAATTTGAAGGCAATATCATTCACCGGCTCACAGGTTGGTATCATCACTGATAATCGCCATACTGATGCACGGATAATAGAGATTCGCGGTGAAAGGATAAAAAATGCATTGAAACAGGGTTTTATTCCGGTTGTTTGTGGATTCCAGGGTGTGAGTTTTGAAAAAGAGATAACCACACTGGGCAGGGGTGGCTCTGATACAACTGCAGTTGCCCTTGCTGCTGCACTCAATGCAAAAAAATGTATCATTTATACAGATGTGGATGGTGTATTTGCGGAAGACCCAAATAGATTTCCCGGAGTAAAAAAGATAGACAAAATCTCTTATGAAGAGATGCTTGAACTTGCCAGCAGGGGCGCAAAGGTCTTGCATCCCAGGGCAACTGGTATTGGTGCGAGATTCGGCATCCCGATTGAAGTGAAGAACAGTTTTAATAAAAAGCCAGGGACACTCATCACCCATATCAATGGTATGGAACATCCAAAACCAAAGGCAATAACCCATTGCGAAGGATTATATTTGATAACCCTTGTCCAGGTACCAAAAAATCCAAAATATCTATCTCAGATCACAACTGAATTGACGAATGGAGGTGTCCATTTGAAATTTTTCTTCCATGGTATCTCTGATGCACCGCGCTTTGATCTTTCTTTCATCACGCCACTTGAAGAAAGGGAATTGATCAAAAAAATAATCAGAAGACTTGCAAAGAAATTAAAGATAAAAGAGATAAAAGAGTCTCTTGACATCTGTTCATTGAGCATCATCGGCACAGGGATTGGTTCTGAACATAAAACCCTGGCTGAGATATTCAAAGAACTATCAAAAACAAAGACCCATATTGAGGCCGTAACAACCTCAGAACTATCAATCAATATATTTTTAAAGAAAAAATTCCTTGATAAGGCAGTCAATGCCCTATTAGAAAAATTCCAACTAAAAAAATAAAATTGTTATACTGTAATTATGGCCTGGGAATGATTGGGGGTTTTGTTTTCTCAATCTTTTTCTGTATCAAATCCATTTCTTCAATAAGGACCGAAGGGGCAATGGTTGAGATCGGATATTCATTACCGAAATCATCACGATAGAGAGAATTATATGTATATTCTTTATCACCAGTGGCAATTATATCTTTTAGGATACCGGGTGAAACCTGAGAAAAATCAAGACCATTTATCAATTGCATAGAACCTGTCTCTATATCAAGTTTATAGACATTCACCGGCGCAGATAATAATGGAATCTGTTTTCCCCTTGCCTGATACAATTTCCGATAACGTTCCATTGCATTCTGAGGCATTGTGCTTTGCAATCTTGTAATAATGATTGCATAATCATTCCCATAATCTTTTGCAAGTTCTTTTAATTTCTCTATCAATTCCTGCTCAGAACTTTTTTGTTTAGAATGAATAAATATATTGCTAACAAAACCAATATACCGTGCACCATAACCTTCATCACAATATCTTGCGTGTCCATTTGATTCCCTTATTTTGCTAACCGGTGTCCTGCTCATAAGAAAGTTTATCAATTTCCCGTCTCTTACAATCTCAACCCTTTCTGATCTTACACCCTGCTCATCTATTGAAAAACCACCAATCAATGGTTTTCCATTATACAATTTCAATCCCGGGTCATCATACACTGAAATGAATTCGGGCAATATCCGCTTGTTCAATCTATTGGAGAGTATTCCAAGATTCTGCTTTGGTAGATTCCTTTCAAGCATTTCGCTCTCAACTGCGGGCTGTCTCACACCACTCACACCCTTACCAAAAATCTGAAAGAATAGTTCACACGATGCCTGACCCAGAAATAAAACCGGGCCTGAATAACCTTCTTCTTCATTTCCAATATTAACCCTGATCATCAGTGTCTCTGCCCAGGCATTGATTGACTTCTCTATCTCAGAAAAATCTAAATCTTTTATGCTATTGCTATAAAAACTTATAAAATCTTCAATCATTTCACCGGTCTTTGCCTGCACCTTTGCCTTCACCTCAATCCCTGCAATCATTTCCTGTCTTATATTCCTTGCTCCATCACTATCAAGAAAATACTGACTGCCGTATTTTAATATCAGTCTTACATTTGATTCAATTATTGATCTGTAATTTCTTAAAATTCCTGAAAGTTGAACCACCTTTTTATTAAGTTCATTTTTATCAAATTCAATATAACCAACCGGTTCAATCAGAGAACAGGGTTTCACTTTTATGAAATCAGGAATTGTATCAGCCATCTGTTTATTCTGATAATAAGCCTTTTTACGCGCAAGAATTTCTAATGCCTTCTTATATGTACCATCGGTCACAAGCCATATCGCCTGGCGCAGAGCAAAATACTCATCTTCAATCGGTAAATCGGCCTTATCTGCCTCAATGATTCTTGAACCCGATGTCTGACATATGAAATTACTGTTGTCCGATTTATAATCACCAACCCTCAAATCTACGAATAATTCACGATTTTTTGATTCATTGCTTGATAATAATCCACCAAAAGACCCATTTATTTCAATCTCTTTCAAATCCTTCACACGATATGCAATATAATAAGGTTTTGCCTGATTCTCCAGTTGCAATTGGGTAATGCTTCTCTTTATTTCATCCTGCAGCGCACGAAACAGAATATCTTTTTCTGCTATTTCTGATGAAAAAGAAAGCGCAGGTGTAAAAAACATAATCAATGATAATACCAGCACTCCAGACCATAAATTGATTTTCTCTTTTTGTTTCGGATTTCGGATTACGAATTTCGGATCTGGTCTGTTCATTGTTTCCTCCTATCTTGAAGGCTCTGTAGGTGCAGGTAATATCGGTGGTCTATCCTGCCCTTTTGCCTTTTTCTCCACTTCAATCTCGGAAACCAGGATTGAAGGTGCGATTGCTGAGACCGGAACCCATCCAGACTCTGCACCACAGGTTCCATTGAAAATATCATAGTCATTTCCTGTGAGTATTATCTTTGAAAGCGAAAGCAAAGGTGTTCCCACAATATCAACACCCCTTACCACCTCATCAGGTCTTCCATCAACATAGACTCTTTTTACCAACAATGGAATGACCTTGAAGGTCTGAGGACCTTCCCTGCCGGTTGTAGTAAATCCTCCTGAAATATCATAAAATACCAATCCATAAGGTTTATTCTGTTTCTTACACTCCTCAATCAAGGCATTGCGCAATTCATTGTAAGGAACTTCTTTGCTTGATTTTACATATAGAATTCCCTGACGTGCTACAACCTTCCTTCCATACTGCCTTCTGCCATGACCATTTGAAAAAGGAAAATTGGCAATTGGTGAACGACCCATTAAAAAACCTTTTAATACTCCATTCTCAACTATCATTGCCTTCTGTGCCCTTATCCCTTCATCATCAAATAGATAATGCCCATTCAAATCCTTTCCACCAAATTTTTCCAGTGTGGGGTCATCATATACCGAGATAAAATCAGGCATTATCCTTTCATTCAATTTTTTTGTAAATGTCTGTCCTTCAAATTCACTCTTCTGCCTGTGCCCTTCAATCCTGTGCCCAAAGATTTCATGGAAAAATACACCGCACGCCCGGTTTACCAAAATTGCCGGACCAGAATATGGTTCAACCATTGGTGCATTTCTTAATGCGTACAGATTCTGAATCAGAGAATCAGCATAACTCTTAAGAATCTCTTCATCAGGAAGATTCTTTGCATCCTTCACATATACTGGATATGAAAGATATAATTCCATTCCATCATCTGCGATTGTCTCCGCATAGATATTTATTGAATAATTTACTTTATTCTGGAGTATCTTTGTTCCATCAGTATTCACAAGATATTTTGTCAGGGAATTCGCACGGAACATAATCCTTGAATTATATATCCAGGGATAATCTTCAAAAATATTTGATAATCTACGAAGACGCTCTTTCCATAATTCCTTATCAAAGTTAATTGTATCAATAATACCTGTATAAACAATTTTTGGTGCAGTGCTGAAGTCAGGTGATGTGTCTGATTCTAATACCTTTACCTGCCTTTCATTGAGAATCTTTATATATCTTTCCTGAGCAGATTTAAAATTCTTATCAGTCTCTGACCATAGAATCAATCTCAATGCCTCAGAACTATTATCAATCGGAACTTCTACTGGTGATGACCACCAATCATACATTTCGGCACCACGTATCTCATGCGTGTTATCAAGTTTATTTGAACCAATCCTTACATCAACATCAAGATACCGGTGTCTGGATTCAACATCGTTGGTTATCGCACCAAGCGTTGCTGATATCATAATCTGGTTTTCATCAGAAATTTCGTATTGGAGAAAATACAATGGATATGGTTTCTGTTTGCTTAATACCTTACAAGCGCGATTCAACTCATCTACCATTGTATTAAGTATCAAATTATCTGCAAATCCTGTGCCAAAAATAATCAATATGAAAATTAAATGAGCAAAAAGTTTTTTCATTAAGTTCCTCCTTGATTCCTATGCAGTTTAATTATAAACCAAATCTATCCAAAGTCAAGAATGCTTACTTTTCCATGACCGTATTTCTTTTAGAAGTAATTGTCCGATTCATCGGGCGAATAATAACACTTTAGCCGGGCGTTCCGCCAAAAATCGTCATATGTCATACGGTCACGAAAAGCGTTTCGTCTTACGGTTTCGTCTATCGGTCAATTTAAAATTCTTACGAATTAAATCCAGAAGTTTAATGGATCTTCCTTGTTTCTAAAGAATTTCCAATATCTTAGAAATGTCTTCAGGTCCTTTAACTTCGCAGATTTCCATTCCCTGTTCTTTTGCCGGGACAAGGTCAACATGGTATCGGTCTCCAACCATCAAACATTCTTCTGTTTTTACATTCAATTCTTTTATGATAAGTCTGAATATCTCCGGGTCAGGCTTTATCAATCTAAAACTTTCATAGGCAAAGACATAATCAAAGAGTTTTTCAATTCCGAGTGCCTTGAGAATCCTTTCGGTCTGGATTCTATTATTATTAGTGAATACCCCGAGTTTATATCTTTTTTTTAATTTTGTTAAAACCTTTTTTAATCTTTCATCTTTTTTTAGATAATCACCCGCATTGAAAAAATTTATATTCTCCCTATGCCATTCTTCTATAGAAATTCCACAGGATAAGAGTGCAAGGGTATAGGGAACAGCATAGCCCCTTTCTTTTTTCATCTCTTCCCTCCTTTTTTCAAGGATTTCTTTTGCCTTTTCAATTGTAGTATTTTTTATTTTGGCATAAGTGTGGTAGGCAGCATCAGCAAATTTTTGATAGACCTCAGAACTTGTATAAAGGGTTCCGTCAAGGTCAAAGAGGATTACTTTTAACACGGGGATTCAGAGAATATAAAGGGATATCAAGGGGAATCAGGGAAAAATAAAAATTCTATATCTCCCTTGATATCCCTCTTGTTTATTCTATGCTCCTTTTTTGGAGCCTTTCCCAGATTCTATCTACCTCTGCCTGGAATTCCTTTATTGGTGTTTGATCTTTTAGTTTAAAGAGATGGGTAAATCTTCCCTGGATTTTTAAGAACTCTTCTACCGGTTTTTTCTCTTTTGGTTTCACCGTGATGCGATATTTTCCATTTTCATATTCATAAAGCGGCCAGACACAGGTTTCAACCGCGAGCTTTGTGATTTCAACTGTCTTTTCTGGTGCATAAGCCCAACCAAGTCTGCAGGGTGAAAGAACATTTATAAATGAAGGACCTTCTGCATCTAATGCCTTACGCACCTTTGTCACCAAATCATTCCAGTAACCGATCGTTGCCTGGGCTGCATAGGCTGGTTCATGGGCGATTATGATTTCAGTCAGATTCTTTCGCGGTTGTAATTTACCGGGAATTACTGTACCAGCAGGTGATGTTGTAGTATGTGCTCCATAAGGTGTGGCAGAAGAACGCTGAATTCCGGTATTCATATATGCCTCATTGTTATAGCAGACATACAAAACCCGGTGTCTTCTTTCAATCATTCCAGATAGTGATTGCAAACCGATGTCATAGGTTCCACCATCACCACCAAAGGCAATAAAACGAAGGTCTTTATCAATCTTTCCTTTTTTCTTCAATGCCTTATATGCCGCCTCAACACCTGACATTGTTGCCGCAACATTTTCAAATGCATTGTGAATATATGGCACATTCCATGCCGAATAAGGAAAAATCGTAGAAATAACCTCAAGACAGCCGGTTGATGCACCAACAACGACTGGATGCTGTGCTGCAAGTAAGACCTGTCGTGCG
Source organism: bacterium (assembly GCA_049700315.1). Taxonomy (GTDB): domain Bacteria; phylum Hydrothermota; class Tepidihabitantia; order SM23-42; family JAOAFX01; genus JAOAFX01. Next base: position 8,745 of record JBNAVN010000028.1, read on the forward strand.
ATAATCGTTGCCCCACAACCTGCACAGGCACGGTGTCCACCAAGAAATTTTTCTCCCTGTTTTGCAAGTTCTTTTAAGTTTGCCATTATTCCCCCCTTACTCCGTAATAGACAATATCTTTATCAACCCTACCGGTCTCTTTTATCTTCAGCAATTGTTCAAAGACTTCTTCAATCTCTTCAATGCTTATATCTCTACCACCAAGTCCATAAACATAGTTTTTCAGGAATGGTTTTGCATCCGCATCATAGAGTATTGACCGAACATCATTGAACAAATGACCACCAAGCGAAGAAAAAGTATCAGCACGATCCATTATTCCGAGCACCTTGGCTTTTCTAACTGCGTTTAGCATTGCATCTTTAGGAAATGGTCTGTATACCCGACACCGAATCAAACCTGCTTTTTTACCCTTTTCGCGCATCTTATCTACCGTGACTTTTGCGGTCCCACCGGTTGAGCCCATTGCCAGAATTGCAACCTCAGCATCATCCATTTTGTATTCATCAACAATCGGATAATATCTGCCAAATGTATCACCAAAATCCTTCTGAACCTTTTCAATTATCGGAAGACAGTTATTCATTGCCTCAATCTCCTGACGCTTGTGTTCAAAATAATAATCCTGAAGGTCAAGCATCCCCAGGGTAATTGGTTTATCTGCATCTAAGAGATTATTCACAACCTTTCTCTCACCGAGCCATTTTGGAACTTTATCATCATCAACCAATTCAATCCTTTCCATTCCATGGCTGATAATAAAACCGTCAGTTGTAACCATTGCCGGAAGCATAATCTCTTCAGCCATCTTCACTGCCATTATCGTTGAATCATAAGCCTCCTGGGTATTTTCGGTAAAAATCTGGAGCCAGCCCGAATCCCTTGAAGCAAGTGAATCTGAATGGTCACAATGGATATTGATTGGACTTGATAAGGCACGATTTACAAGACAAATAACAATCGGTAATCTCATACCTGCAGCGATAAACAGGATTTCATGCATCAGGGCAAGTCCCTGGGAGGCTGTTGAAGTCATCACCCTTGCGCCAGCCGCAGATGCACCAACACAGGCACTGAGTGCTGAATGTTCGCTTTCTGCAGGAACGAACTCGGTAGTAACAAGCCCATCTGCCACAAAAGAAGCAAACAACTGGACGACTTCAGTTGCGGGAGTGATCGGATATGCTGCCACAACATCTGGATTTATCTGCCTCATTGCCTCAGCCATTGCTTCATTTCCGGTTCTTGCAACAATCATTTTTCCTCCCTCACCATTGTAATTGCCTTGATCTTTGGCGGACACTCTTCAGCACAGATGCCACAACCTTTACAATATCTATAATCAATTCCCTGGACTTTTCCATCCTTTACAATAATCGCTGAATCCGGACAGTATATCCAGCAGATCAAGCAGTGTGTGCACTTTTTTTCATCCCAGACCGGTTTATCACTGCGCCAGTCACCGGTTTCAAATTCCTTGCTTGAACCTGATTCCCAGGCAAGCCCTGTGGGTAATTCTTTCCAGTTCTTTTTTTCTTTCTTCATTCTTTAACCTCCTCATAAGCACGAACGACTGCTTTTATGTTTCCTTCCACAACATCAGGACGATTGGGAAATTTATGTTCAAGTCTCTTTCTCACTGATTCAAGCATCGGTTCAAATTCAAGGAGTCTGGAGATTTTTATCAGGGCACCTAACATCGGCGTATTTGGAATATCCCTTTTCAGAATATCCTTTGCAATCTTACTTGCATCAACAACATAGACCTTTATCTTTTCATTCTTTATCTTCAACTGTTCTCTTATCTCTTTTGCTCTCTTCTGGGTATTGACCAAAATGATACCATCTTCAGCAATTCCTTCGGTGATATCTATTGTCTCCATCAAAGTTGGGTCAAGAACGACAACAATATTCGGATTTTTAATACCACAATGTTGAAGAATGGGTTTATCTGACAAACGGTTAAATGCAAACACCGGTGCCCCCATTCTCTCCGGACCATATTCAGGAAATGCCTGAATATATTTTCCGGTCTCAACCGCAGCATCGGCAAAGAGCAGGGCAGCGGTCTTTGCACCCTGGCCACCCCTGCCATGCCATCTTATTTCAAGTAATGCCATTATTCACTCCTTTTTTCAAATAAAATCCCCTTTTGTTTTTATCTTTGAACTCAGGGGGTGTTTAATAAAACTCTAAACTTCGTGTATTTCGCTAATAGGTGTCTTGCAATATATTATATTCAAATTTTTGAGTTAGTCAATAGATACTCAAAATTGGACAAATCTTCAATATATGCAATATTTTATGGCAAAATGAGAAAACTCCCGGTGAAGTTGTGAATTGCTAAAAAAAATTGATTGAAAGAATGGTTTATTGCACCACAATTTCTATTTTAGAGTATTTGGGCAACAAACCCGGAATAAACCTGGGTGTAGTGCTTACACCTTTATCAGGTAGTACTGTTCTTTTTGTAATTTCATTCAAAATAACCTCACCCCGGGAACGAGCAAGTACCTCTGATTCAGAGTAAGAATAAACGACCACTTCTTTTTTAAACTTTTCCTTTACAAGATTGGCAATTTCTTCAACATAAGGACTTGATTCACTCGTAAGACTTGACGAATTCTCACTGAACAGGACCTTGGTTGATACTGCAATTATTGTACTGCCCTTTTCTTCATAAACAATGCCATTGAATTTATAGGCACGACCCGAGATTCTCGTAGGATTGCCAATTGCGTCAAATGCAGTAAATACATAGTTATAGACTTCACCCATATTACACATTTCACCCTTATCGGTTCTGCCATCCCAGTATAAAGAAGGTGGTGGTATTCCCCGCTGGGCATAACGTCTCACCACTTCACCTTTGGCATCAGTGATCACCAACTCCCAGGAAGAAACTGTTTTCTCAAACTTGGGAACAAAAAGGGCAATGCTTCCATACATAAACCTTGCCACAAGTGGTACCCGCAAATATTCACTGTGAAGATAAAGAATTGGGGTGTTCAATGCGTCTATCGTCGCATATAATTTTTCATCAAATATATATTGTTCTTTTGAAATTATTGAATCCAGGGGAGCAAATGGATTAATGCTCACCTGTAAATAAATCTTTGGGTCATTTATCTTAAACTTCAATTCACCCTTAATAACCTCTTCCCCAATTTCATGTTCAGATTTTTTTGCCTCCTGGGCAAATAAGAAAATCATAAAGAGAAAATTCATATGGTACTCCTGTTAGCCACAAACAAATCTAAATGTAATAATACCCCATTGGACTTCCTGTTTGACACTCGCTGGTAATGGAGCAAACAACCATACCTTGACTGCATTAACAACACTCTGGTCAAGGTCAGGATAGCCTGAAGAAATTTCAACTCTGATATTTTCGCGCACACTCCCTTCAGGATTGACCTCCACCCTGATCTTTACAACCCCTGAAATACCCCTTTCTAAACACCAGGCAGGATACTGGGGAAGTAATTTCCTTAATATTTCCCGATCTGCAATTGGTCCAGCAAGGGATATAGCAGTACCCTTGGTTTCAACCTTCAATTTTTCTTCAATTTTTGCCTCTACCTGTTTGCCAATCTGGGAAGTAGGAGTTATGGGAGGTGGTTTTTTATCAATCTTGATGGTCGGTGTTTGTGCTTGCTTACCAATTCCACCATAGACACCAATACCTGTGCCACCTTCTGTGCCTGAACCACGAGGTAGATTCTTTGCCAGAGAAATCGGCTTTTCGGCAAGTATTTCTTCAGTTGATTTCATTGTACCATTTTTGACATTACCGATCTTTATGACATCACCAGCGCCTTCTTGAGGTGCGTAACGGTCAAGGTTAATCTTTGCCTGACTCCGGTCAAGTTTCACATTGAGGTCAATTGCTGGAGTCACAATATCACTTCCACCATAAGTGCCAGTAGAAGGTGCAGGGGTCTCGCTGACCTCGCCCCAGATAGAACCTTTTGATACAACTTTTGCCACCTCAGGTCTATAAGACTGGTCAAGAAAGGTCACCTCTTTGATATCTTCATAATTACCAGTTGATGCTGAACTTGAACGTGAAAAGAGCAGAAATAATAAAATATGTACAATTATTGAAACCACAATGCCAATGTCCAATCTCTTATCTTTTAACATTATTCACCCTTTGGTTTTTTTGTTGCGCAGGCAATACGCTTTGCACCTGCGTTTTTTATTTTGGCAAGAATTTCAAGAACATCCTTGTGTAAAACATTCTTATCCGCACGAATAACAATCAGTTGATATGGATCTTTTTCAACCGCCTGCTGAACAATCCTCTCAAAATCATCCGGTGATATGGGCTGGTCATTTACGAACAGTTTTTCATCCACTGTGTAAGTAACAGTAAAATTCTCTTCGGTCTTTGCCTCAGCTGTGTGTGCCTTTGGAACCTCAACCGGTGTATTGGTATGGGTCATCGTCATTGGTGCAAGAATCATCATCATTAGAACCACCATCAACGCAACTGCAGCCATTGGCAGAATATCTACATTCTCCATTCTTTTCATCTTACGCTCCTCAGTAAAGCAAGTTCACCTGCACCCTTTTGTTTTGCCAGATCAAGAATTTGAATAACTCGCTCATAGGTAACTTCTGTATCGGTGGATACGATAACTCTCTTTTCAAGGCTGCGGGCAAGTAATTCAGGTAAGAGTTCTTCCAGTTTTTCATAAGTTACTGGTTCTTCATTAAGTAATATGCCACCATCATTCAAAAGGTGAATATTAACCTTTATATCACTTACTTCAGTTGCAGCACCAGACGCAACACCCGGTGCATTCACAAAAATCCCTGATTCAAAAAACAATGGAATTGCTACAATAAATCCGATTACTAAAGATAGTGCAATATCAACGAGTGAATTGAGAATCAACCCCTGCGATTCTGTCCCAAAATGCATCCGTTTTCTCTTTCTCATATTACACCACTTTGATCACTGTAATCATTCCTCAAAACTTCCAGGTTGTATCCTCAGGTGGTGGCGGCGGAGGCGTGGGTTTTGATGTAGCCAAAGACTCAGGATTGACAACCCCTGACTTTTTCTTCATCGTTTCTAATAATACAATTACCTTATCACATACACCATCAAGGCTCATCGCCAACTCATTGCTCTTTTTTGTATAATAATTGTAGAAGAAGAGAGTGGGGATACCAATAAAGAGACCAAATGCAGTAGTGAGCAGGGCTTCAGCAATCCCCGCAGAAATTACCGCAGGCCCGCCAGAACCGGTTATAGAAATATTGTGGAATGCGCGAATCAATCCCGTGACCGTCCCAAGCAATCCTAACAATGTCGCTGCATTTGCCAGAGTCCCCATACCACCGAGGTACCTATCAAATTTCAATTTTTCTTCAATCACATAACTTGAAAGCACATCATATAGATTGTCCGCATCAAGATGTTGATTTTGTAAGGCAACTGTGAATAATCCAAATAATGGATTCTTTTTTTGATTTGCATAGGCGAGTGCCGCGCTTGTTCCCTGATTTCTTAACACCTGACTGAATTGCAGAAATCCTACACGGGTGTCAAAACTATGCCTGACAAAATACAAAAATCTCTCTATTATCAAAGCCAGGGCTATAATTGAACACACCAGCAAAATAATCATTACTATGCTGTTTTTGAAAACATCAACCAATGGCTGACCAAGTATCATTTTTTAACCTCCTTGTTATTCAACAGCACATAGAATTACGCAGATATTGAAAAAGGTCAATGTGGATTCTATCATTTTTCTCCTTTCACTCCTTCCGTCTGAATTCCTTCGGATCCAGTACCTGCTTCACCAAGATATTTTTTGCATACCCCAATGTTGTGCCGGGCATTAGCAGCATACTGGGAAGAAGGAAAAGAATCCGCAACAACCTGAAAATCCTTCAATGCCTTACCATAATCTTTCAGGTTAAAATAGGAAGAACCCAGATTAAAATAAACTGCATCCCTTTCTTTGCCTTTTGGGAAATAACTGAGATAACGTTCATACAATTCAGTTGACTTCTGCCAATCTTCAATATTTACTGCACATTCTGCGGCCAGCAAAAGTGCATCGGGTGCATAAGAGGAAGAAGGAAAATTCACTAATACCTTGATAAATTCATCCATTGCCTGGGCATATTTTTTATCATCAAAATACTTCTGGGCAATCTGGTATTGTCCATCTGCGGCAAGTTCACTCTGGGGAAATCGCTCCACAAAATACTGCATTGCCTCGGTAGATGCAAGGCCCTTTTGATAGTAACACATTTCCATGCCCTTCCTTGCCGCAACCGCCTCATCCGCAGTTGGAAACAAATCCAAGAATTTCTGAAATTCCCTTATTGCTTCATCATAATTTTTCTGATTATAATAACTCTGGGCAATTGCTAACTGAGAAGAACGGGCAAAGTCATCGTTGGGGTGATTTTCTACAACCCAGCGGAAAAGACTTCTTGCCTTCTCATATTCCAATGCCTTAAAATATGTATCACCGGCACGAAAGCCTGCCTCTGCACATTTTTGTGCCATTGGGAAATTACCAATAAGTTTTTCCCAGGATTCTATCGCATTTGCATAGTATTCTAAATTGTAATATGACATTCCAGCGTAAAATAATGTTGGCACAGCACATTTTTCATCCTTGGGAAAGGTATTATACAATGCCTCAAATGTCTCACGTGCCTTCATATAATCTTGCTGATTGAACTGAGTATAACCAAGTCCAAGATATATCGCCATTATCAAGCTCGAATCTTCGTACGGTACTTCGCTCATACTCTTGAATATATCCTGTGCTTCCCTTGGTCTATCCTGATGATATAAACTATATGCAAGACCCAGTTTTGCGTATGGCGACACTTCAATACCAAAAAAATCACGGGTAACAGCAAGGTAGGCTTTTTCTGCCTCACTGAAATTATTCTGGTAATAGTATGCCTCCGCGAGAAAATAAAGGGTACGACCACGCCATTCATTCTTTTCCTCGGGAAAATCCTTTATGTATTTACTTCCAAAAGTAACCGCATAGTCAAAATTCTTCAGGTTAAAGAGCGAATACAGGAGCATCGTAGCACCTGGTTCACGCAAAGGAGATTTGGGATATCGCGACAGTAATGATTCAAAGAAACGAATGGCATTGACATAGTCTTTTCGCTGAAAATAAATCATTCCGGTGAGATATTCACCTACGCTTGCGAGTTCGCCGCTCGCGAACATTGTTGCCAGTTGTGCTGAAGAAGTGAGCGCCTGAAGTGTATCACCGTAGGCAAGCAATGCCTTTGTTAATTGAAGATTGGCATAGGATGAAATCATCGTATTGGGATAATTAGCACGCACCCTCTGAAAGGCACTCACCGCACCCAGACCATCATTCAAATTCATTCTGCATAGACCAAGAAAATATCCAGCATGTGCGGCAAGTAGATTATCTGAATGTCTGGTCAATGGTAAAAGATGCTCAGCCGCACCTGCATAATCACCATAATGAATCAACGATGCAGCAAAGAAAAAGTGGGCATAATCAATCAATGGTGATTTTGGATAATTGGCTATAAAATCACGAAATTTCACCTTTGCCCCATCAAAATCCTTATTGAAGAATAATGCCTCGGCCCTTGAGAACTCTGCAAGTGAAGCGATCGGTGTATTTGGTGATTGATCAAGAATTTCCTTGAATGATCTTATTGCCTCAAGGGGATTACCCAATCTGGACAAAGTCTTGCCATAATAGAATTTTGCCTCAAGCAAGTTTAATCCCTCAAGTTTTTCTCTTGCCTCAACATAACTTCCCCGAAAATAATAGAGAACACCCAGGGCAAAATTTGCCCGGTCCTCTTCCTGATATGCAGGATTCTTTAATAATCTCTGCAAGATTTGTTCTGCCTCTTTATAATTCCCCTGTAAAATATCAATCATTCCAATGGCATAAAGGCACTCAGGTTCAAGATATGCAAGATTCTTCCGCCGTAATATGATCTCAAAATTCTCCTTTGCATGATCATAGTCTTTGATATTGAAATAGCATTCGGCAACCCGAAATCTTATCTCATCTTCAAATTCAGTACCCCCGTACTTTTTCAGAATAGATGAAAAATACTGCAATGCCTGGTGATAACTTTCCTGCAAGAATAGTCTGTGAGCAATTTCATAATCAGCGACGAGTTGATTATAATCGGTCAATGTAATGATAAAGGCAAGAACAAACATAACTACTCCTGGGGCACAAACTCAATCTCGCCCTGAGGTCCAAGGGTAGCAATCTTTACCAGATAATCGCTGAAGGTTATTCTTTCCTTTCCTTTATCAATTATGATTATCTCATAAAAATAGCGACCATCTGAAACAAGTCTGCCCACATCATCAAGTCCATCCCAGGATAGTCTTAAGGGTGGCGCATCCCAGCCTGAATATGTCCTCACAACTTCACCATACTGATTTTTTATCAACAATTGCCAGCGCTCAATTTCCCGTTTTGTTGCATAATGTAAATCAAGCCAGGCAACATTCTCTTTTCTACCCGGGGCTGGTGAAAATTGCTTCGGGGTTGCGGTTACCCAGGTGCGGAATCCACCAAATTCAATGAATATTCCAATCTTATGCTGGTAAGGTAGTAAGTAATTTGACTTATGATGAAATTCTATGGCATAGTCAACACCGACCGACATATTTCCGAAAAATTTCCTCACACCCATGCCCGCGTTTAGCGTATTTTCATCAAAACCCGCACGCAGTATCAAAATTGGATAGACCGGTATAAATTCAAAGCCAAGATGAGGTTTCACTGATGAATATTCAAGGAGGTTCTTTACTAAATCACCAACAATAATTGCCCTGCCCTGATATAGTTTTACCGCCCCACCAAATCTAAAGGTTGGTGGAAACTCTTCTATTTCACCATCATTCAGGTAATGAAGTTTTGGTCCGAGGATATTCTGGACTGAAATACCCAGTGTATAATTATGCCTTGGAAAGAGAAATATGCCAGCATCACCGCCAATACCTACTGAACCGTACTGGGCAACTTTACTGGTAAAGAACTTCAAATTTGCACCAATACTCAGGGCAGTAGAAGCAAGGTATGCATAGGAAAGCAAGAGACAGCTCTGAGAAAAATAATAGGTTCCATAAGGATTCATATTTTCATCTCTTGAATCTATATCTTTTGACCGTAGGTGTATAATATTTCCACCAAATGTGCCATATCTTCTTGTTGGCAGGGCATATCCAAGATATCCGAGTTGATGACCATAGAGTTCAAGATAAGATGATTTTATATTGTGAGAATACAACTGGGCAAGACCTGCAGGATTGTAATATATTGCTTCAGCATCATCGGCAAGTCCGGTAAATGCCTTGCCCATTGCAGTAGTCCTCGGGCTCATTCCATAATTCAATACCGCACCTGGCAAACCACCATCCTGGGCAAATAGAAAAGTAGTAAGTAGTAAGTAGCAAGTAGAAAGCAAAACAAAATTTGGGATTTGAGATTTGGGATTTGGGATTTTTCTTACCATATCACACCTACCCTTATGTGCTTTTCCAAAAATACATTGGTATGCAGATAACCTTTTAATAACACATAATAGACACCGCTTGCGACCTTGTGCCCCTTATCGTTTTTGCCGTTCCAGATAAGATTATTGACACCCATTCTTGCCCCATTTTGGCCTGCATAGATCTCTTCGTGGTGCACACGATTTCCGAATGCATCATAGATTGAAAAGATAACATTACAGTTCTGGGAAAGATAGTAAACAAATCGCGTGTAACTCTGATTGATTTTACCAAATGGATTAGGATAGGCGACAATATTACCTTCCATTACTGAAGAATCAGGAAAGACGATATATACCGTGGTTGTCTCTGCATAATTGTCTGCACGGATTTCAATTGAATCCAGTTCATTAAAATAACCACTTGTTGCCGTGAATTGTGACTGACATGACCCCTGGGTATTTGTCTGAACTGTATCATACTGAGAAATAACATAGCCGTTCCCACCGATTACAGAGAAATATACCCATTTACCTGAAATTGGCTCGTTGTTACGGTCATATACCATCACATTGATATATGATATTTCGCCTGGTGAGATTGTATCAGGATTAACCACAATATCAAAGTTATTTGCCCGCGCAACAATCCTTAGAAAATTATCATAACTTATGTAATTATTGCTCACATCGCGCGCAATCAAAAATTTCTCCCCACTCGTTGAAAAATTTGCCGTAAAAGTTGCCGAACCATTTGAGAGATTCTGCGCTGGCGGATTGGAAAATCCTGAAGAACCCGAGAGTTGAATTGAATAGCCTGATACATTTGTCTTATTCCACATTGAATCTGTAGCATAGACAGTTATATTAAAATCTTCAAGTATATATTGGTCAGATGGAACCCCTGATTTACCGGGAGTTTGGGTTGTATTTGTCGTTGTATCACCAGGGAGATGGGTCTCTCCGGACAGAAGCACAAGCAGTCTACTATATGTCCCAGGATAGATATAGATATTGGCTGAAGTATCTGGCTTTATCCCTGAATTCGTAATATCATTCACAAAGATTTTTTGCGTCCCTGCTGTTCTAAAGGCATAATTCAAAATTGCATTGCCATTGACAAGCCGTAATCCGGATGTATTGCTGAAGTTATCGGAACTTCGGTAAAGAACAGAATCACTACCCGTTGTTATCTGATTGCACCATTGGTCTGTCAGATAAATTGAAACATTGAAAAATGCGCCTGCCTCCTGACTTGTGGGATTACCGGTTCTTCCTGACTGATTACCCGGGGCATAGCTTTGGCCGGGCAAGACTGAAACCAGCCGGAATGGTGAATTGGGAACGACCTGAAATGGATTTGATTCACCGATTGCGCCACTGCCTTCACATCTCAATGTAATGTTATTGCCTGCGAGCGAAACCATAATATTTCCAGTCCAGGAACTATTTCCATTAAAATACACAATGGTATCCGGACTCACAAGATAGGAAATATTGGGAATATATATATGAGCAGAGCCATTATAAGGCACTGGTTGTCCTGAAGCATTCAGTGCATAAACAGTTATTTGAAATGACACGCCTGCAGTTTTTTGTGAATTTATCGTATCAAATCCAAAATGGTCAAGTTGACCAATCGCAATTAAACTTAAAATGTATATCAAGGATGCCTCCTTGGTTGAAAAATCCCAATGACATATTCGTGAGAATTAAGTCTGACGGAATTTTGTCTCATCATGTTATGCTGACATTATATATAAAATTTCTCATTTGTCAAGAAAAATTTGCTTGTGCAAAATATGCTGAACCTAAAATTCCTGCATCATCACCAAGCTCTGCAGGAATTATTTTTAACCTGCGATATTCCGCACCAAGAATACGTTGCTTTACAGTTTTTCTAATTGGTTCAAATAAAATTCGGCCGGCACCGGCAATGCCTCCTGAAATAATAACAATCTCAGGATCAAAAAGATTAATTATACTGCTCACACCAATACCAATATAATAACCAATTTCTTTAAAGACTTCCTTTGCAACATAATCTCCTTTCTTTGCTTCATCAGCAATGATCTTCGGGCTGAGTTCTTTGTAGTAATTCTTTAAACTGCTCATTTTTACTCTAATCCGCCTCTTTGCTAATTTAACAATATATCTTGAACCCACATATCGTTCAAGACATCCATAATTACCACACAGGCATTTTGGACCATTGAAATCTATTATAATATGTCCAAACTCACCAGCAAAACCATGGGCACCAAATAATAGTTTGTCCTCGCAGATCGCTGCACCGCCAATACCGGTCCCCAAAGTGAAAAGAAAGATATTTTTATAACCTTTGCCTGCACCATAAACCCATTCACCAAGTAGTATTGCATTAACATCATTCAGAATCTTCACCGGCTTTTTGAATTCTCCCTTTAATATTTTAGCGAGCTCAACATTTCTCCAGTTCTTTAGATTGGGCGAATATCGGACAATACCTTTTTTTGAATCAATGATACCCGCAATGCCTATACCAATTGCGGAGGCTTCATTAATATAACTTTTTATGACAGCTTTTATTACCTCAATACATTTTCTGGATCCGTCTTCAGCCCGGGTATGACGGTTTGTTTTGCTGAGTACCCTGCCCTTGCGTACAAGACCTGCCTTAATGTTTGTTCCACCAACATCAATGCCAATGATATGATTCACTTGTTTTTATAATTTGTCCTGATCAACTTCTCATATTCTGGAGAAAGTATTATTCCCCTTCTTGCCATCATAGCCCGTGCCGTCTGAATTGCTTTTTCTATATCATAGTTCTGGTCAACATTCGTTCCAATCCATCTGAATGACGGAACAAATTTCGAAACTGTCCCACCTCCAAAAAAATTCACAAAACTGCCAATCACTGCGCCCGTGGGAATTAGAGTTCCAATACCTAATTTTGTATGGTCACCAACAAAACAACCGAGTTTTACCATTCCTGAGTCGTGCTCTGTATTGCCAACCCTGACCCGAACATTTGAGTAGTTGTTTTTCAAATCCGAATTTGTTGTAAGGGATCCAATATTCACCCATTCACCCACAAATGAATGACCAATAAATCCTTCGTGGTATTTATTGGAAAATCCCTGAAATACACACTCTTCAACTTCACCACCGATACGACAGTAAGGACCGATTGTTGATTTCATTACCTTTGCCCTATCCAGGATTGTTCCTTCACCAATGTAGGCTGGACCAACGATTGTGGTGAAAGGTTTTATCTCCGCCCTTTTATCAATGTATATGGGCCCAGATCGGCAATCAAGGAAAACAAACTTTTGTATGACTGCATCACGGGCAACAAAAAGAAATTTTCTTGAACCGATAAACTCTATTTTTCGCGAAATCTTACACGGCTTTTTTATCTGCTTAAAATGTTCAACAATCATTTCCTCATTATGTTTGATCATATCCCATGGATAATGCAAAATCCTCCCTGAAATCTTTTTTATTTTCTTAATATTTTTCAGTGCTGTCAAAATTTCGTGAAAGTTCTGAGGAAATGGAGGACTGACTTTTAAGAATCCCACCTCACAATCATCTGCAAGGAACTTCGTTTCTTCATAAGGAAGATGTATCCGTTCTTTCAAAAGCAATTTCGCTGACAGATAAATGGTTGGCTCACTCTTTACATTCAATTTGAAATTAAATAGTTCACGGCCTATGTAATCAAATCTGAATTTGGGAAAGTAAAAGGCAATATGCTCAGCAATCGTTTTCATACCGATGCGCAAATTGAACTGGGGAAAGAAATTTACAAGTGGAAAGAAATGTTCGGGTTGATCTTCGTAAATAATTATTCTCATCGCGACAGCAATATGCTTGCAACAATAGCAAATGCAATGCCCAAAATTCTGTTCATGGTAATTGGTTCTTTAAGGATTGCAAAACCAAAGACAACCGGAAAGAGAACATAGAGATTGGTCAGTGGAATGACAACTGAAGATGGACCGGTTTTCAAGGCATGATAAAAAGCAAGAATAGCAATAAAGGAAACAAAACCAACAGGGATTGCATATAGCGAATGATTATTAAACTGGAGCGAATCTTTGAAAAGAATGATGTAAAATACCAAAAATATAATAGACCAGATTGAAATCCAGAAAGAAGTGCTTACTGTATTTAAATGCTGGCTTATGATTTTACTACCAATCGCCCAGAATCCCCAACCAAGGAGTGCAATGTAGGCATATTTGATATAATCCATACCCAATTATATTGAATAATCACTTTAAGTCAAGAAAAATTGTCTATCGTTCTACGGTTTCGTTTATCGCAATTTTTTGGTTCTCCGTCTCCCGTTCCACATTTCACGATAATCCAGTAGGAGCGGTTTCCTAACCGCGACCTATCGGCGTTAGAAACGCCTCCCACATTATTTTCTTCTTTGTCCTGTCCGTTTCACATTCCACGTTTCACGATAATCCAGTAGGAGCGGTTTCCTAACCGCGACCTATCGGCGTTAGAAACGCCTCCCACATTATTTTCTTCTTTGTCCTGTCCGTTTCACATTCCACGTTTCACGGTAATCCAAAGGATTTTTTCAGGTATGAATCTTCATCACCACTGCATAATTGCGTTCCTTATCTCCGCGCCGGTGAGAATAAAAAAACGACATATTACAGAATGTACAGAAATCTAAATCCGCAATAAGATTCTCCCTGCCGAGCTCCATCATGACTGTTCTTTTCAAATCAAGATAGATTTTACCATCTCTTCTTATCACTGCTTCAGGATAATTTTTGTCATATAGTGATGCAACATCAGATTTGATTTCATAACAACAAGAACCAATCCCTGCGCCAAGAACATATTTGTAATCCCTTAAAATATCCTGTACCTTTTTCAAAATACCATTAATTATTGAACGCCAGCCACAATGTAATATTACAATCCTTTCTTTTGAAAATAAATATACCGGCAGGCAATCAGCAATTTTTACACCAATACATTGATTACCTGAGGTAATCAATCCATCGCCTGTTGTCTTCTGCTCGGCATCAATATCAACAATAATGTCTGAATGTATCTGTTTTAACATAACTGGTTTGAACTTTTCAAGGAATTTTTCGGTTCCGTATCTGGTTGAGTAAAGAGAAACCTTATCTTCAAAAACAAATTGAAAATATTTCAAACCAGATTCTTCAATCAACTTCCACATTTCTCAATTCCTTTACCCGCAGAACAATCTTTTTTTTACCCACGAGTGAATCTTCAAATATCGTATACAAGCAATCAACCATTGTCTTTCCTGGAATCATATTGAGTATTTTGTCTGCATGGTAGAATGCGATTGCCGGAAATACAATTTTGTCCTTTCTCAAAGAGAATTTTAGATGCTCATTTCCCACAACGATCGGCACACCAACAACCTCAAAATTTTCACCCAAAAACACTGGCTGGGGATTTTCCATGCCCGTGGGTTCAAAGTATTTCAAAAAATATACAACATCTTCGGTTATATCTTTCAAATCAAGTTTCATATCATAGTAATGTTTTTTCGTAAATATGCCCTCATCAAAACTCTGTGCATATTGATTTATTTTCTCCACAAAAAGATCAAAATTTTTTCTCAGTAATTCAAGTCCTGCTGCCTGCTTATGCCCACCAAAACTCAACAGGAGATCAGAACAGAAATTCAATGCCTCAGCAATATCAAATCCACTGACTGAACGTGCTGAGCCCTTGGCAGTTTCTTCTTTTACCGTCAAAACAATGGCTGGTTTTGCATATTCTTCCACAATCCTTGAGGCTACAATTCCAACAACACCTTCATGCCAGTCCTCTTTTCCTACGGCAATCACACGCCTATCATACAGTCTATTCTCTTCAATCATTTTGATTGCTTCATCCAAAATTTCGTCCTCTATCTGCTGGCGCCTTTGATTGTCAGCAGAGAGTTCCTGGGCAAGATTGAATGCCTTATTATAATCATCTGTTATCAAGAGATCAACTCCGGACCTTGCATCCTGCAACCTGCCACAGGCATTGATCCTCGGTCCTATGATAAACCCAAGATGATAAGCAGTCAAATCTCCACTCAAGCCTGCCACCTTTATCAATGCTTGAATACCAGCCTTTTTGCTATTGCGCATTTTTTTCAATCCCATTATTACAAGATAACGATTTTCGTCAATCAATGGTACAACATCCGTAACACTACCCAAGGCGACAAGGTCAAGGTCTGAAAATAATTGTTTTTCATCAATATTTAGAACCCGATAAATTGCCTGAAGGTATTTGAATGCGACCCCAACTCCGGAAAGTTCCTTAAAAGGGTAATCACATTGCGGCAACTTAGGATTGAGCAAGGCATACGCTTCGGGAAGTTCAATTTTTGGATTATGATGATCGCAAACAATAACATCTATATTTTTTGATTTTGCATAACTCAGCTCTTCAAAAGCAGTGATTCCGCAATCAACTGTGATTATCAATGAATAGTTCTTTTCAATCGCATAATCTATTCCCGCCATAGAAACCCCATAGCCCTCAAGGATTCTGTTGGGAATATAGTAATCCACATTCAACCCAAACTTCTTGAAATTTCTGTACAAAAGGGCAACACCCGTAATCCCGTCTGCATCATAATCACCATGGATAAGGATTTTTTCCTTCTTTTCAATTGCAATCTTGATCCTTTCCACTGCTTTTTCCATATCCATAATCAAAAACGGATCATATAGACTATTGATTGATGGGGCAAAAAACTCCTCTATTGCTTGAGGTGTTGTGTACCCGCGATTCTTTAAAATCTGCACAATCACCGCAGGAATTTTTTTATTGCGAATGATTAGATCTTCACCGGCCTCACCTCTGTATTTACTCACCCATTTTGACATAGTTACTTTTAAGATATTTTACTAACCCGGTGGTGGTACACTTGTCACCTTCGGAAATTTCTTAAATAATCTGTAGTAAACATCAGGATAATCAGTTTTACTGCACAGAAGCAAGGTTGTTATTGGTGTAACTTTTTTTGCCTCATTACTCATTGCCCTTGCAATATCCTGAATATCCCACTGAGCAGTTGGGTCCTCACGCAATCTTGCAATATGACACAATTCCCTTAAGTTCAAATTCATCAAAACCCTTTTTCTGTGGGCATTCGTTAAGATGTAAGAACCCGCACTAATTGACGCAACCCTTGAAATTCTTTTATATAATTTTTCTGTTTTGTCTATAACTTTTCTAAATTCTCCATCCATTTTTATTTCTTTAATTGAAGGCGGAATTGTGATACCCAATGTTGGATCATACTCCTGATTTATCAAAGTCATAATGCGGTGGCGCTTCAACTGACCAAAACATCCACCTGATACCACGGCTGAGAATGTATAATTGACAAGTTCAAATTCCCTTAAAAGACTATCATACAATTCCAGATACTGGCATGCCTTCTTGAACAATTCCATCTTTGCCTTCCTGGTCATTTTTTTAACAGCATTTAAACAACTTCTAAAATCACCCCTTTTGCTATGATAAAGCAGTGCAGCGAGAATCATATCATCCCCATTTCTCGTATAGTCCTCAATTGCAACCCCAGACTGTAAATCTGTATCCTTTACCTTGATACTTTTACAATATTTCTGTAACTCAGGATATGTTTTCTGGTCATAATCATTTGCCTGGCAGAAGAGGATTATAGATGGTGCGATCCCTCTTACCTGATGATACAATCTCTCTCCAATATCTCTGATTTCGGTAAGCGGGTGGCTGGCAAATCTGCGAATCATTAATTCAAGGTTACGGGCGTTTATCGTAGCACCAAGTTGCGTCTCGGTTGCAAGGGCAAGAATGTAGCGAGCATCTTCTTTTGCAGAATTTTCAATCAACTTATATGATTTTCTGTCTCTCTTTACAGGATATTTTTTAAGCATAGACGATTTCAATGTCTCAAATAGTTTTTTATATAGATTATTCTGCAGTTCAATAATTTCACAGTATTCATTCAAAAATCTTGTCCTTTTGATTTCTTCCGGAATTACATAATCACCTTTTAAGGTGACATACCGCTGGGATTTTTCGGTATAAGAACAGAGTCTGAATCTCTCAAATTCTTCCACTGCACGGCGAGAGATGCCGGTGATATCAAAATTGAATACCGCATGTTCAGCAATTGAGTGATGACTCATTTCAAAAATTATTCTTCTATTAGAACGTCTCGCCTTTTCAATTTCTTCCAATGCCTCCTTTCTCAAGGCACTAACCGATTTTGCACTTCTACTTATACGGGCATACGCTGCAGAAATGGTCTCAGGTGTAAGAACAATATCCTTTCTATTTTTTGAGAGTTCCTTTATTATATGTGCATCAAGATTGTAGCCAGCAACGGTAACTTTCATTATGTTAGCAACCTTCTTTTTATATCTTCAGCAACAAACTTGAGTGATGGGTACATTTCCAGGGCAGTATTCCGATAGGCTTCCAAATCTTTGCCCACAGGATCAGAAACTTCATTGTATTTTGTGCGTCTCTTGTATTCTTTTAGCAAAAATGTCTTTATCGTTGCATTTGGTGCCAGTTCCAGGACAGTTTCATAGTGTTTGTACTCCATTACAAGCACTAAATCTGCCTCATCAATCATTTCTTTTGTGAGATATCTTGTTCGGTGAGCCGAAATATCACCGTTGAACTCATTTACCACACTGCGAGCATTATCACTTGCCGGCAATCCATCCATTGCTGCGGTCCCGGCAGACCTAACCTGTACATATCGCTTATCAATCATTGTTTTAATAATTCCTTCAGCCATTGGACTACGACAGGAATTGCCCGAGCAAACAAATAACAGGTTGAATTTCAATGAAGGATCAAGTTTTATCCTTCTGCCATAAACTCTTTCAATTTGCAAGATAGGAACCGCTCCCTTTCTATAAATCACAGGAATGGGGGCAGTCAAATCAATAACTGTTGATGGCTTTTCATACAAAGGTCCTGCGTCAATTATCATCTCAATTTCCGGGAATCTATCTGCGATTTCCTTTGGTTCATGGAGTTCTGGTTCTCCGGAAATATTGGCACTTGTGACCGCAATGGGCTTTTTATAGTAATCAAGGAAATTTATGACGAAACTCAAATCCGGGATTCTGAAACCAATATTGTCGCCATCAACAGCCAATTTACCGTCTGGATTCTTTTTCAAAATTACGGTTAGTGGACCAGGCACAAAGTAATCAACGATTTTTCTCTTGGATATTATCACATAATTTTGCAGGAGACTGCGACTAACAAAGAAGGTAAAAGGTTTTTTATCTCTTTTTTTTAGATCATGAAGCCGTCTTATTGCCTCAGGGTTTGTGCCATCAACTGCAAAACCATAAATAGTATCAGTTGGTAAACATACTATTCCATTATTATTCAGGATTTTCTCAATTTTTCTGTATCCCTCTATGTCATCTGAAATTCTCGTTATCATAACCAGATCTTATCGCACCTTCCTTTTTCGTTTCATCTTTTTCATGCCACTTGTGCCAATATCCTTACGATAAAACATTCCATTGAAGTGTATCTTCTTGATCTCCTCGTAAGCCTTTAGTTTGGCAAGTCTCAAATTGTCTGCAGCGCAAACAACATTCAATACCCTGCCTCCTGCGGTAACAAGTTTACCATCTTCCATTTTGGTTCCTGCATGAAAAAGCAGACTGCTTGACTCAAGTTGTTCCTTAATGTGTATCTCTTCTCCAATCTTGTAATCATATGGGTAGCCAGCGGACACCAGAACTACACAAATTGACCATAGATTCTTAAGTTTTATCTGCACATCCTGAAAATTGTTTTCCACAACTCCAACAAATAAATCAATAATATCATTTTCAATTAAGGGCATCATTGCCTGGGTTTCAGGATCACCAAAACGACAATTGAATTCAAGAACTTTGGGTCCTGAAGCAGTTATGATCAAACCTGCATAAAGAACACCCTTGTAGGGAACGCCCAAATCATGGAGACAGAGAATTGTCGGTTGGATTATCACCTGATGGATAATATTGGTAACCCGTTTGTTTGTTGGGTAAGGCGAATACGCACCCATACCGCCTGTATTGGGACCGCGATTTCTGTCATACAACCGTTTGTGGTCCTGGGCTGACGGAAGAAAAAGTATTCTCAAACCATCGGTAAGCGCAAATATTGAACACTCCTGCCCGGTTAGAAATTCCTCTACCACAATCCTCTTACCTGCTTCACCAAGTTTATGTTGAACAAGAATTTCATCTACAACTTTTTCATATTCATTTTTGTTGTTAACAATAATAACACCCTTACCACTTGCTAAACCAGCGGCTTTTACCACTACCGGAAAAGTATTGGTTGTCTTCAGATATTTTAGCGCCTGTGAGGCATTATCATAGATCTGGAATTTCGGCGAAGGAATTCCATATTGTGCCATAAACTCCCGGGCAAATGATTTATCAGATTCAATCCTGCTCGCACCCTTTGTTGGTCCAAAAATCTTTAAGCCATTCTTGTTGAATTCATCAACAATACCTAAGGCAAGAGGCAATTCAGGGCCAACCACAGTAAGGTCAATGTTTTTCTCTTTGGCAAACCTCATCAGTCCATTTATGTCAGTAGGTAAAATATTTGCACAGGTGGCAATCTTTGCAATTCCGGGATTACCTGGTGCTGCATATAGATTCTTCACCTTCTTTGATTTATGAATCTTCCAGGCAAGGGCGTGTTCTCTACCCCCACCACCAACAATTAAAACATTCATTTCTTATCTCCTTTGTGTATCAATAATTTTCAATTTCTAAAAACTAAATGTTTGCGTTCAATAAATTGAACAATCTTTCTAAATCGTGTCGGAGATTTTTCAATAATGCTTCCCAATACAATAAAATCCGCTCCAGCATTTAAGATCCTTTTTGCATTACCTTCTGTTCTTATACCACCACCCACAATCAATGGAATAGAAATATGCTTTCTTACTTCTCTAATCAATGATTCTGGGACAGGGTCTCTGGCACCACTGCCAGCTTCAAGATAGATTGCCTTCATCCCTAAATATTCACCAGCAATCGCATGGGCGACAGCAATCTCGGGTTTATTACGGGGAATTGGCCTGGTATTGGAGATGTACTCTACTGCAGTATAATTGTTGGATGAAATTAGTATATAACCAACAGGAATTACTTCCAATCCATATGATTTTATTAGAAAAACAGATTTCACATGCTCGCCAATCAAAAATTCCGGATTGCGCCCACTCAAAAGTGAAAGGAAAAATATACCATCTGCATATTTTGAAATCTGATGAGAACCACCTGGAAAAAGTATGACCGGACAACCTGCCATTTTCTTAACCTGTGCGACAAAACCGTCAAAGTCTTCACTTTTTAAAAGCGATGAACCCACGAGTATTGCACTCACATTGCAATCAGAGATATATTTTGTAATTGAGGAAATCTTATTCTGCGAAATTCGGTCAGGATCAAAAAGGGCAATCACCCCTGGCTTTACACTATTCAGTTGTTCCCAGACAGTTCTTCTCATTGGATAGATTATAATGGACTTTTTCAAAAAATCAAGCACTATGTTTTTGCCTATTGACAAGATCAACTTTTTGAATATAATGATAATATGATTGAGGAGGTCAGATAACGCCCATTAAGATGTTGGATGACGAGAAAAACCGAATTAATTGTTAACCTTCTTGGTGATTCAATAATATTATTCTGTGCATTTTCTATAAGCTGGCGAGCCTCAGCGATAAATCAGCCAGCAACGAGCCAGCACGCAATTATTGCTAACCTTGGTTTGCTTGTATTCTGGCTTTTCGTTTTCCAATCATTTGATTTATATAAGACCCGATCCCAGATTCAGATTATGAATGGACTTTTTTCGCTGCTTAAAGGGATACTATTGGGTATGGTGATTCTCCTTTCCTTTGCCTATCTTATGAACATAGATTTTTTCAAGGCTAAAGGATTTTTGCCTTCATACTGTATTTTGTGTTCCTCATTGTTGATCTGGCGATTTATGTTCTGGGGCATTGTCGGTGAATATGCAAGAAAAACGCCACACCGGGTCATTGTCTTCAAAAACGGTGAAAATACTTCTGCATATGAAGGATTTTCTGCAGTAAAAGAAATAAGATTTTCTGAAATGACTCCTGATCTGCCCGGTAGAATTTTCAAAGAAAACAAGATTGATGGAATAATTATTGATAGCAATGGGCAGGCACAGATGAATGTCCTGCATCTAATCTCTCAATTTACCGAAAGCAAATACGGAATATTTGTCTCACCCAAATTATATCCCCTGGTTTATCAGCATTTTCTCATAAAAAAGGTTCCAGATTCAAATCTTCTGCAAATCATATTTCACCCCCTTTCAGCCTGGGATCGTTTTTTGAAGAGACTAACTGACATCTTGATATCACTTATTGCTCTATTATTTCTCTTCCCATTAATGGTGGCGATCGCCATATTAATAAAAATTGATACCCCCGGACCAATTTTCTACACGCAAAAAAGGGTTGGTTTTCGCGGTAAAAAATTCTCTCTGATCAAATTTCGTTCAATGATTCAAGATGCTGAAAAACATACCGGACCTATCTGGGCAAAGAAGAATGACAAAAGAATTACCCGTATGGGAAGAATTATGAGACCTTTCCGCCTTGATGAACTTCCCCAACTTTTGAATGTCCTGGTCGGCGATATGAGTTTCATTGGACCAAGACCTGAAAGACCTCATTTTGTATCCAGGTTTATTGATCAAATCCCTCTTTATCCACTGCGTCAGACAGTTCATCCTGGCATTACTGGACTTGCACAGGTGAAATACTCTTATGACCAGACCATAGAAGATGTAAAAAGGAAACTTGATTATGACCTTGAATACATAAACAATATTTCTATACGACTGGATCTGAAAATTTTCATGAAAACTGCATTAACGGTTCTTAAACGTCAAGGTGCGCACTAATTGTTAATTATATTTTTCATATTGACTCAGAATTTGCCAATTACCTGGTCTCAAAGTTATTGCACTTATGATGAAGCCCATGGTTTGGGTTCAGGAGAATATGGACTGGGCTTTGGCATTGACAACTACTGCATATATAGTGGAACCAATGATACAATTGCCTATGATGAAAGAAGGTTTGATGTCTGGGCGAGAACCGGCATTGTCAAAAACTTTGAATTTGAACTGAAATACTCCTATCCCACTGCTGGTGTTGCTTCAATAAAATATCAATTATGGGACAAAATGATAACCAGTGCACTTAAATTTGGTTTTGGATATATGAAAGGGACAAGAATCGGTTATGTTACAGATTATGTCTATGATTTTTATGGCACATTGCTCATAGAGAAGAATCTGACGCATGGAATAGAATTTTTATACACACCAAAGATAATTTATTCAATTCACTATCGTGATAGACAGGAACATTCTGATAGACCACCAAGAAAAATATCACACATTGGTCATTGTTTTGGTTTTGCCCTGGGTACAAGAATCATTTTTTTGCCGGAGATAAACTGGCTCTGGGGTAATAACGATGGCACACACTATATGGTCAATCAATTTGGAATAGGCGCCAATTTAAAGATAAACTAAAACTCTTATCTTTTCCCCTTGACAATTCAGGAAATTAGGGTATAATATATATATAATTAGGGTTGAAAAGGGAAAGGGGGTGGTGTTATTGGAATTATTGACCTGAGAACAAAGGGGATGAAAATCTAAGAGGATCTTTATCTATCTGTATAAACAGGAAAGGAGGTAAAACATGATAGGTTTGGTTTCTGTCTTATTGGTGGCATTATTGCC